>DHIZ01000123.1:13213-43460 GCA_002404055.1 Chloroflexi bacterium UBA4733
CGGTAGAGCAGTCGCGGCGCCCACCGCCGTGCTTGCGGTGACCTGGAGCGTTGCTTTCGTCACGCTCGTCGGCGGGACGGTGGCGGTCGCGGTCGGCGTCGGGACAGCGGTCGGGGTTGCCGACGCGGACACGGTTGCCGTGACCGTTGGCGTCGCTGTTGCGGTCGCTGTTGGCGTTGCGCTTGCAGGCGGGCCCGTCAGGACAGCGAATCGGTAGGTCTGGACGGGGGACGTGTTGCCTGCCAGGTCGGTGGCCCGAACGCTCAGGACGTGATTACCGGGCGCTCCGACCGTGAGGACCTGCTGGAAGCTGACGTCGTTCGAGTAGGTCCCCCACGGCGCGCCATCCAGCTGATACTCGATGCTGATCACCCCACTCAAGTTATCCAGCGCCTGCACCTGAAGATGGATCGGACCGATTGACTGTGGTATGGCCGGTGAGGATGTCTGGTCGAGCGTGTTGGTGAGCGGCGCCTGGAGTTTGGCCGGACCGAGTTGCTGCGCGAGGCGAACGTCGGCGGGGCCCGGCGATACGTTGGCCTGGGCGCCACCCGGCAACCAGAGCACGTCAATATGAGGCGGTGTGTGGTCGATAATGAACTTTGTGACAGTGAGTTGTGCGGCGCTGCTCACCTTGGCCTGGGTGATCAACTGATAGATCCCCTCCTGGCTCAGCACGGATGCGGCAGTGAGCGGGACGAAGGGGAACGGTCGGTTGGGGGGGATCACCACCGGCGTGATGAAGAAGTGCGGCACATGGTAGGTGACCGTGATCAGGGTGAATGTCGCCACCGTGTGCGAGCTGGTTGCCACGGCGGATGTACTGGCCGTGGTAACTGTTGAAGTCGTACTCGCCACACTTATCGTAGAGGAACTGGCAGCCGACGTGGCGACGATCGTTGTGGACGTGGCCAGGGAGGACCCGGCGGCCGTGCCGCTACTCGTTTGACTTGTACCGCCGGCTGATGTGTTGCCACCCGGATTGCCGATCACTGCGCCGCCGCTTGCCGGCGTGACCGCGACGGGCGTGCCGTTTGACTGCACGGTACCAAAGTCATCCAACGACAGGTTAAGCACATTGGCGCTGACCAGCAGCGTGGGATCGCCGCTGACGCTCAGTTGGACCGGCGTGCGATAGACGCCGCCATCGGTCACGCCGGTCACTGCCACGCCGGCCTGCTTGGCCGGCGGGACGAGGCGCTGGCAGTTGCGTGTCGTCCCGCTGTAGGTGACGATCCAGGCCGGGTTATAGCCTGCGTTGAAAAAGGTCTGCAAAGTCTTGGTGGTCGTAGCGTCCCAGGGATCGGTCACGGCATAGCCGGCGGCATTGCCGCCGCCACCGGCGGTGACGACCACGAAGTGCATGCCGGTCTGGCCACGCAGCATGCCGACGATGGCGGGACCGTTGGAGAGCGTTTGATCCAGCACCGGCCAGGAGAAGTTGACGCGATTGCCACCGTTGACCAGACCGTTGACGCAACCGGGCGCCTGGGTCCAGTAGAGCGGATCAGCCGCTCCTTTCAGGCAGGCGTTCAGCGCTGCCGGCGTCATGCTGGCGCCATAGAAGTTGAGGATCATCGACGTCGAAGTCATAGCGCAGCCGTAGTTGCCGATCTGGTCACCGGCACTCTGCATCAGTTCGAAACGCCAGGCCGGATCGTTCTGGCTGAACACAGGCATGGCGCAGGCGCTGCCGGTCGGCTTGTTCGGCGTCCCCGTATTGAAAGCAGCAGGCGACAGCTTGACGACCGCCGGCACGACCTGCACGGCGCCGGTCAAGGTGTTCACCTGCACCTGCAGTTGTGGTCCGGTCGGCGCCGGCCCATCGGCCTGCACCGTGATCGGCGAGGCGATGACGGCGTTGCCGGTTGCCGGCGCACTCGCGCTAGTCGTGGCGGTACCCGTCACCGTCGTCACGCCGGCCTGGCCGGACGTCAGGTTCTGGCCCTGCACGCCGTCGAAGATCAAGGTCCGGTTATCAGCAGCCCAGCACATCGGCGTCTTGTGATCGCCGTAGAAATCCTCCGGGCGGAGCTGCGGCAGGTTGCTGAGCTGGCGCAACTGGCCATTAGGACCGGCGATCCAGAGCACGAGCTGGGTCTTGTGCTGCGCGGCGAGCGTGGGATCAAGCGCCAGGAAAGCAACCTGCTGGTTGTCCGGCGACCAGGCGGGACGAACTGCCCAGAAACCGGTCGAGACGTGCGCCAGTTCCTGGGGCTGTCCGGGGGCCGTGGCGCTGATCGTCCATAGGTGCGCTTCGTCCATTGATTCGTTGTTGGCCGTCACATAGGCGATCCGCGAGTTGTCGTCGGAGAGAGACAGCAGGGAGTCGAAGAGGCCGGGCAGGACGGCGGCCGGTTCGGTGTGCAGCACGCGCATGTCGCTGAAGTCCGGGTTGCTGAGGCGGATCGCCGTCGTCGTGTCGTCACTCAGCAGGCTGGCGACCTGTGTCGACGGCTTGCCGCAGGACAGGCTGGCCGGCGACGCAGGCAGCGCTTGCTGGTGAGCGTGACGGTAGAACAGGACGCCCAGCAGGACGATCAGCGCAGCCGCGATGCCGCCGGCCGCCAGGATCGCGGCAGGCACAGCACGCGATGGCGCCGTTACCTCCCGACCGGCGGCGCTGATCGGCGTGAAGGGAACCGTCGTGGCGGTCGCCACGGCAGTCGTACTCAGTGGCGTTTCGGCCACGACCTCACCGTTGCTCTGGGCGAGCAGCCGCAGGAGCGGCACCCCCGGCGGAACCACGGCGTCGGCAGGCACATTGAGCAGCACGGTCAGACTTCCCTGCTGCCCTGGGGCGAGGGGCAGCAGGGGCGGACGGAATGTCAGCCAGGCCGGGTCAATGTTGCGGGCGCTCAGGACAAACTCGTCGGCCGCAGTTCCGGTGTTGGTGACCAGCGCGGTGAGGGTGGTCTGCGTGCCGGCGGTAATCGGTGGGTCGGAGCCTTCGAGGGCCAGGGTTGCGCTCGTGCTCACGGCGTGTGCGCAAAAAGGAACGAAGTAGCGTCAAGGATCGGCATCAGTACCGCCAGAGGACCTTCGTCAACAGCAACACACGTTCAGAGTACCGGGAGCATGGCGCAGAGACCCAGTTCCGCCCCACTTGCACTACACCCATCGGTCAACACCGGATGCTCACAAGGATCACCGGGCGCGGCCGGCACTACGGAGGTCCTTGCGTCGTTCCGCAGCAGTTCGTGGTAAGAGCCAAGATCGCCGCATTGCTGGTGACAGAGAAATAGGGCATAATCGGCTGGGCTGGTAAGAGCGTACGACACTGGGAGACGAGTGAGATGCCGGACCGACCGCCAAATATCCTCTGGTACTGCACCGACCAGCAGCGCTACGACACGATTGGGGAGCTCGGCAACCCGCATGTCCACACGCCGCGGCTTGACCAGTTGGTAGCGGAAGGGACAGCCTTCACCCATGCCTTCTGCCAGTGCCCGATCTGCACGCCCAGCCGCGCCAGCTTCCTCACCGGCAAGTACCCCAGCACCGTCCACATCAACACCAACGGCAACACTGCCTTTCCGGCGCAGGAACGGCTGGTCACGCGCCGGTTGGCCGATGTCGGCTACGACTGTGGCCTCACCGGCAAGCTCCACCTGGCCGGCGCTGCCAACGGGCGGGAGCCGCGCATCGACGACGGCTACCGCTTCTTTCGCTACAGCCACGGCCCGCGCGACAACTGGCCGCGCGGCCACGACTACGCCGACTGGCTGCGGAGGCAGGGGCACGATCCCTCGCGGGTGTTGACGGTCCAGAATAACCTGTTCGGCGGCCTCATGGAGCCGACGCCCGATCAGGACAATGTGCCGCCGCACCTGCACCAGACCACCTGGTGCAGCGAGCAGGCTATCGAGTTCATCGGAGAACAGCGGGACCAGCCCTGGCTGATCAGTGTCAACCCCTACGATCCGCATCCGCCCTATAACCCGCCCTGGGAGTTCTACCGGCGCTTTGATCCCGAACAGTTGCCCGGCCCGCACTTCCAGGCGAGCGATCTCGCCCACCAGACCGCTCTGGCTGCCGTGGACTTCCAGAGCAAGCCGCAGCCGCCGGAAGCTATCGCCGCGAAGAAGATCCAGGCCGCCTACTACGCCATGATCGAGCAGTCCGACGAGCAGTTCGGCCGCATCCTCGACGCCCTGGACCGGAGCGGCCAGCGCGACAACACGGTCATCGTCTTCATGAGCGACCACGGTGAGGCCCTCGGCGACCACGGCTTGACCCAGAAGGGCTGCCGCTTCTTTGACGGCCTGGTCCGCGTGCCGCTGATCATCTCCTGGCCGGGGCGCCTCCTGGCAGGCCTACGCAGCGATGCCCTGGTGGAATTGATCGACGTAGCCCCGACGCTGCTGCAACTGGCGGGCCTGCCCATCCCGGATGACATGCAAGGCAGGTCCTTGCTGCCGATCCTGACCGGTCAGGCGTCGCCCCATCGCCATCGCGACTTCGTGCGTAGCGAATACTACGACGCCGTTGACTTGCCGAACCACAGCTTCGCCACCATGTATCGAGACCAGCGCTGGAAGCTTGTCGTCTACCACGGCACAGGGTTGGGCGAACTCTACGATCTGGAGAATGACCCGTTCGAGTTCCGCAGCCTGTGGGACGAGCCGGCCTTACTGGCCACCAAAGCGGACCTGCTCCAGCGCAGCTTCGACGCCTCCGTGGCGGCTCTGGACTATGGGCCCCGGCGGGTGATGCCGTTCTAATTCGTCCCGGCCACCATGGGCCGGTGGGTGTCAGCCGAGCAGCCGCACCTCCTGGCGGGTACAACGAACATCCATCTCAATGTCCAAGTCTTCCACTGGCGGGCGGCTGTAGAACCAGTGGATGCCGTGGACTGCCGCCGGGCCGATCCTGGCGAGGATGTCGGCTTCGATGACGGCATGCAGTGGCGCGGTGGTGTAGACGTTGAGCCTGGTGACGTCGGCCCAGGGGGCGGCGATCTGCGCGAGGCGGCCGCCCATGGTCGCCATGACGTCGGCTGTTTTTTCGCGCAAGGCGTCAAGTGAGGTGTCTGAGGGGCGTACCTCTGGTCGCTCCGCCGCGCCGGAGATCACGAAGCTGAGGGCGGATGCGCTGGATGCCACGGTATAGGAAAAGGCGTACAGCGACTGCTCCGCGGGGGCGACGATGGCGGGAGCCACATTACTGCGCGCCGCCGGGACGTAGCCATCAACCACGATGGCCCAGCTTTCCAACAGCGCGCGATACTGCTGGTTGTATGCGGCGAAGCCTTCGGTCGTGTACGGCTTTGGGCAGCGCAGCTCCAGCGCACAGAGCGCCGCCCGCGGTCGGCCGAGTTCCTCCAGGTGGCGCGCAATGCGGGCGAAGCCCTGCCGCCAGGGGAGCGGCGCCGGCAAGGTGGCGTGGACGATCTCGTAGCCCGTCAGCGCCACGACGCCGTTGGAGAAGGGCGCTTGTGGTGAGCTCGCCAGAAACTGGTAGCCACCAGCAGATTGCGTGTACAGTGCCATAGGTTGCCTTATCCTTGCTTGATGAGCGGCGCAGCCTGCAGCGCCGCGGCGTTGAGGGCCTCTTGCGGCGACTTCTTCAGCGCTGCGGCATCGTCGCGCGCCGTTGCCAGGAGGGTGATGATCTGCTGCCAGCCGACCAACTTCGGCGTGGGGCGGCCGTAGGCCAGCATGTCCACGAAGGGCTGGAGGCGCGGTTCGTCCTTCAGACCCTGTTTCCATGCCGGCTGTTGCGCGCTGGCGTGCCAGGGCGGCAGTGTCGCGCTCGCCACCAGGTACTCCGCGTTCTGCGGCGGCTGGGTCCACCACTGCACAAACTGCCAGGCCTGTTCCTGATACTTCTTGGTGTTCAGCACCGCCAGGCAGTGGCCGCCCACCGTCGTTGCCTGCTGCTTCTGCTTGGGCAGCACGGCGGTTGTCCACTCAAAAGCGTTCTTGACGGTGATCTTGAGCGCGCTCACATTCCCCGGCGGGAGATGCCAGATGCCGATGTTCCCTGTTTCGGCGCCGGGGCTTGGTAACGTCGCCACATTGAATTTATGCACAAGGTCGACCTGGAACTGCAGCGCCTCCACCGCCGGCGCTTCGGTCCAGCGCGGCGTCGTGTTGGTGGCGTCCATTATGTCGCCGCCGTTCTGCCAGATGAAGGCCAGCAGAGGCGATATCGGGTCCGCCGTGCCTTTGGGAAAGACGGTCCCCCAGACGGGAGCAGCGCCGGTATGGTTGGTCAGCCGCTGGGCCTGCGCCACCAGTTCATCCCAGGTCGTCGGCGGTTTGGCCGGATCGAGCCCGACCCGCTTGTAGAGCGTCTGGTTGTAGGCCAGCCCGGAATTGTTCAGGACGTAGGGCATCGCCATGAGCTTGCCGTTGAACGTGGCCTGCTCGCGTGCGCCGGCGACCAGGTCGTTCTGGTCGTAGCGATACTGCCCTTTGGCCAAGTCCTCGGCGGCCACCACCGCTTTGGTGACGATCAATTCGGGCAGGAAGGCCAGGTTATAGGTCACCACGTCCGGCCAATCGCCACCAGCCAGTACGGTGGTCAGCTTCTGGTAGTAGTTCGCCGCGTACACCGGCTGGATGTCGATGGAAGGATTGAGTTGCCGGAAGCGTGCTGCCAACGTGTTCGTGATCGGTCCATGCCCCTGGGTCGGGCTCCACTGGTGCAAGTAGGTCAACTTGACCGGTGGCGCCGTCGGCCTGGCGCTCGCACCCGCTGAACTGCCGGCCACAGCGCAACCCGCCAGCAAGCTGGCCGCGCCGGCTGCCGCCACGGAGAGCGCCGCCCGGCCCAGCAGCATCCGCCGGGTCAACAGCGCTCCTGCCAGTGGCTTCGGTGCAGCGTTCGTCGGTGTTGCTGGAACGGAGTCAACCATTGCGTCTACCCTTCCGTTCGTCGGTCGCGACCGGGCGATTCAGCTCTTCACCAGCAGCGCCGTCACCTGTTGCGCTGCCTGCGTTGCGGCGTCCTGCACGGTGATCTTACCCGCAATGGCATCGCTCATCGCCTTGGTCAGCACCGGCCCGATGCTGCCGTTGTAGCCGATGGGGAACGTGATGAGCGGGGCCACCTTCGCCCATTCCAGCACGTTCTGGCGGGTCGTCGGCGGCGCACTGCCGTCTTTGATCCAGAGGTTGAGGTAGCTCTGGCGCACGGTCGGCCAGCCATGGGCGGTCATCCAGAACGGTTCCGCATCCTTGCCAGTGTACTCGCTCAGGACGGTCCAGGCCGCTTCCGGGTTCTTCGTGCCCTGCACGACCCCGCCGGCATGCACGAAGGCGTAGGACATGGGGGCGGCCGGCCCCATCACCACCGGCCCGCTATCCCAGTCGGCAGCGTTGGAGAGCGGCCGGAAATTCTGCGCCAGCGCCGCATTGCCCAGAGCCATAGCGATGTCGTTGGAGGTAGCATGCGGGACGACCCCGCCCGTTGCCGGCCCAAACTTGTTCTGCACGACCAGATCGAAGGCGTGCTGTATTCCCGTAATCGCCTGGGGCGAGTCGAGCAGACATTTTGTCTGCGCGTCGTCCAGGAACTTGCCGCCGAAGCCGAAGACGTAAATGAGGATGTCCCACCAGGTCCTGTCGACGAATAACCCGTACAGCTTGTCGGAGGTGAGCTTTTGCGCCATATCCTCCAGTTGGCGTTCCGTTACGTTGGCTGGCGCGGATGGGCCTACCGGTAAGGCGACGCCGTGCTCGGCCAGCGTTTGCCGGTTGAACCACCAGATGCGCACGGCGATCTCCATCGGCAGTCCGTACACCTTGCCGTTGATGGTGTTGGCCTTGAGCCCGATGGGTAGGAAGTCGTCGACGCCGATCGCTTTAGCGTCCCGGTTGATGTAGGCATTGAGCGGCGCCAGGAAGCGGGCGGTGTCGTGGAAGAAGGGAGCGGTGATGTAGAAGCCGCCCGGCGGGGTGCCGCCGGCAGCGGCTGCTACCAGCTTGGTAGCCAGCGCCGCCGCGCCGTAGGGCACGAAGTTCACTTTCAGTTGCGGGTACTTCTGCTGCAATAGAGCGACGAGCTTGGGGATGGCGGTCGAGGGGTTATAGACATGCCAGAAGTCCACCGGCCCGCTCAGGCCGCCGACAGCCGCCGCGGCAGGCTGTGGCGCGGTCGTTGCCGTGCCGGTCGTCCCAGACGCCGCCGCTGTGGTAGCCTGGCGACTGACGGTGCTGACCTGGCTCTGCCTGCCGATCGCTGTCGGCGTTGCCGTCGTCGCCCCCTGGCAGGCTGCGGCCAGGACGGAGATGAGCGGCAGCCCGGCAACCGTCGCCACCGCCCGCAATATGGCACGGCGGGAGCTACCGTTGCTGGTAGTCAGCATCTCTGGCCCTTTCCGGCATCCTAAAGCCGAGGTCATTCCTGAGACTGACCTAGCGGATGGAGTGACTGTGATGTTCTGTGCCAGAGTCTAGCACAGGAGCATTGGGCGGGCCCGCCCCAGGCTCCCATCCTGGCTAATTGCGAAGCCTTGTGCTAGCCTGGCGCGGACAGTCGCGAGCAAAGGAGCAACGATGCACGATATTTCCCAGCCGGAAGCAACAGCCGGCGGTACCGCCTGGTTCGTCCGGGACCGCTTCGGTCTCTTCATTCACTGGGGCATCTATGCCCTGGCGGCGCGCCACGAGTGGGTAAAGAACCGCGAGAAGCTGAGTGACGAGCACTACCAGCGCTACTTCGACCATTTCGACCCGGACCTCTACGACCCGACCGCCTGGGCGCGGGCTGCCAAAGCCGCCGGGATGAAGTACGCAGTGCTGACGACCAAGCACCACGACGGCTTCTGCCTCTGGGACTCGACCCTCACCGATTACAAGGCCACCAACACGCCGGCTGGCCGCGATCTCATTCGCGTCTACGTGGACGCCTTTCGGGCTGAAGGCTTGAAGATCGGCTTCTACCACTCCTTGATCGACTGGCATCACCCGGAGTTCCCAGTCGATGGTTTGCATCCCCAGCGCGACGACCTACCTTTCCGCGAGCAGACCAGGGGTCGCGATGTGCGCAAGTACGCCGAGTACCTGCACGGTCAGGTGCGCGAGCTGCTCACCAACTACGGCAAAGTCGACGTGCTGTGGCTGGACTTTTCGTACTCGTCCCGCGATTGGGGCTGGTCGAAAGGCAAGGGCAAGGAGGATTGGCAGTCCGAACAACTGGTCGCCATGGTGCGGGAGCTGCAGCCCGGCATCTTAATCAACAATCGCAGCGAGATGATGGGCGACTTCCATACGCCGGAGCAGGTGCAGCCGCGTGGCTGGGTCGAGGTGGACGGCAAGCCGGTGGTCTGGGAGGCCTGCCAGACGCTGAACGGCAGTTGGGGCTACGACCGTGACAACCTTGACTGGAAGCCACCGGCGTTGCTGTTGCGCATGCTGGTGGATGCCGTCTCCAAAGGCGGCAACATGCTCTTGAATGTGGGGCCGACCGGCCGTGGCGAGTTCGATCCACGGGCGTTAGCAACGCTGCACGCGTTGGGCGACTGGATGCGCCTGCATGGTCGCGCCATTTACGGCGCCACGCAGAGCGCCTATACGCCGCCGCCCGATTGTCGCTTCACGCAGCGCGGCGACCGGCTGTACCTTCACCTCTTTGCCTGGCCGTTCAAGCACGTGTATCTGGATGGCCTGGTTGGTCGCGTTGCCTACGCCCAACTGCTCAACGATGCCTCCGAAGTCAAGGTGAGCGAGCAGCCGGCACCGGGCAACGCTGCTGGCGAGATGACCGTGCGGCTGGAACTGCCGGTTCAGCAACCGGGCGTGCTGATACCCGTGGTGGAACTCTTCTTGAAATAGCGTCGGCGCGGTTGCCACTCGGCCAGTTAGCCCGGCGACTGAAGTCGCGGGCTACACAAAGCGAAGTCCGCCTGCGCGGACTAACCCAGCCGCCGAAGGGCGGCTTTGCAAAGATAGCCGCGACTTCAGTCGCCGGGCACGGACTCCGCTGCCGGTCGGTCGGCACGCGGTAGGCTGACAGTGAACGTGGATCCCTGTCCCGGTGTACTCTCCACGGTGAGCTGGCCGCCGTGGCGCTCCACTAAGGTGCGGGTGATGACCAGGCCCAGCCCGGTGCCACCCGCCTCCTGGGCGAGCTGGTTCTTGGCGCGAAAAAACCTGGTGAAGAGTTGCGTCTGCTCCTGGCGCGAGAGGCCGATGCCGCTATCCTGGACGGCCACCCAGACCTGGTCTTGCGCCAGCCGGGCGGTGACGGAAATACGGCCGCCATCGGGCGTGTATTTGTTGGCATTGGAGATGAGGTTGGTGAACACCTGGGTGAGCCGGTCGGCGTTGCCGAGCACAAGCGGCAGTCCCACCGGCACGGCCAGCGACACCTGCTGCCCCCTGGCGTCGCAGGCTGGGCGTAAGGAGGACACGACATCGGTCAGGAGCGGCCCCAGCGCCAGCGGCGCCAGCAGGATCTCCAGGTCACCCGCCTCCAGACGAGAAAGGTCGAGCAGGTCATTCACCAGCGTGACTTCGCGGTCGGCGTTGCGTTGCACGATGGTCAGAAACTCCCGTTGCTCTTCCGTCAGATCACCGACGTCGCCGGCCAGCAGGAGGTCGATAAAGCCCTTGATCGAGGTGAGCGGGGTGCGTAGCTCGTGGGAGACCAGGCCGACGAACTCGTCCTTCATGCGCTGGACTGCCCGTTCCTGTGTCACATCGCGAAAGGTGTGCAGACGACCCAGGATCGTGCCATCAGCGAGACGCACCAGCGTCGAGAACAACTGCAGTTCCCGCGGCTCCGGCCAGCGCTGGCGAAGCACCAGCATGGCCTGCTGCTCCGTGTTGGCCACGCTATCTATGGTCCGGCTCGCGGCCGGGAGATCCTCAAAGATCCGCTCCAGGTCTTCGCGGAGATCGTCCAATTTGCGCCCTATAATGGTGGCGGCCGGCAAGCCGAGCAACTCCTCATAGCGCCGGTTGACCGCCAGGACTCGCCGTTCGTAGGAAATGAGCAGCATCCCGTCCGTGGCGGCATCCAGCACGGCGCGCAACTCGCCGCGCGCCTGTTCCGCCTGGCGTACTGCTGCGCCTGGGTCAGGGCCGCCTTGTTCAGTTCCTCCAGGAAGGCAGCGCGGATCGTTTCCTGCTCGGAGAGGAGCATGGACCTGACTTGACGCGAAAAGCCGGTGCCCAGTTCACTCAACAGGTGGACCAGGCGGAGTTCCAGACTGCCACGTTCCGCACGGTGTAGTTCAGGAAGCAGGTGTTGCGCCAATACCGCCTGGGTCTGGCCGAGCGCGTCCGGCTGGACGTAGTGCAGCCGAGCCACGGCGGCGCCGATCTCCTGCGCTCCCGCTGCCGGCGCCGCTTCATCCAGCAGCAACGTCATCAGTCGCTCCGTCAAGCCGACGAGTTGTTGTCGTACCTCGTCGCTATCGAAGTTGGCGAAGCCGGTGGGTGCGATGGCGCGCTGCCAGGCTCGGCTGAGCGCCGTGGACTGCCGGCGCAAGCGCGCCGAGAAGGCTGCCCGCGCGACGACGTCCATGCGCTTCGCTCCCAATCCGCTACGGTTTGCGCGCCACGCCGACCAGCGCCAGGGAGAGTTCCGGCTGCTCCAGCAGCAGGTCATCCAGACCCTCCGGGCGCCACAGTGGCGTGTACACGACGCCCGGCTCGACCAGCAGCAGACCGCCGAAGAACCGTTCGACGGCAGCGCGCGTTCGCATGACCATGGGGTTAGACGTCCCGCGAGAAATGTGCTCCAGACGGCTACAGACTTCCGCCGGCACCCCCTCGGTGGTCCCGTGCGACAGCACCAGATAGCTGCCGCTGGGCAGCGCGTCGAGCATCCGCTGCACCAGGCCGTAGGCTTCCTCGTCCTTCGTCACGAAGTGGAGCATGGCCACGAGCACGAGGCTGACCGGCTGTTCGAAGTCCAGCAGCCGCTGCGCGTCGGGATGACGGAGGAACTGCTCGGGATAGCGCGCATCGGCCTCGACAATCGCCGTCTGCGCATTGCCCTGGAGGATAGACTTGCTGTGGGCCACGGCAACCGGGTCCATGTCTACATAGACGACGCGGGCTGCCGTGTTGACCCGTTGCGCGACCTCGTGTACGTTGCCCACCGTGGGGATGCCGGAGCCAACGTCGAGGAACTGCTCCACGCCCTCGGCCAGCAGGTAGCGAACCGCACGGCGCAGGAAACCACGGTTGGCCCGCATCGCCAGCGGAAACTCCAGACATGCCGCGACCACCTGATCTGCCGCCTGGCGATCGATAGCGAAGTTGTGCGCCCCGCCCAGGAAGTAATCGTACATCCGGGCCACGCTCGGCTTGTCCAACGAGATGTTGCCGGGGAGCCAACTGGCGCTCATTGCAGGCGTTCTCCTTTGCTGAACATGCTCTTCATCCATACGCATGGGTCCGTCGGCGCGCGACAAGAGCGCCGCGAGTCCGCACGCTCGCTCTGGACAGTAGCATAGCAGCGACGCTCGGTTTTGGCGGACCGTTTACGGTCTGGTCCCGGCTACGACGGGAGCCGTCAGCGCAGCCCCCGGGAGTTCGCCTGCTCCGCTTCGACGTACAGCCAGCGTTGCCGCGACCAGCGCCCGGACGACGACAATCTGCACGGGGAGGACGGCTCCAAAGTGATAGGCGTCGTCGCTGATATCGCCCGGCAGATGGGTGGCAACCACCACGTCGGCGGCGCGCCCCACCGGAGAGTCCGGCGCATTGGTCACGGCGAGCAAGCGTGCGCCGCGGGCGCGGATCGTGGGGAAGGCCGGAAGGATCCCGGCCGTGGGACTGACCGCCTGACCTCGGTGGGAGATCACGACGACGACGTCACCGGGATCAAGGTCGTTGGCCCAGGTGGCATCGGCTGGCGACACCTCGGCCCGCGCGCGACAGTTGCGTCGCGCCAGCATACCGGCCAGCCGTCGGGCCATGAACCCGGAGGCGTCATTGCCGACCGTCACCACGCGATTCGCCCCGGCCAGCATGACCCCGGCTGCGGTCATCGCTGCTGGATCCAGCGCTTCCAGGCTTTGCTGGATCGCCGTCATGTCCTCAACGCAGGCGCCATACGCCGCCTCCCACACGGCTCCGCCGCCGGGAGTCGGCTGTACCTGACCTTCCCGGCGTGACGCGAGCGCCGCCGCCGCTCCCAGTTCCTCGGCGACCGCCAGGCGCATGGCGCGGTAGCCGGACAAACCAATGGCGCGACTGAAGCGCGAGATGACGGCGGGGGCGACGCCGATCTCCCGGGCCAGATCATAGATGGGCGAGTCGACGACCAGGCGTGGCCGGCGCAGGATGGCGGTGGCCACTTGCTGTTCCGCCGCCGTGAACTGCTGGGAACGGCGCACGATGCGCTGCCGGACCGAGGGCGGGGTGTCCACAGCACTCCGATCATCGCGTGTTTCACTGTGCATGGAGAGATACTTTCTGTCTACACTAGAATTCCTCTACAATATTGACATGTCTCGCTGCTCGTCCTATTGTGTGGTGAGCCGCCGACCTGTCACGACCACCCGGAGCAAAGAAATCTGGGTAGCGGCTGGTAGGGCAGGCGAACGAACCGGCTGGGACGAAAGTGGGCCTCCGTGGAACTGGCGACCTCGCTCAACGTTTTCTTCGACGGTGTTGTCGATCCTGAGCAGGCCATCCGGCGCTGCGCCGCCGCCGGCTTTCGGGCGCTTGACTTCAACTACTGCGATCACCAGAAGTACTTGCTCGGCCAGACCTGGAGCGTGGAGGAGGCCTGGGCACAGCGCCTGCGCGCGGTGGCCGAGGATTCCGGCGCGCACTTCGTCCAGATGCACGGTCCGATGTTCAATAAGTTCGGTGCAGGCGGCGAGCACGAGGCGTTGCTCGCCCTCTGTGGGCGCAGTTTGCAGACCGCCCAGATCCTGGGCGTACCCTGGGTCGTCCTGGAACCGGAAACGAGCGCCGGCGCCTTTGACGCTGCTCAGCACCAGTTCCTCCTGGAGCAGAATGCAGCGTTCGTGCGCCGGCTGTTGCCGGTGGCGGAGCGCGGCGGCATCGGCATCGCCCTGGAGAACCTGCCGGATAGTGGCGCGCGCAGTCGTGGCGCGCGCCGCTGGTACGGCGCCGTGCCGGAGGAGTTGATCGAGCTCGTGGATGCGCTGGATCACCCACTGGTCGGCGTCTGCTGGGATACCGGGCACGCGCAGTTGCAAGCGCTTAACCAGGGGCAAGCGCTGTGCGCCATCGGCGGCCGCCTGAAGGCCCTGCACATCCAGGATAACGACGGCGTCAGCGACCAGCATTTGCTGCCCTTTCACGGCGCCGTGGACTGGCCGGCCCTGATGGGGGCGCTGTTCGCCATCTCCTATCCCGGCGCCTTCACCTACGAAGTGCATCGCGCCATTCGCGTCCTGCCGGATGCCTTGCGTGACGCCGCACTGCGCTACGCCTACGCCGTGGGCACCTTTCTGCTCGAGTCGCGGGATCACCAGGCATGACAATCGCTGCTGACCCGGCTGGAAAACGGCAGGAAGCCCGGCGAGGCACGCCCCGCCCTGCTCAGGCCGGCGCGGTACCGCTGCGGACCCATCCCCCCATTCAGCTCGTGGCGCTCGACCTCGACGGCACGATACTGGAGCGCGGTCAGCACATTCGATCGGCGGTGGTGCAGGCACTGCAGGCGCTCAGTGCGCGCGGAATCCGCTGGACGACGGCCACCGGCCGACCCCTGGCCTTCCAACTGGAGCAATTGCAGCAACACGGGCTCGGCCCTGGCGCCGCGACGCCGGCGGCACTGATGGTTGATGAGCGAGAATTGTTCCTATGTGCCATGCCAAACGCTGAACGAGGGGCGGAGGGGAACGGCGCGGACGTGCCGAGCTACCAGCCACACGCCGCCTGGAATTCGGGCGTGCGTGTACGCTGGCACACGCTCCATCCGTTCGCTATGGCCTGGTTGGATCGCGCCCATGACGAGGCCGCCGGTCGCGGCTGGCCGGCGTCGCTGCACCTGTCGGAGGTCGAGGCAGCGGCGCGTGGCTTGCCGACGCTGCAACTCGAGCAACCGGCGCAGGCGGCAGCTATCTGCGACTGGCTCGCTGAACAGTTGGCCGCGTCGGCTCCAGCGCTCGCCTGCAACCGCAATGTGCGCCTGGTGCAACTGCACGACGTACACGTTGGCAAGGGGCCGGTGCTGGCAGAGTTGGCCCGGCTCTGGAATATCCCAGCGGCACAGGTGCTCGCCATTGGCGACTCCCACAATGACCTCTCTATGCTGGATGACCGCTTTGGTTTCCAGGTGGCCACGGTCGGCAACGCCGATGAGCACATCAAAGCATTGGTCACACAGCGCGGTGGCTATGTCGCCGATGGTGTCGCCGGCGAAGGAGTACTGCAAGCCTTCGCTGCCTATGGCTTGAGCGATAGGGAAGGGAGGGACGAGCGGAATTGTTGAAATGACGGCATGACCGTGTGCTGATTGGCGAGGAGGAATTCAGGGACAGCGGTATCGCCGGCCCACCTCACGCCCCGTTCCTACGTGAAGAGAGGAATACCACCACGATGCATCATCTACCGATTGCTCGGCGCGCAGTGTTACGCACTCTGAGCGGTACTGCGGGATTGCTCCTCAGCATGCCGCTGCTCGCCGCATGCGGCGCTGCGGCGGCCACGACGTCGCTGACGAGTACGACGGCGCTGACGGCGTCCAGCGCACCGACCACAGTTGCTCAAGCCGTTTCGACATCGGCCGCTCTGGTGACGTCGACTGCCGCGTCCATTGCCGCTCGGACCACGGCGGCTACGACGACCCAGCCGGCCACTGCCTCGGCAGTTGCTGTGAAAGCAGCCGCCGGCAGCGTCGAGTTCTGGCATCCCTGGACCGGACCACAGTACGAGGGGCCGACCGGCATGATCGCCAAGATCGACGCGGCCTTCAATGCCAAGCATCCTGACCTGCACATCGTCGCCAGCAACGCCGGTTCGACCGTCATCGAGAAACTGTTGGCGTCTGTGGCAGCGGGGACACCGCCGGGCGTTGTCGTCGTGACGAACGGCAACGGCGATGTCTACAGCCTCGCCTACAAGAGCGTGATTCAGCCGGTGGAGACCGTCGCTGGTCCGGAACTCGGGCAGCTCAAGGACTGGTTCTTCCCGGCGATCTGGGATCTTGGCGTCTATCAGGGCAAGGTCTGGGCGCTCCCCATGTGGACGCAGGGCTACGCCATGATGTGGAACAACAACGCCTTCCAGGAATCCGGTTTAGATCCGGCCAAGCTGCCGATCCAGACCCTTGATGAGCTGCCGCAACTCAGCCAGAAACTCAGCAAGCAGAGCGGTAACACCTACAGCCGCGTCGGCTACTGGGATACCTGGTTCGACTGCTGTTCCCAACTGGCCCTCACCAAATATGCCGCCTCCTACGGCGGCAAGCTGATGGACGCCACGGGGACGAAGGTGACCGCCAACGACCCGAACAACGTCAAAGCGCTGCAGTGGATCGTGGATTACCTCAAGCTGATGGACCTGGCGCGAGTCCAGGCGTACCAGAAGACCCTGGGCAGTCCGAAAGAGGGCCCCTATCTGGCCGGCAAGTATGCCATGTGGCCGGATGGTCCCTGGCGGCTGCGCACCTTGCAGTTGTTCAACCTGCCGCGCGAGCAATTCGGCCTTGGACCTATCCCCGCGCCGGCCGGCGTGACGGGCGGCGCCGAGAGCCACTACGGCGACATTCCAGTGATCCCGCGTGGCGCGAAGCAGGCGGACGCCTGGCAGTTCATTCGGTTCCTGACCGGTTTCGATGGTCAGGATACGTATGCCAATCTGATCATGATCCAGCCGCAGATTCCGAACTCGCAGACATTCGCTAAGAGCGCCGCCTTCAAGCCGGTGCTGACGCAGTATCCCGGCTTCGAGGTCTGGCTGGACCAGTTCTACACCGCCCGGCACTTCCTCACGCCGCCGAAGATACCAACAGCCGCCGCCTACTTTGCTACGCTCAAGCTGTACGCCGGCAAGGCGTTCTCCGGCGCGTTGTCGCCGCAGGCCGCGCTCGAGCAAGCGACCACCGCCGCCCAGCACGATCTCGATACCGTCCTGGCCACGAAATAGCTGGGCAGGAGGACCAGATGAACCTGCAACATCGGCTGGCCGGCTCGCTGACGGCGGAACAGGCAGCCCGCTACGATGCGGAGGGCTATCTGGTGCGCAGCCGACAGCACCCGGAGCGCATCGCCACGCTGGAGGATTGGTTAGCCAAACGGCCTGAGCACGCAGCGGCAAACAGCGTCGCTGCCATAGTCTGAACGTGCATTTCGGGTGGCAGCGTCCGGGATGTCCCAGCGGTCGGCGTCTACGCTTGAGGCCCTTCCAGCGTTGCGCGCAAACGTGCCAACTCTGCCTCGGCCGCAGCAGCGCGTGCGGCCTCGCGCACCGCTCGTGCGGCTTCTTCCTCTGGAGAAGGCAAACGCTCCCCGTGCTCGTCCACCACGCGGAGCCAGGGAAGTTCGCTCACCTGCAGCCCCAGGCCGTTTAGCACCGCGCTGCGCAGCACCCCGGCAGCATCAACCGCCCACTCCACCCAGGCGCCGTCGCCAGCACGGCGCCAGCCGAACAACTTTGGCCCGTCCTCTGGGCGTTCTGGCCAAAACAGCACGTACTCCTCCACGCCCATTTGCTCGTAATAGCCCGGCTTCTTGACGGTGTCGCGCTCCACGCTGTCGTGCGTCACGATCTCCAGCACCAGACGCGGCGGCTTGCCTTCAATGCGCACGTCCCAGGAATCGCGCAGCCGCTCGTCGGCCTCCACCACCAACACGTCCGGCCCCAGCGTCAACGTGCCGCCCTCCGACTTTGGTGCAGTGACGCTGAGCTCGCCAGTGACATGCCAGCCCAGGTTGCGGCGTTCGGCGTGCAGGCGCAGGATGCCGACCAGCAAACGCGCCACGAAGTATTGGAACTCCGGCATCGTCATCCAGGGCGCCTCATTCGTGTCATCGACTGCTCCCTGCACCAGCGGCGTCGTCCGGACAACGGTCTCCGCAAGGTTGGCGATGGCCATCCGCTGCTCCTCTCTCCTGCACCTGCAGCGTCATTCTAGCGCATTACCAGGGCAGTGCTCGACGAGCGCCGTCGTCGGAAGCAAGAGGGCGCTACGGGCCGATGATGCAGCCGCCCTTCCATTTCACACGGCGTGTTGCTGTACATGCCTTGTGGACGGCCTTCTGGCCGCCTACACGTCCAGCGTTACCCAGCGATGCTCGCGCATGGAGCGGTAGGCGGCGTCGATGATGGTGTTGACGACCAAGCCATCGGCAAACGTCTCTCGGGGCTGCTGCCGGCGGGCGACGCATTCGACAAAGTGCTTCATCTCTTCGTGGTAGCCGTACACTCGAGCCTCGTCGGGGAGCGGGAAGACCCAACCGCTGGCCGATTCCGCCTTCTCCAGCAGGTAGCTGCCCGTGCCGCGCACGAACCCATGTATAGGAGTAGAACGGGTGACGTCGGTGAAAAGGCTGCCTTCCGTCCCGAAGACCTCGTTGCGCAGGTCCAGCGAGCCCCGCGCTGTCCAGCTCAGTTCGCTCTGGCCCAGCGAGCCATCGGCAAAGCGCAGCAAGACGACCGCGTTATCCTCCGCCGTGGTCTTATCGGTGTGAACGAGCGTCGCGCCCCAGGCGAGTACCTCGACCGGCTTGACCTCCTTGCCGATGAAGTAGCGAGCAGCTTCGATGGTATGGCAGCCCATATCCAGCAGAGCGCCGCCGCCGGCTTCTTCGGCGCTCCAGAAGTGCGGGGCGTGCGGCCCGGCGTGCGCCTCGCGGGAGCGCACGGTCAGCACCCTGCCGATGGCACCCTCCTCGATCAGGCTGCGGGCGCGCATCACGGCCGGGCTGAACACCTCCGTTTCGGCGTAGCCGTGCAGCACACCGGCCGCTTCCACCGCGGCCAACATCTGGCGGGCCTCGTCGGCGTTGCGCCCCAGTGGCTTCGTGCAGACGACGTGCTTCTTGTGGCGCGCTGCCAGGTGCACGGCCTCCAGGTGGACCTTGTTGGGAAGGGCGATCAGCAGCAGGTCAAGGTCGGCTCGTGCCGCCAGCGCTTCCATATCGCTGGTGGCGTCCGGGATGTCCCAGCGATCCGCAAAAGCTCGGGCACGGGCGGCATCACGTCCCGCCACGGCCAGCACGCGGGCGTTGGGCACCTCCGCCAGCCCTTGCATATAGAAGGTGGCGACGAAGCCGCAACCGAGCAGACCGATGTTGACCATAGCGTTGCTCCTCTCATTGGCGTCCAGGGTGTGATAGTACTCGCTGAATCGTAGGGTATCCTCCGTCCCAGCAGCAAGGAGTCGAGAGTTGGAGGGCGACGTGACGGCTCCGAACTACCGCTATGCGGGGTTGCAGCGGGTGCAGTCCGCCGGCCTCTCGGTGGCGATGAGCGCCGAGCGGTTGCGACGCTTCGCCTACACGGAGCAACGCCTGATGCGGCTGCTGGCCTCGCGGATCGTGTCCATCCCGGAGCGCGACATCAAAGTCCTGCTCGGGCGCTGCCAGTACGAAGCTGCCCTCCGCGCCGACAGTTGGCGGCAGCGCATCATGGAGTTGCGCATCCCCAAAGGCAAGCTGGAAGCCGTGCCCGACCCGGCGCTCGCCACGCTATTTGATGTGGCCGAGCACCTGCCGGGCAGCTATCCGTTCCTGGCGGCTGTCAGCAACGTCCTGCTACCCGCGCTTCGCCAGGCCCACTCGGCATATATCGCCAGTGCCAACGACCTCGCCGACTACGCCAGCGTTCGGCTTGCCCGCCAGGCATTGCTGGAACTGGAACAGCACGCGCACCTCCTGGCCGCCGCCCGGGCAGGCCTCGAAGCCACCTACGGTCGGCGTGACGCCATCCCGATGCGCGATTACGAGGGTGTGTTCGCCATGGAAGCGCCACCCTTGGAGCAGTACGCCGTACTTGGCCTGGAGGTCGAAGGCAAGAACATGAGGTACCCGCCAGGCAAACGCCAGGAATGGGAGTTCGCCCGCGACACGGCGAGGCACCCGCTGGCGACCGCCTTCCAGGATTTCGATTGGGCCGACGAGGTGTTGCACGTCAACATCGCTCGCCGCCAGCTCGATAGCTGGTTTCCGGGCGGCCTTAAGCAGATCGGCGAGTTCGCCAGGCAGGGCAAGGAGCACCGCAGCGAAGTCAAGCACCGGCAAGCCCCCACGGCCATTCCCCGTCCGCCGGGGGTGCATAAGTAGGAGAGGAAGGCAGCCCATGGACTATCGCAGCACGCGGCGCGGTTTTCTGGCAATGTTGAGTCTTAGCGTTGTCGGTCTCGCCCTAAGCGCCTGCGGCACCACGCCTGTGTCCACGACGGCAGCGACCAGCAGTGCCGCATCCAGCGCCGTCACCAGCGCGCGACTGAGCGGGCAAGTCACCACGCAGGCAACTGCAACAACCCAGTCGGCGGCAATTACGTCAGCGACGTCCGTCTCCAGCAGCGCCGCGACACACACGTCGGCGGCGGAAACGGCGTCATCTGCATTGACGGCAGTCACGCCAGCCGCGGCCACACCCATCGGCAAGGCAGTGACGTTGCAGATCACCTCCTGGCTCACCCCCAAGCCGGATCAAGCTGCCTATGCCGGCATTTTTGCCGCCTATCAGAAGGTGCAGCCGAACGTCCAGCTCCAGCAGCAAACGACGCCGAACGCACAGTACTTTACGCACGCGACGGCCCTGCTGGCGGGTGGCTCGATTCCTGACCTCATGGAGACGAATCCCGGCTTCAGCCAATCGCTGGGCGTGAAGGGCGCCATCCGCGCGCTTGACCCGTTGATCGCCCAGGCCAAGATTCCGCTCGACCAGTATGTGCAGACGGCGCTGGAGTTAGGCCGCTGGCCCCCGTCGAGCAACAGGTGGCAGACGCCACCTCGCGGTTGCTGGGGCCGGAGCGCCTGCGGTGGCTGCGCCAACTACCCTTGCAGTGGCGCGCTGGCGATATGCTCCTCGTCCACGCGACCCCCGACGACCTGGAACGTGCCCCCGCGCTCACCGCCAGTGCCGACGAGTTGCAGCGGCAGTTTGGCGGGCAGGGGGTGGCGCTGGTGGTCTATGGCCACACCCATCGTCCCGGCGTGCGCCGGATTTCCGATTTCACACTCGCCAACAGCGGCAGTGTCGGGCAGCCCTATGACGGAGATTGGCGTGCCTCGTACCTGTTGATAGACGATGGGAGGGTCGAGGTTCGGCGGGTGACCTATGACCCCCAGCGCGAGCTGGCCGACCTGGCGGCTTCGGACTACCCGTTTGCAGCGTCGATTTTCGAGATGCGCCGCCGAGGCGAATATCTATCGCTCCCGGCGACGGCGCCATAGCCTGGAGGTGCGGTTCGTGCGGCCTCCGACCGGTTCCAGCGATGTTGCTGGGAACGAACCTGATTGGGACGTCAGCAATGTCCAGAAATCAGCTCCTGCTTGATCCGGCGCAGTTGGCGCACCAGATCAGCGCCGCGGTGGTACCGGCTGTGGTCGGCCCAGCCGCCGCCGAGCTGATGCACCCAGTCCAGGGGCGCTGGCGGTTCATCCCTCCACTCGCTGTCCGGCGGATAGAAGAGGTACATGTCCCAGGCAACCCGATCTTCGGCCCCGAGGGAGCGCGCAATGCTCCGGCCCGCCAGTCGAGAAGGGTCATAGAACTGGCGCACGCTCGGATCGTCGACCAGGCTTGCCGACCGACAGGCGGCGTCTTCGTCGTCTCCCGCCAACATCGGCAGCCAGACGACGAACGCAGGGATTATCGGCTCGTCGGCGTTGCCAATGATTGCTGTGCGCACCGCACGGGCGCCGGCGAGACATGGCGGTCAGGTGGGCGAGAGTAGGGCGAGAAAGCGCGGTTCGCCCTTGTGGTCGTTGAAGGAGTGCTGGAGTGGCTCCAGCGATACTGACAGCCCGGTGACACCACCAGCCTGCGCGCCGCTCCATGATGCGGTCATGAGACACCTTCCGCCGGTTGCGCCCAGTCCCTCAACACAGCCAATTGTCGCGGATATGGGGACGAGCATTGGCGCCCTACGCGCTCGTATGGCCAGTTGAGCAAACTGCTCAGCAGTATCGCGTATGTGACTCCAACAAGCGTACCAGGGTGGTCCTCCGGCTGGACCAATGCAATAACGGCGTCTATACTCTACACAACCCCCAAGACAAGCTGCAGACGCGGCCACTCCTGGCAAAGCGGAGTTCGTGGTGGAGGTAGAGGAGGTCATCGTATCAGCATCAATGTCCCGGCGTCGCTGGCTGCACCGGCCTGAACCTCGTCAGCGCCCGCGCCGGGGCCTTCGTCGGGTTGGCAAACTTTACCCAACTCGCCCAGGACACTGACCTGCGTGACGCCATTGACCACACGTTGATCTTCGCCGGTGGCTCGCTGGCGATCTCCTGCTCGCTCGGACTGTTGCTGGCACTGCTGCTTGATCAGCCGCGCCGGCTGCCCGGTTTGCTGCTGGCCTTCTTCGGCCAATTCAAGAGCGATTGGGCCGGCCTGATGGCCGCCTCCGTGGTGATGAGCATCCCGGCGATCCTGCTCTTCGCGCTCGTCCAGCGCTTTCTGGTTGGGGGGTTGGCGGCCGGGGCGGTGCGCGGGTGAGCAACGGTTTGGTAGTTGGAGTTCCGATGCGAACATCGGTCAGAAAGGATTGCTGTCAGTATTGCGCTCCTGACCAGCGCGGAGGAAGATACGCGGCGCGCCCACTTGATCGCGCGACATCACCAACGCCATAACGTCATAAGGAAAGGGGTCCCTGCATGGCCGTTCTAACCCATCGATATTCGCGGCGTCACGTCTTGCGTGTGGCCGCGGTCGCGCCGGTTGGCGCTGCCGTACTCACCGCCTGCGGCGGCGCCGGGACGGCCACGAGCGGCAGCACGACCGGCGCCGCCCCGGTTGCCGTCACCTCATCCGCCCCGGCGAAGGCGGTGACGACCGCGACCACGGCTGCCAAGGCCACGTCCGCCACCGCCGCGTCCGCTGGGGCGGCGAAGCCGACGCCGACCCCGCAGGCGGGCGATAGCCGCAAGGGAGCCGCCACTACAGTACGTCTGTCCTACGGTTGGGGCGGGACCTCTGTCCTGCCGACATGGGACACGATCAGCAAGCAGTTCGGCGACGCCTTCCCCAGCTTCAATGTGCAATGGGTGGTCGGTGACAACAACACGAAGCTGGTCGCCACCATCGCCGCCGGCACGCCGCCCGATGCCGCCGTCGGCAACGCCCCCTATCCGGAGTTCTGGGCAAAGGGGGCGGCAACCGCGCTGGATAGCATGATCGCCGCGAGCAAGGTGATCAACAAGAAGGATATCCCTACCGCCGCCTGGGACTACGCGAGCTACAAGGGCAAGGTCTACGGCGTGCCGGCGGTGGAGGCGTTCGTCCGCTACAGCCTCTGCATGGACATGACGAACCTGCAAAAGTACAGCATTGATCCGAAGACGCTGTCCTGGGATTGGGACACCGTGGTGCAGTTGCAGCAGCAACTCACCACGAAGACTGCCAGCGGCGATATTGCGATCCTTGGCATCGATCCTCAGGACTGCGCGGCCGGCGGCCTGAGCGGCGGCAACCCCTTCTACTGGGGGCACGCCTACGACATCGAGTACTTCGATCCGACGACGGGCAAGTTCAACTTCGACAACGATCAGTTGGTCGAGGCGATGACGATGATCAAGCGGCTGCACGACGTTGCCGGCGGCGTGCAGGCGGTCAAAAAATTCCAGGCCAGTACCGGCTTCTGGAACGGCAATCCCAAGGCGATGCTGCCCTCCGGTATGGAAGCCATGGCGGTGAATATCTATACGGCGCCCGGTGTGCTGGCCCACGACGCTCCCAGCCGCAGTTTCGCCTATACCTGGGCGCCGGTCCCCACCTCCCACAAGGGCTGGAAGGTGCAGGCCACCGGTGGGCACAACGCCTTCATCCCCAGCGGCGCCAAATATGCGGCGCAGGGCTTCCAGGTGATCGAGCATCTGGTGGGCGACCTGGCGGAGCAGACGATTTACGACAATATCGGTTGGCTCGGCGCGCGCACTTCGTTTCTCGCCAAGGTCAATGCCGGCAAATATCCGGGCCTGGACTTCTTTATCCAGTCCGTCAAGCAGAACGACAAGCTCTTCGGTATGCCTGCGAACCCGATCGAGAACCAGACGGCGACGCTGTGGAACACGGCGCTCCAGAGCGTGCTCACGGCCAAAGCGACGCCGAAGGATGCGCTCGCGCAATTGCAACAGGTCGTGACCGCCCAGATGTCGCAGCAGTTCCCGAACGGCTGATGACCTGAACCGCCTTCTTGGGAGGCTTTAGCGATCCCCAATTGCGTGTAGTTGGATGTTCTTCCAGCGACATTTCGCGCCCGGCCACCACCGCTCCTTGCCCAGCCCGGGGTCATTGCTGTGTACTTCCAGCGCGATGTGCCCCGCTCGTCCCAGCAGTTCCGCGACCCGGTCCTTGTCATACGCCGGCAGTTGGATCGACTCTGTGTCCAGCTCGCAGACCTTGAGCCCGTTCACCCAGGTCGTCAACCTCGGGTACTTTCCGACACAGCGAATCTTGAATGTGTTCCACTCATCCCATTTCCACACCTGGAGGAACTCTTCAATCGGCGCTGCGTACGACAGCAACCTGCGGTCTTCGTCGGTCACCGGCCGAAAGCTGCCATTTGGATCGGCAGCGACTAACCTGATCGGTGTCCCTTCCGCATCGCGCTGCACATCGAAGGCGTAGGGCATCGCCCGGAAATTCCCTATCCCGTTGCCGTAAAACCCCCCGATACCGCCGGACCGCCGGTGATCCAGCAGAATTTGGAATCCCTGCGAACCGCGCGCCGTCGCTCTGACCAACACGCCGGTATCGGCGGGCCAATCGGGCTTCGCGTCGATTTGGAGCTCGAAGTCAGCGTACGTCTCGTCGGTCAGCAAGTAGCCACCATACCCGCATCCCGGAGGGTCTTGCTCTCCGACGATTGCCCCGTCCACGACGCTCCATTTTGCTGGGTGTTGCTCGGCGTTCCTGTATGCTTCGCCCTGTGTATTGGGCCCGGGATCGCCCGGCCTCGGCGCGCCCGGCAAGCGGGGCACCGAGTGCCACCCCGCGAGCGACTGGCCGTCAAAAAGACGCACACTGTTACTCACGTACTCGCTCCCTCCATAGGTTGTCGAACGATGCTGACCCGACATGCCGAGCCTGATAGGGTAAGTGTCTTGTGGTGCCGTGCGGCTGGTGACTGCGACTTGAACACATCGCCTACAGCGCCAGCCGCGCCGCGATGCTCAGTCCCTGCGCTTGCGCCACATTGACGGAGAGGCGCACCGTCGGCGCCAGTCGCTCGATGCTGACCCGATGGTCGGCGGAGAGGACCTTCGACGCCGGCCGCGCCAGTTCGATCCGAATGGTACCGACATGTTGCTGCGTTGGGTCCGCAATGGCCAGATCGAGCGTTGTTCCGCCCCCCGTGTCCTGGACGAGGACAGCAGCCGGGCTATCGCAGGTAAGGAAATCGACAGTCTTCGGCCCCGCTGTCCAGAAGGTGGCGGCCAGGATCTTCAGCCCAGTGTGTCGCAGCGCCTGGACCTCCGCCGTATTCGCCAGGACGACGACCGGCGGACGCGCTGCGAAGCTGGCCGTTTGGGCCGCCGAGGCCGTGGGCAGGAGCGCGTAGGCGTACCCAGCGTTGTCTGGATGAGCGCCGTGGTCAAGCCAGAGCGTGACAAAGGTGTTGGTGATCGGCGTTGCCGAGGTATAGAGCTTGTTGATGTCCGTCCAAGCCGCTGTGCGCTGCTCTCGCAGGGCTTGCACGACACTGCGAGCCAGCGGCACGTAGCCGCCGACTCCCTGCAGATGCAAGTACTGCGGATTGGTCAGCGCCGCTGTCCAGCCGACGTGTGTTGGCTGGATGCTGCCATCGACGGTCAGCGCGCCGGCGTCGCTGCCCACGATCCGGCGATTCTCCAGGATCGTTTCCACGCGGTCCCCGCCGGCGCTGCTGATCCCCGCTCCCAGCGCTACTACCTCGTCATCGAAGAGAAACCAGGACTTCCGAGCGCGCACAAGGTCAGCCCAGGCTTGCAGGTCCATCCCGGCGACACCATAGCGGTCGCCCAGCACGGCGCCGCCGGTCCAGGGATTCGGACTGCGATAGTTGGCGCCGGAACTGTCGGCTCGCGGCGTCACAGCGACTGTGGTCCCTGGGAGGCGATACGGATTGACGGTTGGCCAGTAGCCCTCGCCGAACTGCGCGAGATCATCGGTATACAGGGTGGTCATGCCGTCACCGGTGTACCAGCCGTGGAGGTTTTCGTGGTTGATGCTCTCGTAGGTGAAGATGCGCTGCGACGACATGCTGATGCCCATGCTCCAGCCGGGCCGACGGTGTACGACGCGATCCATGCCGGCGTAGCAGCGATGCGTTACCAGTTCCGGCATGGCCGTAAGGCTCGCCTTGCTCAGCAACCGCTTGGCGAGCGCCACCGCCGGCGCCGGCGACGTGCGCAGAAAGGTGCGGTAGGTGTCGGCCTCGATTTCCCGCTTCACCCAGCGCTGCAGCGTCTCCGCCTCGGCGGCCGGCGCCTCCTGCGCGAGTAGGAGGACCGATTGGAGGACGTTCTGGCCGGTGGCGTGGTCGGGCGAGCCGGTTCGGGAGACTTCCCGTCCTCGCACCATGTCCATCATCGCGCCTTTGACGATGAGCGGACTGAAGGCGTTCGCCACCCAGTCGTAGACGTTCCGCATGTTGGGATCCGTGACGGCCCAGGGCGAACCGGCGAGGGCAGAGAGGAGGGGCGACAGATTCGCCAGCAAGGCAGCGCCATAGCCGCCGTTGTAGGGATGGGCGCCGTGTTGGATGAAGGAACCGTCGGCGTAAAAGCCGTCACCTTGCTGGACGTACGGAAAGACGGCGCTGAGTCCGTCCCGCGCGGCGGCCAGTTGCGCCGCATCCTCCACCAGCGATCCCCGAATTGCGATGATGGTGGCGATCCAGACCAGGTTGGCGCCGGTCATCTTGACGCTTGGCGTAAAGAAGGCGCTGGCGGCCATGGAGGTTGCCAGTTGTTGCGGTGTCAGCCGGTCATAGACGAGGAGGGCGGCGTCGTTGAGGCTCAGGGGAATGCCGATCTCCCAGTACCACCAGTTGCCGATCTTCGGCTTGCGGGCGTTGTAGGCGTTGGCCGCCAGCCAGTCCATCGCGCCCGTTATCGCCTCGCCGAGTTGCGCCTCATGGAAGAGCGCCGAACCCGGTATGGCGTAGGCCAGCGCCATCTGGCGCACGCGGCTGTAGCTGCTGCTGGCCTGTCCCGGATCGTCGGCTGCCTGCGGCAGGTCGGACCACAGGGCCGTGCGTCCGGCGGTGGTGGCCAGGCTATCCAGGGTGCGCTGGGCGGCGCGGCTCACTGCCGCGATGGCAGCGTTGACGTCCGGATCGCTGGCGTCCTCCGTGGCGCTCACGATGAGCGTCGATTGCCAGCGCGCCCGGACGGCGGCGAAGGGCCTCGACAGTCCAGTTGACTTTGGCACAGCGCCGGTCTCCGTACCGCCGCTGACTGCCGCGGTCATTGCGCTCGTCGTCCTGGTGCTGCTCGCCGTCGTGCTGGGCCCGGAAGACGGGGCGGGAACTGGCGTCGCTGGCAGAGCGAACGGCGAGGGCTGCTGCGAAACCAGGGCCCGGCCGCTGCAGGCGGCGAGCAGGCTGACCGGCGTCAGGGCAACGATGGCGCGGAGGGCGGTCCGGCGCGACACGAGCATGCTGGCCCCCCCTCCGTCGATTCCTGGATCATACCCCACCCTGGGTTGCGCGCGAGCCGTTGGCAATGGCGTCCACCATTCCAGCGCCTGCCCTGTTGCATACGCAGGTTGCAGCGCGGGCTGCGTGCGCGCCGTGAGGATGTGCTTCGGCACGCTGCCGTTCGGCTCAAGTGGTTGCTGCGGCCCAGCCGGTCTTTCGCAGCCAGGCTTCCAGGGTCAGCAGCTCGGGACGCAGTGACCGCAGCGCGGCGAGGTCGGCCTCGTACCCCACCTCGTTAAACCACCGGTACATTAAGACCAACGGGCCCCGTGCGGCCTGTCTTCATCTGCCCGTGCAGAGCGTCAATGATCCAGTCGCTATCGACCAGGTAGTGCCTACTATATCTCAGCTGCGGTAGGGCCGCGCGGTAGCCGTCCTCCTTGTCCAATGGTGCGGAGTGCGACTCACGACTATGTTTCGCGCACCGATCACGCGTCGTCCGGCTTCTTCAGCAGCAGCAGCGCGTGGGGGAGGGCGACGATGGGAAGCACCATGCCGTATCTCCACCGGAGGAGGAAACGGCGCTCTGTCGCTTGGGCAATGAGTGCCGGGATGAGGCCGACCAGCAGCAAGGCCAGCAGTGGGGCAACGACCGCAAAGGCGAACAGGACGTAGAGAAACAAGATAAAGCCGGCCAGGATCTGCCGCCAGCGGTGGGGTACCGCGATCAGCAGGACGAGCGGCGCGATTAGCCCGGCGATAAAGAAGACGGCGTTGCCGTTCATGGCGAACCCTTCCTTTCCGCTAGACGCGGCGCCGCCGCAGGCGCCACAAGCGGCCGCCTGCGGCGCCGCTACACCGGGCCGGGAGTCACGGCCCGGGCGTGCAACGCGGCATTGATCTCTTTCGTCGCCTGGCGGCAGGCCACGTCCGCTGTGGCACTGCCCTGCTGGAGCGGCTGGACCAGGGACTGGCGGAACGGACCAAAGATGTCCGGCTCCATGGCGAGGGCGCGACCATACCCGGCGGCACGCTGCACGGCCAGGGCGAAGTCGCCGCCCGGCGTCGCCCCCGGCGACGGGGAGGGCTGGGACACCAGCGACGGCTTCGGCGGCAGGTCGCTGCGCGGCTCGATTTCGGCGGCCAAGGCGGTCATCGCCGCGTAGGCCTGGTGCGGGTCCACCGTCCGCGCGGCCATGGCGAACGCCTGCTGGACCACAAGGTATGTGGCACGCGCCGTGCCGCGGAAGGGCTCGGCGGCCCGCAGCGGCGGCGTCGTTGACCCGCCACCCATCTCGAGGAAGACCATGGCAGCGCGCCCGCCGCCGACGGTGAGGTGGCCGCCATCCTGTGAAAAGCCGGTGGCTTGCGGCGTCACGACCTTGGAGCGCGTGAAGAGGTCGCCATAGAAGGCCGCCGCCTCGATCGCGGGGGGCTGGTCCAGGATGCAGCGTTGGCCGTCCGGGCTGAGGATGTCGGCACCGTTCTGCCAGAGGAATACGGAAAGGTCGGGCAGCAGGCCCCAGGCGTACTGCCCGGGCGGCCGGGTCAACTGCACACTCGCGTCCAGCATGCGCTGCCAGTTCCAGGAGGCGTCGGGCGGCTGCAGCCCCGCCTGCTGGAAGAGCGCCGGGTCGTAGAGCACCATCCCGACGCTGATGGCGAGCGGGAGGGCGTACAGCTTGCCGACCCAGCGGCCGGTGGCGAGGGCGCCCGGATAGTAGGCGCTCAGCGCGGCGGCGGAGGACGCCGCCAGGTCGTCCAGCGGGCGCAGCAGTCCTTTTGCCATGGCACGGATCTTGAAGGGGCTGGCGCCGGAGAAGAGGTAGTCGCCGAACACCAGCAGGTCCGGCGGCGCCTCGCCGCCCTGGCCGCCGAGCGCGGCCTCCAGCGCCTGCAGCTCGAGGTCGCTGCCCGCCGGCACCGGCGTCCCGAGCGGCGGCTGCACAATCGGCACGAGAGTGACCTGACGGTCAAGGGCGACGCGGCCGGCGGTGGCCACCGCCTCTACCGCTTGCTGGAGCAGCGTCTGCTGCGCCTCCTTCGAGGAGACGCTGGTGCGGTCATCGTAGACCAGCGCGACGCGAGTCGGTGGCGCCGCCGGTGCGACGGTGGGCGGCGGCCCGAGGAGCGAGGGGGCGCGACACCCGGCGAGGGAAAACGCCGCCAGCGCCGTCGCGCCGCGGAGGACTGTTCGCCGCCCAACACGCATGGTCGTACGCCTCCTCATCGCTGCGGCGATTACCGCTCATTCTGGGAACGGCTGTGGCAAAAGAATGCCGCCGCCAGGTTAGCCCAGCGGTAGCGATTGGTCAATAGCAGGTAAACAGACCGGGCCGCCAGCGTGTCGGCCGTGATGGCCGCTCGCCTTGGCGTCGGCACGATCAGCCTCGGGGCCGATGAGGCCATCGGCTTCTATACCCATCTCGGCTGCACGGAGGCGAGTGGTGCGCTACACAAGCGGCTGGGGCGGGCGGTCCCGCTGGATGCTGGCGATTGATCCGGGCCGGCTTCCACCGCCGCCTTCCTTAACGCTCCCGCCGCTTTAGAGGGCTTTCAGATAATCCCT
>DHIZ01000320.1 GCA_002404055.1 Chloroflexi bacterium UBA4733
CTGCTGCAACTGCTCCAGCGTCGCCTCCGGTAGCACCTCCGCCATCCGCCGGGTACCCGTTTACGGGTGTTTCTTCCGCGGCAGGTCCGAGACCAACCCCAGCAAGTACCGTACGCAATTGCGTGTCCCGACCGCTCGCGGGAAGATCGCCCGGAACTGCTCGACAAACTCCTCCAGCGCTTCGCTGTCCACCGTACCGATCACCAATTGCATCTGCGAACCTCCTCCCCAGGAGACCCGCATAGATCACGCCAATATAGTGCTATAGGGTGTCAGGTATTAGTGCTCCCTACACGGCGCGCCAGCATGATCGCAAGCTCGGGGAGGAGTGCCGGACCGGCGGCCCATGTCGCCGTTGTCATGCGCTCGCTCAGGATCCCCGTCTCTACAGTGTGCCGGCGGTCACACCGCGTCTGCTCGGCGATCGATCGTCCGCCCACGCAGCGGGGCCTGCAGCTGCGCCCTAATGGGGATATGCTCCTCGCGGGCACTACGTTGCGGCGTTCGCCCGAAGCGCGAACTCCCCAAGGCAGTGCGGAGTCTGGTACAATCGCTCACCTGAGACGCCTGCTTGCCGAGAAAAGGAGTGGGGGATCTGTATGGCACGCTTTTGTAGCCGGTGTGGCGCGGGTCTGCCGCCAGCCGCACGCTTCTGCTCTGAGTGTGGCGCCACCATCGCGCCAGCCGCCCCGACCGCGCCACCGGCCGCTCCTCCCCTGACGGAAGTTGAGGCGAAGACTGCCGAGCGACCGGCCGACGCCGCATCCCGGCGCCAACGGTCCGGCGGCGGACGAACGAGTCGGCGGTGGCTGCTGGGCGGGGCAGCCGGGGTGGCAGCAGTGCTGGTGCTGAGCGGGCTGCTCCTTATGTCCGGACGTTTCGGTACCTTGGCTGGGGTTGGGGGACCAATGCCTCATGGGCAGCCGAGCCCGTCCGCCGCAGGCTGGCGCGTGCTAGCGGGAGACCGCACCGCCCCCGGCCAGTTCAATTTCCCCGATGGCATCGCGGTGGACGCGCAGGGCAACCTCTACGTAGCCGACACTGGCAACGATCGCATCCAGAAGCTGTCGGCACGTGCCGTGGCCAGCAGGTAGGCGCCACGGCACGGCGATCAGCGGTGCGCGGTGGCTAGTTCCCGAATCACCGCAAAATCCAACGTATCTCCGGAATCTGTTCGTCCAGAATGTTCATGCACTGACAGGCTGCGGTGTCTCGATTCCGTGTGCGAGGAAAGCCTCACGCGCGAAGCGAACGGCCTCGGCGATCGCTTCCTTGGAGACAGCGCCGCGCCACTCCTCGACAATCGTTTCCCAGTCCATCCCGCTCGCCACCTGCTCGAGCACATCCGCGACGAAGATTCGTGTGCCGCGGAAGGTCGGTTGACCATGACAAATCTCGGGATCAGCAACGACGTAGCGCCCAATGATCGGAGCCATGATCACCTGCTTTTCCGTAGTCTCCATCTACTTGCTGCTTTCGACCCGGCAATCGTCACCTGGAATTGTAAGTGCGCCGAACGTCACCTACACACCGGCCTACGTGACGGGAACCGGCTCTTGCCTCATGGTCGCTCGGTCCGAGCGCCGTGGGAGGGGCGGCCCACCGGGGAGGATCTTCCCGTCACGCATGTACACCATGTCTCCCGCAAGCTCCCCCTGCTCAACCGCGTAGACAAACCGCGCGAATCGCTCACTCAGCCGTTGCTCCCGCATCAGCGCACGAATAGCTTCCTCACGGTCAACGTCTTCGGTCATTGTCGCCACCGTTTCAGCTGGAAGAGGCGATTCATCGTGGTTGGGATCGGCACGATGTCGGCATCGTTCCATTGCAAAGTATACGGGCTTCGCCCTCCCTCCGCACTCGTACATAACAACCCGACGAGTTGCCCGCGTCGCATTTGCGGTCAACCGCACCGCGCGGGCAGCGCGACCGTGGTGGTGGCGCTGGTCCTCACGCATCATAGCCAAGCACACCAATGGATATGTCGGTTCGGCCACCAGACGGGTTCCGCGAAGTTAATGGCAGAAGCCGGCGAAGTGCGTTCTCTGCCGCAGAGAATCTTCATAGTGTTGTGCTACTATCCTAATTCGCGATGGGGATGCATTAAGAGCAGCGACAGGGAGTGGGGTACCGGGTCCTCATGCGGCTCGCTTTCGCCTTCCTGGCGGATGCTGCTCAGACGACGGCTGACGGCAAGCTCTGGGTATTTGGGGGCGACATTGAGGACATTGTAGCGGCTGAACTGCCCGTCACCGTTGCCGCGCTGGCCCTGGTCGTCAAGTTGCTTTTGACCGAGGAGGAGAGTGAGCGGGCACACCAACTCCGTCTTCAATTTGTTCAACCGGATGGTACTCAACAACTCCCACCGTTTGAGTTCCCCTTCCATGCGCGTCGACGGACGCAAGAGCTTGGGATGCCATATGGGGTCAGCCTGGTATTCAACTTTCAGCAATTGGTGTTTTTCTCACATGGGCAGTACATGCTTCGGATGGCTGTCGATGGCAGGCATCTTGGGGACGTACAATTCTCTCTGCGTGTACGATGATGGCTCGGCATCGAATCGGTCGGAATGAGCAACGGACAAGGGAGGAGCAAAGACCATGGGAGAGTCGCGCAGTCTGACGACGAGCTACTCAGTCTATGTCTCGCCACAGGGAGAGGTTCAGTACGTGGCGTCGTCTGCGGCGTCGTACCCGCAGGAAGAGACGTTGAACGGCTCACGATCGCCGGGACTGCACGCCATACGCATGCGTGCTGAGGAAGGCGCAGAACTGCGCAGCATTGGGGCCGACTCCACCATTCCGGCGCATACAGGCGCGTCGCTGGCGCTGGCCGATCCGTCCACGCTCACACCGCGTACGCGCTAGCTGGATTGGGGCCGGTATCGCTTGTTCTGGCGCCGGTCCCTGGCTGCAATAACCCATGGGTCGCGTCCTCGGAGTTATCCCGTTCTCCCTTGCGCTGCTCAGCCAGGTCCAGCATTTCGATTGTGGCGATAGTCTCTGGGAACAGGAAGTGGCTGAATGGATCAAGGGTGGTCCGGGCGGTGTTGTCAGTGCCATGCAAGGCGGCGCTAAAGTCTGGCTGTACACGACTTTGCGCGCCCCTCCTGGTGTTGCCATCCGTTTCGCGTACCACTGTGGGAACGCTCGGCTCCTGCGCTGTCCGCACGTACTCCTTGGGGAGGCAGCCTGGCCGCGCTTGCTTGGCGAGACCTGGGCTGGTGCAGCAGTCCGGTCATGCCCTACACTGGAGTACACGGAGGATAGGACACGATGGCGCCAATCGGCAACCGACCGGACTACGACCAGACGCTCAAGCGACTCTTCGCGCGCGCGCACGAGGGCATGCTGGCGTTGCTGCTGCCCGGCGCGCACTGGCTGGGTGAACGCTCCCCGGAGTTGACGGCGGAGAAGCGTCTGGCCGACCTGGTCTGGGACGTGGCGCTCGGCAGCGGGGAACACCTGCTGTTGCACATCGAACTCCAGACCAAACGGCCGCCCTGCGGGCGTCAGCGCCACATGATCGGGGAGCGCGTGGCCGAGTATGGCCTGCGGCTCTAGCGGCATCTGCGCCTCCCGGTCTACTCGGTCGTCATTTATCTGCGGAAGAGCGGCGGCATCCCGGCGAGTCCCTTCGTGCTCGAACGCGGCGGTGGGGAGGAAGGGATGCGCTACCGCTACGGCGTGATCCGGCTCTGGGAAGAGTCGGCGGAGCAGGTGCTGGCGATGGCGGAGCCGGGGGCGTGGCTGTTGGCGACGTTGATGAAGGGCGAGCCGTTGGCGACGCTGGAGACGGTGGTGGAACGGCTCGCCCGCGCGTCGCTGCCGCACAGTGAACGCGAGGAGTTGACGGGCCTGTTAGCAGTGTTGGCGGGGCTGCGTTTGCCGCGTCCGTTGGTGGAACAGATAGTGAGGAGGAACCCAATGCTTCGTGAGTTGTTAGGAGAATCCAGTGTTGCTGAGATGTGGCGCGAGGAGGGCGAAGCGAGGGGTGAGGCCAAGGGCCAACGAGAGTTGGTGCAGACGATCCTGGAGAGCCGATTCGGGCCGCTGAACGCCGCAGAGGTGGCGGCGCTGGGAGCGGCGACGCAACCGGTGCTCCACGCGCTGGCGTTACACAATGCCACCGATTCGCGTGAACAGGTGCGAGCGCGACTGGGTTTGACGTAAGCCTGGCACACGCCAGGCAGATTGTACCTGGGACCGCAGTCCCGATGCCCACGAATGACAACCCAGACATTCGCCGTGACGCCGGCCGACCGCAGTGGCGACAGCGCACCCCGAAACAAAGGCCAGAGTGCGCCGCAAAGTCCCGATCAGTTCGCACGGCCCGCCCGGCGACTAAAGTCGCGGGCTACAGCCAGGCGAACACCCACTGCGGTGGGTACCCGCCTGCGCGAACTGGAATCTCACCCCCAGCGTCTCGTCGCAGCCCGCGAAGGGCCCAGAGGGCGCCCACTTGGCACGGGTAGCCCGCGACTTCAGTCGCCGGGAACCCTGCCGCCAATGTACGTCGAACTTGCCGGATGCACCACCCACCAAGACATGGTTCAAAACCGGGGTTTTCGACATGACAATATAGAGAGTCTCTAACGTAGGATCCCTGTGGTACGGATGTCTTGGGATCGTCCAAACTGTCGTGTCGGTTTGAACCTTGTCTTACGGTCAACGTGTTCGGTCATTGCCGCCACCATTTTTAGGATCTGCCCTCACGCCCCGATCGCATAGCCGAGGGCGACGTCTACCGGGATCTCCAGCGTAGGCAGGACCGCCGAGGCAATCGTGGCGCCGCGACCGGCGGTTATGATCCTCCGGTAGTTGCCATCCTGTGGTTCCGTATGACGCTCCAACAGTTCGCCGATGAGATCGACGAGAAACACTTCAGCGATGCCTGCCGCCGCGTAGAGCGGCAGCTTTGTTCCGTGGTCTACAGCAAGCGATGAGTCGGCGACTTCGATCAACAACACGACGTCAGCAGGCGTCGGCAACGCCTCGCGGTAGCTTCGCGGCTGCAGCACGGCGACGTCCGGCTCCGGTTCGCTGAGGCTATTCAGACGCACGGGATTCTGGCTTCTGATTTCGAACGAATCGCCGATGGTACGCACCAGGAAAGTATTGAGTCTTGTCACGCTCGTGGCGTGAACCGGGCCAATCGGACTCACAGGGACGATCACTCCCGCAATAAGCTCCACCCGTTCGTCCTCGGTGAGCACACCGGTTTCTGCCAGGCGATGATACTCGGTAACCGTGATGGGCTGGGCGGTACTCGGCGCTACCATTGGCGGCCCTCCGTTGTTGCCATGCCCAACAGGATATCGAACGCTATCCCTGGCATGCGTCGTGATGGCATCATACCTTTCCCTGAGAGCAGTCTGCCATCCGCGTGCCCTTCGCAAAGGGGCTGCCAGCGCCGAACCTACGTCCTATCAGGCGGACTGCTATGACCAACGCATGCTAGTCTGTGACATGCATCCGAACGCTCCAGAACACCGGCAAGCCCGTGGCCGCGACCTTTGCCCGGTGTGTCGCGCTTTCGTCTCAAGAGAAGGACGGCGAGTAGATAAGTGCGCTCGCGTCGGTCCCGGATGCGCGAATGGTTAGGAAATGAGTATCGCCACACCACCTCCCGTCACGGGTGCGCTTGCCGAAGCGGTCCAGCGCCTGGTGGCCGCGCTGGCGCCGGAGCGCATCTATCTCTTCGGTTCTCAGGCGCGCGGCGACGCGACGCCGGACAGTGACTACGACGTGCTGGTGATCGTGCCCGCGTCAGACCAGCCTCGTTATCGCCGAGCCCAGGCGGCCTACCACGCCCTCTGGGGTGTGGCCATCCCTCTCGAAGTCATCGTGTTCACGCGGGCGGAGTTTGACTATCAACTGCCCGCGCGCGCCTCCTTGCCGGCCACGGTAACGCGCGAAGGGAAGGTGCTGTATGCCGCTTGAAGATCCGCGCGTTCATCTGACCCGCGAGTGGCTGGTAAAAGCGGAGCGCGATTTACAGGCAGCGTAGCTTGCGACGGCGCTCACCGACATTGCCATGTTCCATTGCCAGCAAGCGATGGAAAAGGCGCTCAAGGGCTATCTGACATGGTAAGGACGAGCCGTTCCGCCGGACGCACGTCCTTTCCGAGCTGCTCCTGCAGTGCCAGGCATTTGATGCCGGCTTCCAGCGCATGCATGAGGCGGCGAAACTGCTGACCCCTTACGCGTCGGAATTTCGCTATCCAGGCGTCGACGAAGAGCCGACCGTAGAGGAAGCGGAGCGGGCTCGCCGGCTAGCCCGAGACGCTTAGACATGGTTCATGTTGACATGACAGTTTAGCGTTCAGGCGGCGTCTTGGCGCTGGTCGGCACGAGGCGTGTCGTCGCTGGTGGTGGACGGTTTGGCGGTCGGATAGCCAAGCACGGTCAGCCAGTCG
>DHIZ01000434.1 GCA_002404055.1 Chloroflexi bacterium UBA4733
GCAGTATCGGGCGTAAAATGACAAGGGGGGAGTGGACGGTGAAGTGGGCGGTGACCACCCAGAGCGGCCGCGCCGAATCATGCTCGGCCGAATGGTTGACATTGGGAGGCACGAGGAGCAAGTCACCGGTGGCCATCTGGCAGGGCTCGGGGCCACAGCGAAGGGTCGCCACACCCCCGCGGACAAACCAGAAGGTATAGTCCTCAAGGATGCGGGGCAGCACTCGCCACTCCGGTACGCAGCGGAACTCGCCCCCGCTCCCTGGCTCCAGCCACCAGCCGTGCCACGCATCGTCAATGCAGGTATGGTTCGGTAGAGAAGCTGTCACCGCTCACTCCCTGACCGGCATTGTCACACACCCAGGACGGAACCGACGAAACGAACCCAGACACTGGTCGGAACCGCAGCGGTATCGCATTACGGTCAGTTCCCCGTGCCTTCACGTCACTGCCTGCGCAAACGGTTGCACAGGCGAGAGGCTGGCTTGCAACGGATCGATCCTGCCGGTGTAGGTCGCCTCCGTACGCCCGCACGCTGCAACATACTACAAAAACGCGGCACGGTAGTGCATTTTCCAGGAACATTGCTAGCGGTACAGTAGGACTGCAACAGCATGGACGCTGGCACACAAGAGGGAGATGGAGCATGGCAGCGACAACCACGCGCGCAACCTTAACGGCGGAGCAGCGCCGACAGGCGGAAGTAGACGGCTATTTCGTCGTGGATGGCCTGCTCTCGCCCGAGCAGTGCCGGGCCTACATCTCCCGGCTCACGGAGTACGCCACCGGCGAACGACCCCTGCCGTTGGGTCTCAGCATCCAACGGGAGCCGCAGGTGGCGCGAGGCGAGTTGGCGGCGAAGCCGGGCGAGGACGTGCGCAAGATCAGCGGTGTGGCCAAAGGCGATGACCTCTTTCAGACACTGGTCCGGCACCCGACGATCGTCGCCATGATGCAAGCGTTGATGAGTTCGAGCCTCAAGCTGTTCCGGGCGGATGTGCTGATGAAGCCGGCCGGGGTTGGCTCGGCCAAAGGCATGCACCAGGATTCGCCCTACTGGCCGATCGAACCGATGGCGTTGTGGTCCTGCTGGCTGCCCTTCGATCCAGCGACGCTGGAGAACGGTTGCATGACGGCGATCCCCGGCAGCCAGACGCGCGGCGCCTTACCCCACGTGCACGTCACGGACGACTACGTTATCCCTGCCGAGCGCTATGACCAACGCCAGGTCGTGCCGATCCCCATGGCGCCGGGGAGCGGCCTCTTCTTCCACAGCCTGCTGCTGCACGGCACCGCCGCCAACCGCTCCAGCCGGCCGCGCCGCGCCATCACGATGAGTTACATGGCCGCCGAGTACCAGTACACCGGCAAGCCGTCGAAGCCCGACTACCTGCACATTAGCGGTCACGATGTCCCAGGCGGGGTGTGAGCCATGCCACGATCCGAGCCGGCAACTGGAACCGCATTCGAGGGGGACACGTCTTCCATCTGGCTTCAGCCGAGGGATGGTTCGCGCGTCACTATGCTGCGTGAGATCCAAGCAGCATAGTGCAAAAGGATGTCGGTTGAGTCCATTTTCGGAGCGCATCCTGCGCCATATATGATAGGTGCGCGCTTACCTAACGTGCGGTTCCGATGCGGTGCGCTCGACAGGGGGAATGCTTATGATCACTGCTGTTGGCCACATGGAGAGTGCGACGATAAGCCGGCGCGGCTTGGACGTCGTACAGCAGGCCGTGCAGGTGGGTCCAGTACGCGCCAGGGGCCAGGGGGACGTTCTGCGGCCAGGTGCGCACACCCAGTGGGACGGCGATCCCTTGGTAGGCCAGGCCCGCTGCCAGCACGTGCACGGCGTCCCGCAGCCGAGACCGCGTGCGCTTCGCACACCTCCGCCAAGAGCGTCGGCAAGAGAGCGGCGGTCATCGGCGGCACGATCCGCTCTGGATCCAGCTGCGGATCGTCCAGGAGTCGCTCCAGCCGCCGTGCGCGCTGGCGAGCGAAGCGAGACCGTGGCTCCGTGGCCGCGCTCAACTGCAGGCGCGCCACCGCCGCCGTCAGTTCCCCCCGCTGCACCGTGGTCGTTGCCAGCAGCCCCGCCACCAGCACCGCCAGCCGCTTGCAGGTGGGCCGATGCACCCCCTGCCCCAGCAGCCGCGCCAAGACCCACTGCAGCACTTCCTCACCCAGCGGGCACGGCGGGACCTCCCGCAGCACTACTCCAGTTGACGCCACCCCAGTTGCCGGCATACTGTCCTCCAGGCGCCCACGCGCTCCCTCACGCGCTCATCCAATTTGTCGCGTGATCAGCGTGGGCCGCCCATCTTCATAGCACAGCAACCCTCGGACAGTTTTTCGTCGCCCCTTATGCCCTGGCTGGGGGACGATGAGTACGCCAAACCCCCAGCCCGGCACCCCTGCTCTAACGGCTGGTGGCAGTCCCGACCGGCGTACGGCTGACTACAGGAACGGCAACGCTGGTCGCTGTCGGGCGAGGTGTGACTGTTGCTGGAACAGTCGGCACTGCGAGTGTCGCGGTAGCTGTCGCGACCGTCGCTGGAACTGTTGGCACTGCATGCACCACGGTAGCTGTAGCGGCAGTCGTTACGGCTACCGCCAGCGTCGTTGACGTTGCTACAGCGGTAATCCGCGCCTGAGCAGTCGGTGAAGCCGTGGTCGCGGTCGAGGCGGTTGACGCTGGCGTCGCCTGGGGCAACACGGTCGCCGTGGGCAGTGGCGTCGGCGTCGGCGGGCCACCGCTGGGCGTGATGTGGATCACGGTATGGACCTCCACCAACCCGGCGGGCGGTTGCTGGCTCTGCACCAGCCCGGCGGCGACGGTCGGGGACGACTGCGCCGGGTCGGTGGCAATCGTGAACGGCAAATCGGCCAGGGCCTTCGCCGCTTGCGCTGCACTCAGCCCGACGAGGTTGGGTAGTTGTGCCTGGGGGAGCGGGGCCGGCGTCAGGCCGGCACGGAAGTAGGCCACCGGATTCACCGGCTGGCCGTGCTGGTACAGCGCGACGGCTAGATGAACGGGCAAACCGGCGATGAGCTGGCCGAGCACGCCGATCTGCTGACCGCGCTGGACAATGTCGCCCGGTAGCACGAAGGCCCGCACCATCCGGGAGTAGACTGTGAGGTCGCCGTTCCCGTGGTCGATTTCGACGGTGACGCTCAGTCCATCCGTGCCGGCAAAGACGACGGTGCCGGTATCCGCCGCCACAACGGGTGTACCGACCTCGCCGCCGATCAGGGCAGCCGGCTGCTGGGCGGTCGCCGGGCTGATAATCGGTCCACTCACCGGCCAGGCGAAAGTACCGGTACCCTGCAAACCGGGCACGATGCTGGCTGCCGGACGCGGCAGATCGACCGCCGGCAACTCAACTCGATTGACCACGTTTGCCGCGTGCCAATAGGTGCTGACAGTGTTCCCAGACGTGAGGGTTTGATCCTGCACCGGCACGCCGCCGTTGCTCGACACGTCGGCGAAGCTGACCGGGAGTGACTGGTCGTACCAGGAGCCGGGCACCGTGCGTTCCACCATGAAGTGCAGGTGCGGGCCGGTCGAGAAGCCGGTGCCGCCACTATCGGCGATCGGCTGGCCCTGTTGCACCTGCTGACCGACGCGCACCAGCGCGCCATGCCACATCAGGTGCATATAGAGTCCGCTGGTGCCGTCGCCGTGATCAATGACCACGTAGTTACCGGACCAACCGAACAAATTCACGTCAGCGCCGCCGGCGTTGGAGTCGTCTCGCACATACCGCACGATGCCGCCGCGCGCGGCTTCGATGATGCTGCCCGTGGGCATCGAGAAATCCCAGGCGAAGGCTTCCAGGCCCTGGTGACTGAAGGTACTGTTGTTCCCCTGCACGACGGAAAAGGCTTCGCCGCCCGGCCAGGGCAGACGGTATGGGGAGGATGGTGGCGGAGTCGGCACGGGTGCGGACGATGCCGTGCTTGCAGCCGCCGTCATTGAGGCGCCCGCCACGGCTTCCGTCGCGTTTAGCGGTCGCGCCAAGGGCAGCAGCGCGACCGAGTCCGTAGAGGTGGTCCCCTGGGTTGTCGCCTGGGTGTTCGTCGGTGTATTCACTGAGGCGCTCGTTATGGTCGACATCACGACTGCACTTGGCGACGAACTCGTGGCCGTCACCGTTGTCTGGTTGTCATGCGTGATGGGTGCGGCTTGCGCCGAGGGGAGCCTCGCCGCAGATGCACTTGCCACCGGCCGAAGCGCGGTCGGCATCAGCGGCGCCAGGAGCAGCAAGAGCGCCAGCGCCAAGGGCAGCAGGAGTGCTGCCGCGGCCGGTCGCCGGAGTGAGCTATTGCTGGCGAGGGGTACGGATGACGCCCACCGGCGGAAGGTGTCGACCGAGGACAGCAAGCGTGCCGAAGACACCTTAAGACGAGGCATCTTCCAACGGTTAGTCACTCTGCACACTGCTTGCCAAACGATTTGTGCGTTACCCGGAAAGCGGAGTGTACCGGCCCCCTGTCGAGACAGCAGCCGTGCAAGTGCCAGAGGGGGCCAGAAAGTGCTAGACGGCCCGCTTGGCTTGGCGAGCGGATTCGGCTCGGTTAACGTGGCGCCGCCGTTCTCCTTTGAAAGCGGAACCCCGTTTGCATCGCACCGCGCACCACGGTATACTCAATCCTGAGCAATCCACTCGGGATTCAGGAGCGAATGCGGCGATGTTGAAGGTCTCGACACGGGGCGAGTATGGCTCGCGCATGATGGTGCAACTGGCCCGTCAATGGGGCGCGCAGCCGGTCGCTCTCAGTGAGGTCGCGGCTCAGGAGCACCTGTCCGTAGAGTACTTAGAGCAACTGGCGGTGGCTTTACGCAAGGCGGGCCTGATTGCCGGTCATCGTGGCGTCTATGGCGGCTATACCCTGGCCCGAGCGCCGGAGCAGATTAGCATGGGTGAGATACTGCGGGCGTTGGAAGGGCCGATTGCGCCGATGATCTGCGTGAGCGAGGGGACAGCCGATATGGTCTGCGCCTTCGAGGCGCATTGCAGCACCCGGCACATGTGGCTGCAGGTGGGGAAGGCGATCTCCGGCGTGCTCGACGGCATGTCCCTCGCCGACCTGGTGCCGGTGCCGCCGCAGCGCGAGCCGGTGCAGTACGCCGAGCGGCAAACCGGCATGCTGATTCAACTGACGGAGAAAGGCCTGGTAGCGCAGCATGGTTAGTATGGTCCAGGGCGACCTGGTGATTCGCAACTTGCACGCAAAAGTCGAGGGCAAACAGATCCTCAACGGCGTGAATCTCACGGTGAACAAAGGTGAAGTGCATGCGCTGATGGGACCAAACGGGTCCGGCAAGAGCACGCTCTCCTACGTCATTATGGGGCACCCCAACTACGAGGTCACCGCCGGTGAGGTGCTGCTCAACGGCGAGAATATCCTGGAGTTGAAGGCCGATGAACGCGCCCGACGTGGCCTGTTCCTGGCCTTCCAGGCGCCGATGGCGATTCCCGGCGTCAACACCCAGAACTTCCTGCGTCTGGCGCTGAACGCCGTACGCACCAGCGGTGTCGGCCCCCACGGCGAAGAAGGCGTCCTCTCCGCCCGCGAGTTCCGCCCCTTGCTGCAGGACAAACTGAAGCTGCTGAAGGTGGACAACAGCTTCGTCAGTCGCTACCTGAACGACGGCTTCTCCGGTGGCGAGAAGAAGCGGGCCGAGGTGCTGCAAATGTCGCTGCTCAAGCCGCAGATCAGCATCCTGGACGAGATCGACTCCGGTCTGGATGTCGACGCCGTGCGCATCGTCTCCGAAGGTGTGAACGCCCTGCTGGGGCCGGAAATGGGCGTGCTGATCATCACCCACTACCAGCGCATCCTGAACTACATCAAGCCGGACTTCGTCCACGTGCTGGTCGACGGCCGGATCGTCCTGGATGGCGGGCCGGAACTCGCCTTGCAGGTGGAGGATCGGGGCTACGAGAAGATTATCGACGACGCCCGCGGCGGGTCAGCGGCGTAGGAGCGGAGTTGCCCGGAGCGGCGTACCGCACCGGGCCGTAGAGGGCGTATTGTATACGCCTTTCGTAGGGGCGTATTGCATACGCCCCCGTTAGATAAGGGAGGCCACCATGGCGCTCAGTCAGGAATTTGGGACCGACTATAAGTACGGCTTCCGCGACGCGGAGGCGCCCGTCTATAAGTCGAAGAAGGGGCTGTCCAAGGAGATCGTCGAAGAGATTTCGGCGATGAAGGGCGAACCGGAGTGGATGCACCAGTACCGCCTGAAGTCGCTGGAACACTTCATGCACCGTCCGATGCCTAACTGGGGCGGCCCGGCGCTGCATGAGATCGACTTCAACGAGATCTTCTACTACGTCCGCCCCTCCGATCGCCAGGGACGCACCTGGGAAGAGGTGCCGGAGTACATCAAGCGCACCTTCGACAAGCTGGGCATCCCGCAGGCCGAGCGCAAGTACCTGGCCGGCGTCGGCGCGCAGTACGCGAGCGAGGTCGTCTACCACAAGCTGCAGGAGAGCCTGGTCGACCAGGGCGTG
>DHIZ01000346.1:0-13706 GCA_002404055.1 Chloroflexi bacterium UBA4733
AACTACCGGCGCGTGCTGGAACTGCGCTTCTTTGAAGGGCATACTATCAAGGAGACCGCTCGCGCCATGCAGGTATCGGAAGCCAACGCCAAAGTGCTGCAGTACCAGGCGGTGCAGTGCGCGGCCGCCCTTGTTCGGTTGAACTCGTCGGTAGCGCCGGCAGCCAGACCGTAACCATGTCCGGCTCGAGCCGATACAAGGGCAGCCAATTCGCCAGCATGGAGGCAATTGTTCGGAGTAGCGGCTCGGGACAGGCGACGGTCAACGCAAGCGATAGCTTGCGCGTCAAGATCAGCGGAAGCAGTGCCGTACATTACCTCGGCCACCCGGCCATCCTATCGACCGTCACCGGCAGCGGCTCGGTTGATCATGCGCCGGTTACACAGCGGACGTAACCGAGCATCGCCGGGGGGCGGCTCGCCGCTCGCGGTGGTAGAATTCCGGCAAGCAAGGAGCAGATGGTTCAACAGAGAGGCGCCAATGCCATGGCCACGCTCGTCGGGAGCCGGGTGACCTATGCCGAGTTCTGTGATCTCCCCGATGACGGCATCCTCTACGAACTGCTGGACGGCGTGATCGTGGTGCGTTCCTCGCCCACCGAACCCCATCAGGCAGTTGCTCTCACGCTTGCCGTGCGGCTGGAGTTGTTTGCGGACGACCGCGGTCTGGGCATCGTGCGGATGGGGCCGCTCGACGTCGTCCTCAACGAATACAACGTCACCATGCCCGATCTCCTCTTCGTCCGCGCCGACCGCGCCGGTATCCTTGGTCATACGGGCTGCTTCGGCCCGCCCGATCTCGTGGTCGAGGCCCTCTCCCCCACCTCCGTCCAGCGTGACCTCATCGACAAGCTCGGCATCTACGAGCGGGGCGGCGTTGCCCACTATTGGGTCGTCGACGTAGCGAACGAGCGCCTGCGCCGCTTCGCGCTGGTCGGCGGTCGTTACCAGGAGCAGCCGCCCCTCGGTCGCGACGACGTGCTCATCAGCCCGCTCTTCCCCGGCCTGGAACTGCCGCTCCGGCCGATCTTTGCCGCGGCCCATCAAGCGCGCGACCTGGCCCAACAACCCCAAGCGCCGGATGTGGATCTCGACCGCGTTCGCTTCCTGGAGGAGTGGCATCGCCAGCGCAAGCGACCGGGAGAGTAGAACGAGGAGGCACGACGCGGGTAGCGAGGGCGGTTGCGCAGCGTCAATCAAAGTGTTTGACGGTCGCCCAGAGCACCGGCAACGGCGACCTGGGCAGTGTGCAGAGGTACACCGGCAGGTTGTCCTCGTAGGCCATGCAGTAGGCGCAGGAGCTGGTGGCTACTTGCACCACGCTGGTGTAGGCCCGCTCGTCGTCCTGTAGCGACTGCCCCACGGTGATGACAACTGCGCCGCTGCAGGAACCCGGCCCCCAGAGGTAGTAGTTGTTGTGGCCGCTGAGGGCGAGCGGTAGGTGATACTTCGCGCCGAAGAAGCTGAGCGCGCTAGCCTCGCCGTAGTTGTTGGTGAAGATGCAAGCCGCTGAACGCTGAGACGCAGGGAGGTGGTCGTGGGCCTGGGCGACCGTCGCCGTCATCGTCTCCCAGCCGAAGCGATCACCGAGATACTGGGGGAAGATACCCGCCTTCTGCTGCCCGGCGCCGGAGTTGCCGATGGCGGTCAGGTGGCCATAGGTGCGGGCGAACGTGGCGGGAGGGAGGACCGGCATCGCCAATGGCGCCAGAAGCAAGCCGCTGAGGGCCAGTGCGGCGGGCAGTGCGATGCGCAGCCAGCGCCAGTGCGGCCGTCGCACCACCTGCTCCAACAGCACAGCGCCGCCGGCAAAGAGCATCGGATAGGCCGGCGCCAGGAAGTAGGCCTTGGCGTTGATCACGGTGAACAGCACGTAGAGGACCGCGTAGGTCCAGCCTAGCAGCCGATAGGGCTTGCCGGCCGCCGTGTGGAAATAGAACACCAGGCCCGCGATCGTCAGGGGCACGGTCAGCGGATTCAGAGTGACAATCTGGTTGGCCAGAAAGCCTACCGGGCCGCCGCCGGTCAGGCCGCCGTAGTGCCGCCAGAACTCCAGCGTGGGAAAGCCGTTGACGGCATTCCACACGGCGTAAGGCAGCAGCATTGCCAGGGCGAGCAGACCGCCCAGCCAGAGCCAGCGTGTCCAGAAATAGGCTCGGCTGGGCGTGAGCAGCAGCCCGATCACCAGTGCGAAGCCGAAAAAAAGCATGGTGAGCTTGGTCAACAGCCCGACGCCCGCGACGAAGCCAAAGAGCAGCCAGAGCTTCGGCTGCTGGCGCCCAATGATCCGGAGCACGATCAACGCTGCCAAAGCTCACCACAGCGCATCCAGGATATCCATGGAGAAGATGGAAGCTGTGGCCATGAAGACGAGCGTCACCAGCGCGGCCAGCGCCGCCAGCGCCTGGGCGAAGCGACTTCCGCCCAGTTCGCGCGCCATCAGACCGGTGACGAGGACCAGGCAAGAACCGGCAAACGCCGAAACGACGTGAATGGCGATCAGGTTATCCGCAATCAAGGCACGCATGAGCGCAGCGAGCACGGCGATCATAGGTGGGAAGTCAACATAGCCGAAGGCAAGGCGCCGACCGCCCGCGATGTAGTACAGCTCATCTCGGAAGTAACCGTAGTTGCCGGCGACCAGCAGATGCCCTACGAAGTCAATGAGCGCGAGAGCCGCCAGCAGAACATTGGCGCCGGCCAGGATTGAAATCGTATCAGAGCGGCGCGTCATTGCCAGCCTTTCCTTGAGGGTTGCTCCTGAGGCGATTCCCAGGTAGAACGCCGAACGGTAGAGAGCAAGCATAACCACCGACGCCACATCGCGCGGACACAATTACCCAGGGTTGTATCAAATCTGTGTCATGCCCGTCGGCCTATAGCCCGTTGGGTGGAACAGCGGGCGGACGCATGGACAGTATATTGGGAGCAGGCAATATGGTACGGTACCGGCGCACGACGCACGTCCAGGCGAAGAGGATCGATCGGCATGGCGTCTCCCGCGGACAGCAGAGGACGGCAAGGGCCGTTGCGCGACGACGAGCAGGCTGAGAATGAGCACCAGGAGCTTACCCAGCGCCTGGCCAGGTCCGAGCAAATGGCGGCGGTGGGGCAACTGGCGGCCGGCATTGCCCACGACGTGAGCAACTACCTGACGGCCATTACGGGCCCGCTGGATCAAGTGCAGCGCGCGCTGGCCGACGGCGCGTCCTCCTTCGCGGCGATCCGCCAGGACGTGGCCACTGCGGCACTCGCTGCAGCCGACGCCGCGCAGAGCGTGCGCCGGCTGGAGCGGCGGTGTACGACGTGCTCGTGACCGATGTCGGGCTGCCCGGCATGTCCGGCTGGCAACTCATCGAGCGAGTTCAGGCGTTGCTCCCGAAGCTGGCGATCGTCGTAGCGAGTGGCTGGGGTCACAGTGTGAGTAGTGTCGAACTGACGCGCTGCGGCATCCGCTTGGAGCACGTCGTCGCCAAGCCGTACCGGGTGGCCGCGCTGCGGCAGGCGCTGGCGGCAGCGCTGATCGCGGCGCCGTCCTGAATCACCTGCGGCTATACTCCCCACCATGGTGACCTACGGTACCTGCTATGTGGTGGTGACTGGCGCGGGGACGGCACGGCGCGTGCCGGAACTGCTGCGGCGGCTGACGCTACTCGCGGCTCAGACAATGGTATTGATGACACCCAACGCACGCGCCATAGTCAGCCCGCGGGAACTGGCGCTGGCTCCCGGAGCGCGCATCGTGGAGAGCTACTTCGACGCTGCGATACTGCCGCGACCGCCGGAAGGGGTGGTGCTGGTCGCCCCCTGCGACTTCAACAGTGTCAACAAGCTGGCACAGGGCATCGCCGACAACCTGGCGCTCTCCGTGGTAGCCGAGGCGATCGGACGACGCACGCCGGTAGCCATTGCCGTTTCCGTCAACACACCGCTCTGGGCACACCCACGCGCCCGCGCCTCGGTGGCAACATTGCGGGAATGGGGCTGCCTGGTGCTGGAGCCGCTGCAGCGCGAGGATGCCACCACTATGGCGCTGGACGACGACATTGTAGCCGCCGTCGCACCGTGGCTAAAAAAGGAGTAACCTGCACTGATGGCTGCGCCAGACCTCACCCGTTCCGTTCTCCACCAGTTGCTGGGGATCTTCCCGCTCCCCTGTCTGTTGGAAGCGGAAACACTGGAGCGCGTCGACCTTGGCGATGTCGTGCGCGAAAAGGTGCGCTACCGGGTTGAGCCGGGAGAGTGGGCGGCCGCCTACCTATTCCTGCCGGTGGGGCCGGCGGCGCGGCGGCCGGCGGTGCTCTGCCAGCACCAGCACGCCGGACAGTTTGACCTGGGCAAGAGCGAACCGGCCGGTCTGGCCGGCAACCCACAGCAGTTCTATGCCCTGGAGTTAGCCAGGCGAGGGTATGTGACGCTGGCGGCCGATGCCCTTTGCTTTGAGGAGCGGCGCGATGCCGTATTGGAGGGAAGCAACTTCGAGCGCTTCACGTCCGCCCGGCTGATTGTCGAAGGCAGCGCATTGCAGACCAAGATGCTCTCCGACGCCATGCGCGGCATCGACTATCTGCTGTCGCGGGCGGAGGTGGACCCCGCTCGCCTCGGCTGCATCGGCCACTCCCTCGGCGGTCAGCAGACCCTCTTCACTGCGGCGATAGACGAGCGGATCAGCGCGGCCGTATCCAGTTGCGGGTTCGCCAGCTACGCTTCACTCTTCCGCGACCGCATCAACCACAACTACGCAGCCTACGTGCCAGGCTTGCTGCGCCATGGCGAGGTGGGCGACGTGCTGGCGCTGGCCGCGCCGCGTCCGTTCCTGGTCCTGGCCGGCAACGCCGACCGCATCTTCCCCTTCGACGGCATCGTCGCCTCGGTCGAGCGCGCCCGCGAGCGCTACCGCACCCTTGGCGTTGAAGATCGGCTCGGCTTCGTGCCGGTCAACGCCGGCCACGCTTTCAGCGACGACATGCGGCAGCGCGCCTATGCCTGGTTTGACCAGTGGCTTCGTCGGGGATCGTCCGTAGCGTCTACTACACCTTTGTGATATAGTGACGCCGTACGGTAGACGCGATCGCCTTCCGACGCGCGATTCGACTGGCAGAGGATCGCCTGGCGGCCATGGCACCGTGAAAGGAGCCGGCAATGAGCATCGGACGAAGTGTCGATGAGGTCCATGCGGAACAGATGCAACGCGACCCAGCCTACCGCGCCTATTGGGAACGAACGGCGTTAGCGCGGGCGGTAGCGTTGCGCGTGCTGGGCTATCGAGTCGAGCACCGCTTGACCCAGACGGCGCTCGCTCGCCGGCTTGGTATGCGCCAGTCGGCCATCGCCCGCCTGGAGGCCGGCGAGCACAGTCCGAGCGTGGAGACGCTGCTGCGCCTGTCCCGAGGGTTGGGAATGGAGTTTTTGCTCCACGTCACGCCAGGGGAAGGTGAGACGCGCTGGCCGGACCCGCCAGCCGCCGAGGGCACGGTACGCGAGGTGGTGCGGGGTGAGTGTGGCGCGGTACTCGCCGTTGCGGGTTAGCGCCCCCATGGTTAAGCCGACCCGTGAAGTCCGCGATCGCTGTCATTCTTCGTGGTGATATACTGCGCGCAAGCTTCGATGGAGGAATCCACTGGCCCCCGCAGTTCCGAGTGGTCGGGTAGACGTGCGAGCGCTGTGAGCATGACACGAATGGGTGCCGCATGATCGGGCTAGAGAGCCGAGAGTTTGCCCGATGCTCAAGAGACCTCACTGAAACACCCCGCCTGAACGCGGGCCAAAGGTCTCAATGGCTGTAGAAGTCTGGCATCGTGGCGTCGTCGAGACGGCCACCGAGTCGGCAGCCACGGCCTTCAACGGGTACATCAATTCATCAGAATATGTGCCTCTGTTGCTTCGGGGCGACGCGCTATCCGTTCTGCGTTCGCTGCCCAGCTCGTGCGTCGATTGTGCGATGACGAGCCCGCCCTACTGGGGGAAACGCGAGTACGCAGGCGGCGGCATCGGCCTTGAAGACTGCCATGGCGATTTTGTGTCCGCTCTGTTGGCGATCATCGCGGAACTGAAACGGGTCCTCAAACCCACCGGCTCCTTCTGGCTCAACATCGGCGATACCTACCGAGAAAAGTCCCTCCAAAACATTCCCTGGCGCATAGCCATCGCAATGACGGACCAGCAAGGGTGGGTTCAACGGAACACGGTTATTTGGAACAAGGTGAAGGGCGGACCCGATAACTCGGCTGACAAGCTCCGCAATATCTACGAGCCGGTATTCCATTTCGTCAAGTCCCAGCGCGGGTACTACTACGACGTCGATTCGATACGCGCGACAGCCAGGAAGGCGAAGGTTAGCAACGGCTCCATCGTGTCGGCGACCGGCGTATCCGGCGTGCGATACAAGCGACAGATTGAGCTATCGACCGCTCTCACCGATCAAGAGAAGGCCCAAGCGCAATTGGAACTCAACTGGATGCTTGATGCGCTGCAAACAGGAGCAGTCAGCGACTTCCGGATGATCATTCGTGGGCAACAACGCACTACCCATTCCGATGCTGAAAGCGTCTCGGGACGAGCGAAGGAACTCGCTGCCCATGGGTTCTATTTCCTCAAATATCACCCAAACGGCGTCAAGCCGTCAGACGTCTGGGAAATCATCCCTGAGGATACCCAGGCCAGAGAAGCGCACTTCGCGCCCTACCCGGAGGACCTGTGTAAGCTCCCGATTATCGCTACCTGTCCTCCTGGCGGTGTCGTCCTTGATCCCTTCGCGGGGATCGGCACGACGCTATACGTGGCCCATAACCTTGGCCGCAGGTCGGTAGGAATCGACATCTCAGAGCGGTACTTACAGCTGGCCGCCGAACGATGCAACTCTATTCCATCTTTTACAGGCGGTGAGATGAGAGCATAATCGAGTTCCGCGACGAAGAAGCAGGCCATGTCGCCTGGGCTGCTGCACCCACACCGCACCTGTTCCCCGTGGGAATTACACGCTGGGAGCCAATGCCAAGCATTGTGCGCTCAAACGCGAAGCCGTTATGCTGTACGTTGATGCCGAGGGCAACTCGCTGGAGTTCTGCCGCTATTGTCTGTGGGGCCGACCCGCTGAAGGGCTTTGTGGTGTTCTGACCGCCGGACTATAATGAGCAAAACTGCACTGAATTGTAGTGACATACTGGAGCGAAATGGGATTGTTCACGCAGGCACTCCACCATGCTGGTGCCTCAAAGCCCACAGTACACGCACTTTTGGGGCGGCGCTAACTCGTGTCGCCCATGCAGTCGCCGTTCGGTGCTCACGGTTTGACCGCAGTTCCCCTGCCTCCCGCTGCCACTGATGCTGCCCGGCGGAGCATCCTCCGCCGCGGCTTTCCGGCAGACGGGATCGTGCAGGGCTACACTTTTTCCGCGGCCACCGGCCAGAACGGGGAACGCGTGGGCACGAATGCTACGGTGTTCGCTGATGCCGTTCATCGCACACCCGCTCAGTACGCCAGCATGACGGTGTTCAATGTTCGGGACGGCCTGATCGAGCGAGCTGTTGTGGAGCAATTGGCGCAGTCAGCGGCGCCGTTTCATCTGCTTCACAAGGAAGGCCGCTTTTCGTTGTGGATTAGTGATCGTCAGTCTGGACAGTCCAGAAACGAATGCGTTAAAGATAGGATTGATTACGAGTGGCTGGATGAAGTATTGGCTGGTTTTGCCGACGATCTTACTCCGGCGCGAATTATCGACGTCAAGCAAGATCGAGCTCGCTTCACACACCCAGCGTTCGCTGACATGCGGCCGTACCAGTTGGCGCTGTGGGCAATCGAGGCTACGCGGCCGGTCTTGGTGCGTACCTTCACTGCTGCTGTCGCCGAGGTACGCTCGACACTCAGGCAACAAGACGTCACCACAACTGAACAAACGATCCTGGAGATTGGTGTTCAGTTGCTTGGCGCGTGCATTTTGGGAGATACAGGTACGCTCGGCTCGGTGGCGCAGTCTCCCAATGTAGCGCTCAGCCTGCTCATACGAGAAGCGCATGAACGCTTCCCCAGTTATTTCCGGCCGGAATTCATGGCGACGTATACCGAAGCGACAGCGCGAGCCTACGACATCCTGCGCCAGGTGAGCTATGCCAACTTTGTCCCCGATATGCTGACAGAACTCTACCGCAAGGCGTACCCTCCACAGCAAACGCGAGCGCTGGGACGCTACGACACGCCGCTGTACCTGACGCGCCGCATGTGGGAGGCCATCCCTGTCGAACTGCTCCCGCCCGATCAGCGCCTAACGGTGGACATGACCTGCGGATGGGGCAGTTTTCTCATCGCCGGCTACGAGCGCCTGACCCGCTTGACCGATCAATCACGGAACCTACTACGGCCATCGTTGATCGGTAACGACAGCGATTACCTCACGGCACGCCTGGCTCGCCTAGCCCTACTGATCTCTACTTCCGATGATAGCTGGCACGTGGATGATGAGGACGCCCTGAGCTGGAATTGGCTCAGCACCCGGCGACCGAACATCATCGTCGGGAACCCGCCTTTTGCTGGAGACCGTAAGACGCAACGGTCAACTGGCGAACAGCCCACCCGCGCACAGCTTGCCGATCGCTTCCTTCAGCGTGCCATAGATCGCTTGGCTCCAGAGGGATACCTCGCAATGCTGGTTCCCCAATCTTTCGCTGTGGCGCAGGCATCACCGACAGTGCGTAAGGCACTCCTAGAGCAGTGCGATTTGTTCGAGTTGTGGGAGTTGCCCGTCGGAGTGTTTGAGAGCGGCAGCGGCAGAACGACGTCCCTGTTCGCACGCAAGAGACGAGATACGGCACTGCCAAATCACGCGCCGGTTCGGATTCGGACACTCCAGGGCCGTCGCACCCTGGAAGCGTTTAGAGAAACCGGCATCTTCACTTCGTCGACCATCACAGGCGACCAATCGGCTTGGAGTGAACAGTCACGGAGGCCCCATGGCTCGACGAACACCCACATGATGGATTACCGTGCGATCATGGCGCCGGCAAACTGGGGCGCCCTCCAGGAGCGGTGCCTGCGGCTGGATACAGTCGCGACGATCATATCGGGTGGCATCGAAGGAAGAAATCCCGAACGTAAGCGTAAAAGAGGCAATGTGATCCCAAAGCCCGTGCAGTGGCTCACTGGCGCGAAGCAGAGCATGCCGGATGCATTTCGGATCAATTATAATCACACTCGGGTTATCACATATCCAGACGATCTTGAGGGGCCACGCCTCAATGACGAAGAGTTGCTGGCCGGAAAGAAAGTGCTCGTCCTATCCGTTTCGGATCCGAGTTGGGGACAGCGGCTGAAGGTGGCCATCGAGGATCGCGGCTGTTACGTCTCCAACAGCTTCTGGGTAGTCGTCCCCAAGCCCTTCGGTGACGCTCCACCGTATGCACACGAGGTCATCGCTGCCGTCGTGCAGTGGAAAGTCGCCAACGCCTGGATAATAGAACACCTGAAGTATCCCGGCATCCCAGCGAACGCCCTTCACGAACTTCCATTTCCGGTCCAACTGAGCGATACCGACCAAGGGTCCCTGGCTGCGGCGGTGCAGGCCCTGACCCAGGCGGCTATCCAGGGAGAACCGGCACCACGAGCGGCAACCGCGCGGATTGATGACATTCTGCGGGCTGCGTACGACCTGGATACGGCAACCTACGACCGGTTACGCATCGTCGCAGAGTGGGACCAGACTGCCCTGGTGAGCGTTGACCCACTTCCCGTTAGCGATGTTGACGCACCGCATATCCTGCGCGGCGTTGTCGAGGCTGTTGAACCAGCCCAGGGCCGAATCACCCTCTGGATTGACGAGTTCGACGCCTTGCAGCACGTCCCCATCGATCCTGCCATGCCCGGTTGGCTGCTTCGTCCCGGCGCACCCTTCCGTGTCCACGTGCCGAAGGCTGCCGCTCGCCAACGCAGCCTGGCAGGGATTCGCTGCGGACGCTTCGAGGTACAAGAATACGCATATCTTGATGAGGCAGAACTTTTGGCTTCCCTGTCTGAGCAACTCTATCGAGACGCTGAGGCGGTGCATGGCCGATGACCTCACCATCCGTCTTGCGGTGCTGGATGTGGGACAGGGCGACACGATCGTCGTTTCTGTTCTGGAGACCGGGGAGGCCGTCGTCGTTGACTGCGCCGATTCCGAAGCGGTGTTCCACTATCTCAGGCACGAGGGAATCACGTCCATTCGCGGGCTTCTCATCACTCATCTCCATGCAGACCATTACAAGGACGCAGTCGCGTTTCTTCAGAACTGTCAGAGTGAACTCGGGCACAGTTGCGATGAGGTCTTCATCAACCTTCCCGCGCTCACCAAGGCCCAGGCGTTAGGTTTGTTGGGAGATGACGCCGGGGCATTGGAGGACAGTGACAGACATTCTACGGGCGAACAGGGAACAACGTTTCGGAGTCGTGCGCGACGGACAACATGGCAAGGGTTTCAACAGTGGCGGTCGCGTAACCCCGAGCGTTTTCACCTGCTGTGCGCTGGTGAGCATGTGCCGGAATTTGGCCGCGTGACAGTTCCGGTTATTGAGCCGTTGTACCCCGTCAATGGCGAACTGCCTGACCTCCTTGGACTTGGCTTCAACAACTTGTCCAGCGTTCTTCGAATCAATGGCCCCGGCTGCTCGGCGCTTCTCACGGGTGATATCGAACCAGCGGGCTGGGCGCGGCTTCCCCGCAACAGCCACCTGCGCTGCGGCGTGCTGAAGTTTCCGCACCATGGCGCCTGGAGTGATCCCGATGTTGGTATCATCCTCGACGCGGTGGCCCCGTCGATTGTGGTTCTCTCGGTCGGTACCGACGGCAACCGGTATGACCATCCCAACCTTCACGTGTTTTCCGCCCTGGCGGAACGTGGCGTCCACCTGCTCTGCACGCAAGCAACACAGCGATGTGGTCTGGTCAACGAGTCGGTGACACGTAATGCGGTAATGACAGACTTTACAGCCGAAGCAGGCAAGGGAGGGATTGGGGTAACGACCTCAAGGGGGTGCCCGTGCGCAGGAACGGTCGTGATCGACCTTACTGACCAACCTCATATCAGGCAGCCAACTCGCGCCTTCCATCGCGATGCGATTATTAAGAGGTACTACCCGACGCATCGGTGCGAGTTTTGATCCTACGAGCAGTCCGCCTTTGTCAACCGCCGCGACGTCAAGGACGGCAAGGATGCGGCCCTGACCGAAGCCACAGTCTCATTGAGTTCCTCATCCGCTGTCAGGACACGCACTGTTGATACCATCGCCGCTCTTCTGCTTCCATTGTTTGCGCTGGCACCACCCGGTAGACGACGCGCCCGCCATCGTTCCTACCAACGATGTGCTGGCTACTGTCGGCACTCGAGCGTCATGCACGGAGTACAACGAGCCGCAATCCGAGTTGCCTGGGGCATACGCGTCTGACTTTTGACAGCAGGCCGTAGACAGAGATCTGACATTGTCGGGATTCCATGATACAGTCAGTTCATTGGGCAGCGAGGAGAATAGTGGCGCCGGATCGTTTGCTCGTGGGCGTAGGCGACCCGCAGGATGTCGCCCAGGCGGTTCTTAAGGTGCTCACCGCGTCGCTCCGTCAGGTCGCTGGATTTCCGCTTCGGCTTCCCGGTTGGCCGGCAGCAAACGCGGCATGATGACAACTGGCAACTGAACATGGACGAAGACATCCTCACAATAATCGAACCGAGCGAACTGGGGCGACGGCTCCAGGAGGCGCGCAAGGCCAGTAGCCGGACGCAGCAGGACGTGGCCGACCATCTGGGGGTAGCGCGCACGACCCTTACTGCTATCGAAAAAGGTGAGCGGCGTATCCAGCCGGGTGAGCTCATTCGACTCGCCGCCCTTTTTGGCCGCAGTGTCGGGGAGTTCTTGCGCCAGTCGCAACCGGCGGCGCCCTTCGCTGTGCAGTTGCGGGCAGTGCTCGGTCCGACGGCTGACGTGGCAGAGCAGATTGCGCCCGGACTGCTGGAGTTTCAGCGGCTCTGTGAAGACTATGTGGAGTTGGAGCAGGTCTGCGGGGCGCCTCTCCAGCATGCGTATCCGAATCCCTACGACATCCGCAGCCTGACGCCTGAACTCGCGGCTGAGGACGTTGCCATTGCCGAGCGCAACCGCCTCGGTCTGGGCGACGGCCCGTTGTTGTCGCTGCGTCAGGTGCTGGAAAACGATGTCGGCTTGCGCATCTTTTTTATCGAGTTGCCGCCGCGCATCGCCGGAATGTTTGCCTACACCGAACAGCTTGGCGGCTGCATTGCGATCAACCGCAACCACCCGGCGGAGCGCGGTCGGCTGACGCTGGCCCATGACTACGCGCATTTCCTCACCAAACGTTTCCAACCGGAAGTGACGCCAGTGGGCCGCTACGAGCGCCTGCCGGATCACGAGCGTTTCGCCGACGCTTTCGCCCGCAACTTCCTTCTGCCGGCGGCCGGGTTGCGCCGGCGCTTTCACGAGTTGCAGCGCAGCCGTGAGCAGCGCGTCACGCCGGCTGACTTATGCACGCTGGCCCACCGGTATTTCGTGTCCGTCGAGGCCCTGGCCCGGCGGCTGGAGGAGTTGCGGCTGCTCCCGCTCGGCACGTGGGACCGATTGGCTGCCCGCGGCTTCCGGGTTCGTGAGGCCCAGGAGTTGCTGCACCTCACGCCGCACCAGGAGGCTGACCGCGAACTACCAGTGCGCTACCTCTACCTCGCCGCCGAAGCCTTGGAACGGGGCGACCTGACTGAGGGACAGTTCGCTCGCTTTGTGCGCTTGGACCGCCTGGCGGCTCGAGAACTGGCCTTGCACCTTGCCAGCCGCGATCTGCTGGACAGCGACGGCACGCTGACGACCTTGCCGCTGGATCTTGGAGAGTCATTGGCGGGACCAGGCGCCCGATCCTTGGCATGAGTGATCTCCCAGTGAATGCCGAATCGCGCGTGTACCTGCTCGTACTGCTTGATGCCTGTTGTCTGCTCAATCTCTGCGCCACGCGGCTCATCGTGGATATCCTGCGTGCCCTTCCCTTGCGCTTCGCTGTCGCTGATCGCGCCGCAGCAGAGGTGCGCTACCTCCGCCGTGGTGGCGATGGCCAGGACGCCGACGTTCGGGAGCCGATTGACATACAACCATTGGTCGCCGTCGGATTGCTGGACATTTTCGCCTTCGCAACGACGGATGAGGAGGCGAGTTTTGTCAACTTCGCCGCCAACATTGATGATGGCGAAGCGATGACCTGCGCGCTGGCCTGGCATCGGCAGGCTGCAGTCGCCACCGATGATCTGAAGACTTTGCGCATCTTGAGGGCACTCGCCCCGCCGTTGCCGACCTACACCACGGCTAACCTCCTGCGCCAGTGGGCAGACGAGCAAAAGGTAGCGGGACCTGACCTGAAGCGCGTCCTAGTCGATATTGAGGAACGCGCCCGCTTTGTACCTGGTCGCCACGACCCCCTGCGGCTATGGTGGCTGACGGCGAAACGGGAGGGATAGGAAACTGGCCCGGAGCGAGCGGCGATTGCCGGGTACAGGCTGACGAGAGAGAATGTGACTGCTGTTGAACCTCCAGAGGCAAGTTGCGAGACGTCCACCGGCCCGTAAACGTAGCTGTTGGCGAAGTCGGGATTCTGGTCGTGGTGGCCGCTCACCCGACGATTCATGACTTTGTTGGCGAACTCCGGGCTTCCGTCGCGGCGGGTGCCCGCCCGCCCGTAAACGGGCGGGC
>DHIZ01000346.1:13881-14024 GCA_002404055.1 Chloroflexi bacterium UBA4733
CGCCCGTAAACGGGCGGGCTACGATTACAAAGCACCGTAAACGGCGCTACGGGGACGGTTCGCCGTGTAGGGCCTACTAATAGCTGACACCCTATAAGAGTGTCCGATAGCGTTTCGGCGGGCAGCCGTGCCGGGCAGGCGCG
>DHIZ01000355.1:0-2283 GCA_002404055.1 Chloroflexi bacterium UBA4733
CTCGTCCAGCAGGAACACCTCGGGCTGGCGAACCAGCGTGCGCGCCAGCGCCACGCGCATGCGCTGACCGCCGCGCAACTGGCGCGGCCAGCGCTCCAACAGTTCGCTCAGGCCCATCCGCTCGGCTGCCCGGCTGACGCGCTGCTCAATCTCCTCCGCCGGCAGCCCGCGCAGGCGCGGCCACAATGCCATGTTCTCANNGTGGGGGTAGAGGGCGTAGGACTGGCGCATAAAGGCAACCTTCCGATCCTTGGGCGCCAGATCATTGAGTCGCTGCTCACCCAGGGTGATATCGCCGCTGTCCGGCTCCTCCAGCCCGGCGATCAGCCGCAAAGCAGTTGTCTTGCCGCTGCCGGAGGGGCCGAGCAGCACCATTACCTCGTGTTCCTGCACCACCAGGCTGATATCTCTCACTGCCGCTACTGCGCCGAAACGCTTGGTGACGTGGTCCAGTGTCAGATTTGCCATGCTCGACGTTCCTTTCAACGCTCGCAACGCGCTACCGCCGCTCGGGGAGGCAAGCAGCAGCAGCCGGCCCGATGCTCCTGTTCAGTCCAGGCAGCCCACCGCGTAGTGCACCCAATCGGCCACGAACTCCCGCTGGTCGACGCCATCCAGCACCATGTTTTCCACCAAATCCCAGGGCAGCAGGAAGTTGGGACCTTCCCGCAACTCCAGCACGATGGGTAAGGCGTTACGAACCGAGGCGTTCGGCTCCGTGACGAATTGGAAGATGCCGTTGACGAGACCCGCCTCGTCAACCTGATACCGAAACAACCGTGCCAAGCCACACCTCCTCTTGCTTACTCTTGCCGGAGCCCGGCGTCCACGACGCCCGGCCAATCCAGGACCGCTGTTACAAAGTCCGCCACAAAAGCCCGCTGTTCTACGCCATCCAGCACCATGGCCTCCAGCAAATCCAGCGGCAAGCCCAACGCCGATTGCTGTAACTCGGCGAGCACCGGCAAGGCATTGCGGTGCATCGCCCGCGGCTCGCGGACGAACGCCAGCACCTCGTCGATCAACGCCGTGGCATCCACCTGCAGTTGCAGCAAGAGCGGCAACTTTCCCCATTGGTGGTGCAGCCGGTGGCGGGCGTCATCTCGGACCGCGTGATCGAAGCCGCTGTGCTCCAGGCGCAGCCGTGTCCCCTCAGGTACGGACTCCAGCGTGAATGACACTCTTGTCGGCAGGCGGCGCGAACCATCCTGCCAGGTGAAAGCGAGCCGACAGGGCGCCTCCAACGTGACGACCTGGCAATGGACATCCCGTGGCCATTCATCCGCTGTCTGCGCTCGCAAGGTAAACCGCTGCCCCAGCACCGGCGCAAAATCGTTGGGCAGGAGCCAGCGCCCCAACGCCCGGTGATCGGTCAGCGCAGCCCAGACCCGCAACAGCGACGCAGGGTAGATGACCTCGACCACAATCTCGGGACGGTTCATTCGTCGTCCTCCAGATATTCGCCAAGTTCACCCAGGCGCGCCTGCCAAAACCACTCGTACTGGCGGACCCAATCGCGCACTTCCCGCAGCGGCGCCGCGCGCAGGCGGTAGCGGCGCTCCCGGCCCACCCGATGCTCCGTCACCAACCCGGCCTCGCGGAGGACACGCAAGTGTTGGGAGATCGCCGGCCGCGATACCTGAAAGGCCTCGGCTAGCGCCTTGACCGGCCGTTCACGTTCCGCAACCATCTCCAGCAGGGTGCGCCGCGTCGGATCGGCGATCGCCTGAAAAACATCGGCTGTCGGTGCTGAATGTTCTGTCTTCATAGCTGGATTATACGTAAGAGAGTACTTACTTGTCAAGCCCCAGATGTTCCCGAGTGAGTTTGTTGGCAGAAGGAGAGTCCGCGGCGAAGGACTGGCCCTTTTCCTAATCGTCGCAGGCGCCTACCCTATTCCTCCATCGCGTGGTGGTCGTGCATGTCCCCACCGTGTCCCATGTCGTGGTGCGCGTGCTCAGGCATGTGGTCGTGTCCTTGCCCGACCGGCCGGTTCATCATGCGCAGCATATCGGGGCCGCCCGTCATCAGAAACCGCCATGCAAGCACGGCCATCAGCACGAGAAACGCGAAGTCGAGCAGCGTGGTGTAGTTCCACGTCGGCCGCGACTCCAGCGCTGCTACCGCCGTGTGCGCCGGCGTGAGGCCGAGTACCTGGAAGAGTAGGGCGATCAGGAAGCCGGCTAGCGCCATGGCTGCGTAACTGACCACGAGCAGGTACAGGCTGGTCCGCCCCCCGTAGTACTTGCGGTAGATGTCCAGGATCGGCAGGATGATCAGGTC
>DHIZ01000355.1:2471-5643 GCA_002404055.1 Chloroflexi bacterium UBA4733
GCTGATGCCGCCGTTCCAGAGCACTGCCGCCAGCGGAACGTTGCCGACGGAGCAGACAAAGCTCAGCATCGAGATGACCGGGCCGATCAAAGGGTCCCAGACCTGGGCGAGCAGCGGGTGACCGCTGAGGAACAGGCCGTTCCAGAACGTCGTCGGGACCCAGGCGGCTAACGCGCCGGCAATCAGGAAGCCCAGACCCAGGTCGGTGTAGAGGCTGGCGAGGTCCATGTAGAAATAGTGGCTGATGGTGGTGAAGGCGCGGGCCGAGAAGAGACGCCGCAAAAAGGGACCGTCGCTGAGGGCCATATCCATGCCGGCATGCCCTTCCATGCGACCGGCGACTCCTTGCTCCGCCTGTTGTCGCGCCGCCGCCACCAGCTTGGGGCGGAGCGTGAAGTGGAAGAGGAGGGCCAGAAGGACGATCATCAGGATGCCGCCAGCAAACTCGGCCACCAGGAACTGCCAGCCGAGCAGGATCAGCAGCACCAGGCCCAGTTCAAAGACCAGGTTGGTGGAGGCAAACTCGAAGATGATGGCGTTGGCGAAGCTCGCCTGCTTGCGGAACAGCGTGCGCGCCACGGCGACCGCTGCATAGGAACAGGAGGAGGACGCCGCGCCAATTAGGGAGGCCAGTACCACGCCGCGCGGTGAGTCGCGCCCCAGCAGCCCCGCCACCGTTTTGGTCGACACCAGCGTCTGGATGATCGCCGAGAGCAGGAAGCCGAGCGCCAGCGGCCAGAGGACGTCCCAGAACATGGAAAACCCCAGCAGCAGCGCCTGGCCAATGGCGTGCAGCATCAGCATGGCGAACCTCCGTTTCTGGTCCGTGCCTCCGGACGCCGAACGCCCTACATGGAGGGCTTGTGACCGGGGTCGAGGTACTTCTCCGGCTCAGCGTCAAAGGCCTTCTTGCAACCGGGAGCGCAGAAGTAGTAGGTTTTGCCCTGGTACTCGCTGCTGTGCCGCGCCGTTGCCGGATCAACGTCCATGCCGCAGACTGGATCCTTTTCCATGGGACTGTCCCCCTTCACCTTACCTTGTCCACCCCACCCTGGGTAGGGTAGGATCAATATAGCACAATGCCATCGGCGTGCAAAGAGGCGGCTCGCCGCCTCGGAGCGCCAAGCACAGTGGTTCGTGATCGTCGCTCGTTCGTTTAACGACGAGCACGGCGGCTGGAGCCGTCCGTCCCCACGAATTACGTCAATGCCACCGCGGCGTGGCGCAGCTCGTGGGCCCTATCGGCACGGGCGTACTCGTAGTAGTAGTGGATGACGCCGTCTACCTGGATGGCGTCGACATAGCGCACGCTGCCGGAGGCGTGGGAGGAGTGGACCCACGGGTTTGGGCCCGATACTGGCCGGAAGTGGACGGGGTCGAAGCCCGACGCGAGGCGCGTGAACTCGTCGTAGGAGTCGGCGCGCGTCGGGCCACCGTCGTAGATGAGATACCAGAGAGGCGCCAGGTACAACACGCTGGAAGCCCGCACGTTCATGGTGTCGACGGCGTTCGGCTCCATGATGACCTCGGCGCTGGGGAAGTGGATGCCGTCGGGCGAGCGATGTAGCGCGATCATGCCGCGTCCCGCCGGGCGGATCACCGCCTGCTCGTCCGGCTCCTGGTGCTGCTTCAGGCGCCCGACGGAGGTATAGACAAAGTACTCGTTGCCGATCACGTTCACCGTCGGGTCTTTGACGTGGCTGAAGCCGAACATCGGCGCGTCCAGTACGATCCGGCGGGTCATCGGGTCAAACCTGGCGGGATCGTCGGCCTGAAGCAGGTCGATACGCCAGGTCGGCGGGTTGCGGTCATACGCCTCGGCGATGTCGGAACTGACATACAGCCGCCACTCGCCGGACGGGTCGCGGAAAATGGCCGACTTCTCGATGGAGTTGGCGCCGAACTGCTCGCGTTGCGCCTTCCAGATTTCCTGGAAGTGGACGCCGTCGTCACTGCGCGCGATGGCACATTCCCCGCCACGCCGTCCGCCCAGCGGCCAGCGCCGGCGGTAGCAGAGGTAATAGGCGCAGCTTTCGGCATCGAACAACGCGCTCGGTGCGCCGACCCAGTAGCCGTAGCCAGTACCGGGCGGCTCGACGATGACGTCGCCGCCGTCGGCGTCAAACGGCGGCAGGTACCCGAATACCTTGCCGCCCGGGGTAGGTTTCATCGAACTGGGCATGCTGTTCCTCTCTCAGGCCAAAGGCCGGCACGCTCGCCGTGCCCGCCGTCGTCGATGCTGGCGCGGCAAGCGCCAGGTGGCGATCCACCAGTGACAATCCGGCCTCGCCAGCAGGCCATGTTACCTTTGAGCGCTCTGTAAGGAATCAAGGTGACACTCTCCCACGTCGTTCTCCTCTTCGTTGCCGCCCTCGTCGGTGGCGTGCTCAATGCTGTCGCCGGCGGTGGCAGCTTCCTCACCTTCCCGGCGCTGATCTTCAGCGGCTATCCGGCGATCGAGTCCAATGCCAGCAGCACCGTAGCCCTCTGGCCGGGCGCCGTTGCCAGCATCGGCGCCTACCGCCAGGAACTAGGCAAGGCGAATCGCACCCTGCTCATTCTGCTGACCCTGTGCAGCCTCGTTGGCGGCGGCGCCGGTGCCCAACTGCTGCTGCATACGCCCCCGAAGACCTTCGTGCATCTGATCCCGTTCCTGCTGCTGCTGGCCACGCTCCTCTTCGCCTTTGGCAAGCCCCTCACGGCCTGGTGGAAGGGCAGCCATCCCAGCGCCGCCACTCTCTCCGCTCGCTCGCTCGCCGCCATGGGAATCGCTCAACTCGTGATCGCCATCTACGGCGGCTACTTCGGCGGTGGTATCGGCATCCTGATGCTTGCCACTCTGGGCCTGATGGGCATGGAGCAGATCCACGAGATGAACGCCGTCAAGACGCTGCTGGCCGCAGCCATCAACGGCGTAGCCGTGTTGACTTTCGTCCTGGCCGGCATAGTCCTCTGGGCGCCGGCGCTGTTGATGATCGCCGGGTCGCTCATCGGCGGCTACGGCGGCGCCGCCTACGCACGCCGCCTGAATCCGCGTTGGGTGCGCATGTTTGTCATTGCCGTTGGCGTCGTGTTAACGGTCTACTTCTTCCTGCAGCAGGCATAAACGCGGCAGCCGCTACGCTACCCTCGGTGACCCCGGTAGGGGCCTCTTTCTGGGGTAGGTTTTTGT
>DHIZ01000216.1:0-1132 GCA_002404055.1 Chloroflexi bacterium UBA4733
GTACCGATCACCAATTGCATCTGCCAACCTCCTCCCCAGGAGACTCGCATAGATCACGCCAATATAGTGTTAACCGGGCGTTGTGCGAGCGTGTCACGCAGATGATGGCGCTCCTGGAGGACCGCGGACCGGGCGGCGGTGGCGCTGGGCTGCGCTTCGGCCCCTACCGGGTGGTTGAACAAATCGGCGGGGGCGGGATGGCCGCCGTCTACAGCGCTCGCCACGCAGGCTCCGATGCCCTGGTCGCCCTCAAAGTGTTGCCGGTGGGTTGGGGAGCGGCGACGGACTTTCGGGATCGTCTGGAGCGCGAAGCGGCGGCGCTCCAGACGATCAACCATCCCAACGTTATCAAGGTGCTCGCTGTCGGCAGGGTCGAGGCGGCCCTCGGCGGCGGCTGCTACCTGGCGATGGAGTGGATTCCCCAGGCGCTCGACCGGGTCCTGCGCTCGCAATACCCGGAGCCACTGCCAACGGTATCGGCGCTTCGCATTACCTACGGGGTCGCCCAGGGTCTCGCCGCCGTACACGCGCGTGGGCTGCTCCACCGCGACGTGAAGCCCTCCAATGTGCTTTTGCGCGCCGACGGGACCGCCGTGCTGATCGACTTCGGTCCGGTGCTGCTGGCGGACGTGAGCGCGCAACAGCGGCTGACCGCTACCAACGTCATCGTCGGCACCGCCGATTACCTGGCGCCGGAGCAGGCAGCGGGTTTGCCGCTGGACTGCCGCGCCGACCTGTACGCACTCGGCATCATGTTGTACGAACTGTTGGCCGGCCACGTCCCCTTCGCCGGCTGCGCCCCGCTGGAGACGCTGCGGGCGCACGTTGACCTGCCGCCGCCGCCCCTACCGCCGGAGGTACCGGCGGCGGTCCGCGCCATCGTGGAGCGAGCGCTGCAGAAGCACGCCGACGACCGCTACCCTTCGGCGGAGGCGATGGCTGCAGCCATCGCTGAGGCGATTATTGCCGAAGGGCAGCGAGCCGGCTGATTGCATGATGCACCGCAAAGTGCAGGGCCGCGACTGCGGGCCCACTCGTGGGCGCCCCCGGCCAAGCGACGTGGGCGACTGTGGTCGCTGGGGTCCTCGGCACCGCAGTGCCCCCCGTCGCTTGGCCGGGGGCGCCCCCTGGG
>DHIZ01000216.1:1183-2557 GCA_002404055.1 Chloroflexi bacterium UBA4733
TGGGCCCGCAGTCGCGGCCCTGCAAGCTCGCTTGACCCGCTGGCGCGCGCCTGCTACAGTCGCCTGGCCGGTTGACGCGGCAGGAATTGGTCAGGAAGGATTGCGAAGAGATGACAGTGCGAGTAGGGTTCGTTGGCTGCGGCGGCCGGGCCGTGCGCGAGATGATGGACCTTGTGCAAATGCCAAACGTCACGATGGCTGCCATGTGCGATATCACGGAGGATCGTGTTGCCGCCGGGCTGGAGCGCTTGAACAATCGGCGGGGTGCCGGTGAAAAGGTGTCGGCGCCGGCCTTCACCGACTGCAGGCGCATGCTGGACGCGGTGGAACTGGACGCTGTCTACGTTGCGCTGCCGCCCTTCGCCCACGGCGAGATCGAGCACGCGATTATTGACGCCGGCAAAGCCATCTTCGTGGAGAAACCGCTGGCAGTGGAGATGGCGGTGGCCAAGGAGATCGATGCCCATATCCGCGAGAAGGGCGTCATCAACTCCGTCGGCTATCAGTGGCGCTATGCCGGCCCCATGGAGCAGGCGCGGGAGATGTTGGCCGGCGTCCCCATCGGCTTGCTGATCGCCATCCGGCTGGGCGGGCTGCCTGCGACACCCTGGTGGCGCGTGCAGGCGCAGTCGGGGGGCATGCTGATCGAGCAGCACACCCACTCCGTGGACGCCATGCGCTATCTCGCCGGTGATGTCGCCACGGTCTACGCTGCCGCCGGCACGCAACTGCTCGGTGATGTGCCCAACCTGGATATTGCCGATGTCAATGCCGCCTCCGTCACCTTTGTCAACGGCGCCGTCGGCAGCATCATCAACTCCTGCGCCGTCGCCGGCCAGCAAATGCCGAACCTGAGCAACGCCATTCACATTGTGGCCAAGGATCTGGTGCTGGCAGCCTCCGCGAGCTCGCTGCATGTCATGCGTCCGAAGCAGGAGCGAGTAGAGATCAAGGCGGAAGGGGACGACAGCAACTTTAAGCTCAACGCCGCCTTCATCAAGGCGGTGGAGACCGGCGACAGCTCGGATATTCGTTCGCCCTACAGCGACAGCCTACGCACGCACGCCGTCACTGTAGCCGCCGTGCAATCGGCCCGCGAAGGACGCATTGTGGACGTGCGGGCGTTGCTTTAGCAGGGGCATTGCCGTGACTGCCTGCCCACAGCGTGAGCACGCAGTCGCGGCCCGGTTAGTACACAATCACCCCGCGAGCCACTTCGCCCGCCGCCATCGCCGCGAAGGCGGCGTTCACTTCTGCCAGGGCAAAGCGGCGGCTGATTAGTTCGGTCACCATGATCAGGCCCGCCTGCCAGAGGTCGACCAGGCGGGGGAAGTCGACATAGGGTTGCGCGCTGCCGGCGACGCAGCCCTTGAT
>DHIZ01000216.1:2687-21025 GCA_002404055.1 Chloroflexi bacterium UBA4733
CCGATGACCTCGAAGGCGTAGTCGGCGCCGTAGCCGCCGGTGAGTTGGGCGATGCGCTGCGCCACGTCGCCATCGTCGGCGCGGATGACGTGGGTGGCGCCGAACTGCTGCGCCAGTTCCAGCTTCTGGGGTACCAGGTCGACAGCGATGATGCGCGTGGCCCCGGCCAGCCGCGCCCCCTGCAAGACATTGAGGCCGACGCCGCCGGCGCCGATCACCACCACGCTCGCCCCGGCTTCCACCTGGGCGACGTTGACCACCGCGCCGATACCGGTGGAGACACCACAGGCGATCAGGCAGGCGGGCTCCAGAGGTACGTTAAACGGGATGGGGATGCAATTGTTGGCCGGCAGCGTCGTTTCCTGGGCAAAGGAAGAGACGCCCTGGAACTGGTAGATCGCCTCGCCGTTGCGATGGATATGGGTCCGGAAATGCACGTTGCGGCCGGCATCTTCCGGCGTACATAAGTACGGCTGACCGCGCCGGCAGTAGGCGCACGTGCCGCATTTGTTGCCAAAGGCCAGAATCACGTGGTCGCCTGCTTTGACCTGGCTGACCTCGGGACCAACGGCGGTGACGACGCCCGCGCCTTCGTGACCCAGGACCAGCGGCAGCGGTGTCCAGGTGTCGCGCCGCCAGTGGGAGTAGTCGGAGTGGCAGACGCCGCTGGCGACCAGGCGCACCCGCGCTTCACCGGGTCCCGGCGCGTCCAACTCCACGTCTTCGATCACCAGGGGGTCACGCCGCTGATGCAGTACTGCTGCTTGCATGTTCGCCGTCCGTCCCTTCCCGTGCGCGTCTGCGCCGCCCAATCAAACCGGCAGGTCGACGCCAATATCTTGTTCCAGAGCGCGTCGGTAGACCAGCATGCCGACAGCGACGTCCTCCAGAGCGATGCCCTGCGACTCGAAGAGGGTGATGTCATCTGCCTTGGATCGCCCCGGCGCCGCCCCGGAAACGACGCTCGCCAGCTCAAGCGCCTGCTCCCAGCGGAAGGCGCCGGCTTGCTCAGCGGCGATCAAGTCTCCGCACTCGCTGCGTGCCTGTTCCAGCAGGTCCACCACAATGCTGTCGGCGCGCTGAATCGTCGTGTTGTCGATTTCACGCTTCACCGCCTGGTTGATGCCGGCGGCGTTGACGTGTGTGCCGGGCGCCAGCCAGGCGCCGTCGAACACCGGCTCCCGCGCGCTGGTGATGGTAATGACAATGTCCGCGCCATCCACAACAGCCTGGGCATCGGGCGCCGCGGCTACCGCAATGCCGAGTTGCGCCGCCATGTCGCGGGCGAACTGTTCCCGCCGACCGGCGTCGCGGCTGAAGCAGCGCGCCTGGCGAATGGGGCGCACCGCGCAGACGGCGGCCAACTGGCTACGGGCCTGCCAGCCGGTACCGAAGATACCGACCGTCTGGGCGTCATTCCGCGCCATGTACTTCGTGGCCAGGCCCGAAGCGGCGCCGGTGCGGATTTGCCCGAGCTGGTTCGCCTCCATGAGCGCCAGCAAGCGGCCGTCATGAGGATCGAAAAGCAAGAAGACGAAGCGCGTGCCGCCGCGGCCGCTCACGTACGCTTTCAGTCCCATTCCCGTTGCCGATTCCGTCGTCAGGCCGGCGGGCATTATCTGGAGCACGCTGCTCGGTAGATGCAGGCGTTGCCGCGGCCGCACCTGGGCAGAGCCGCCGGCCAGCGCCAGAAAGGCCTCCTCCAGCGCCACGATAGCATCGCCCACCGGTAGCAAGGCCGCCACCTGGGCTTCGGTCAGGTATCGCATTGGGTGCTCCCTTCAGCGGATTGTGGCGCATCCGACAGGTCCGGCGGGCGTCACCACCCGTGCGAGAATATAACACCGACTCGCCGGATGGACCGCTTATCTGCGCGCGAAGCGAGCGACACGCGCTCGCCTCACGCCTGGCCCGGCCACACTGAAGCGCAGCAGGGAGGGCGCCAGGTAGGCGGCGGTGAGGCGGCGGACATCCGCTGTCGTCACGGCTTCCAGGGCCGCCACGATGTCGTCGTAGGTGCGGATGCTGCCCAGTTGCACCAGATCACGGCTGTAGCGCCGAGCCCAGGTCTCCGGGCGATCCGACTCCATGGCCAGGTGTCCGAGCAGCAAGGCGCGCGCCTTGGCCACCTCTTCGTCGTTCCCGGCGGTGGCAAGGTCCTGCAGTTGCTCCAGGATGGCGTTGATGGCGTCATCAAGGCGGTCGGCCGGTACGCCGGCTTCGATGCGTAGCGCGCCGGCGTTGGCTTGAGCGACGTAGCGACAGCCGATGCCGTAGCAGAGGCCGCGCTTCTCGCGCACCTCGACAAAGAGACGCGACGTTGCGCCGCCGCCCAACACCACGGCAGCCAGGTTCAAGCCGTTGGCATCAGGGTGCCCACGCGGCACGGCGGGCGCGGCCAGCGAGAGGTACGCCAGGTCCGCGGGCATACTCGCGGCGGCTACGCGTTCGGCGCCGAGGGCCGGCGGCGGCGCCGGATCGGCTTTTCCGCCCGGCCAGGAGGCAACGATTGCTTCTGCCATGTCCAGCGCCGACGCCAGGTCGTCCGGCGTGGCGATGGCGAGCGCGGCGCTGCCGGCCCGGAAGCGATCCCGATGCAACGCTGCCAATGCTTCGCGGTCCAGGTGGGGAATGGCGCGCGCCATCTCCTGGGAGGTGCGACCCTCGGCGCTCTCCGGCCACAGCAGCTTGTCGGCCAGGTCACCGGCCCGGCTGGAGGGGACCGCGGTGGCGGCGCGGAACTGGCCGGCCAGCCGCCGACGTTCCACGCGCAGCACGCGCGGCTCCAGCAGCGGGTTGGTCGTGATATCGACGACAGCGCGCAATGCAGCTTCCAGCTCGTCGGCGGGCACGCTGGCGATGATGGCGGTGACATCCTGGTCGGCGCCGGCGTTATAGACGCCACCGAGCGTTTCCAGGTACATCGCCAGGGTTTCGGCATTGGGGAACTGCCGGGAACCCTGGGTGAGGAGGCGGCCCAGGAGGAGGGAAGCACCCAACGGCACCGCTCCCGCCTCATCGGTCGTGCCACAGGGCAGGGCGACAGCGATCGTGGCAAGGCCGCCATTGCAGGACGAGGCGATGAGTTGGAGGCCATTGCTCGCGCGGCGCTGCAGCGGTGCTGCTTGCTGGGAAGAAGTGGTCGTCACTGCTGCATTCCCTACGCTGCCTGGGCGGTGAGGAGGCGCGCTACGGCCTCCGTGTCGGTCGCCGGTCCGGCCAGAGCCAGACGGAGGCGATCGGGCGCGAAGATCGCTCTGGCCAGGGCCTGGATCCGCTCCGGCGTCACCGTCGCCAGCTCGCGCAAGTCGTGTACCGGGCCGTATTGCGTGTCGCCCATCAGCGCCTGATGGCACAACTGGATGGCGACATCGAGCGGGCGCAGCCACTGGCGCAGCGTGTCGCCGCGCACGTAGCCGACCGCACGCCGGAACTCGGCCGGGTCAGGTTCCTCCTGTAAGCGGCGCAGGATGCCGAGTAAGCCCGCCACTGCCGCCACAACGTCGGCCGGGCGGGTCGTGCCGTTGAGACCAAAGACGCCGGCATCCCGATTGAGCCAGGCCAGCGCGCCGCCGCTGTGCAACAGGCCGCGCCGACGGACCAGGTCGCGCACGATCAATGAGCCTTCGCCTTCGCCGGCCAGCGCCGCCAGCACGCTGACGCCCGCCTGATCGATGCTGCGCCAGGCGCCAACGGCCGCCCCAAGTGCCAGTACCGTTTCCTGCCGTCCCTCCATGGTTTCGAGGCGCACCGGTCCCTCGCTGGGGAAGGTTGGCGCGGATGCGGCGGGGAGGTCCGCCGGCAGCGCCTGCCAATGCCCAACTGCCTGCTCGATCAGCGCCAAAGCGTCATCGAGTGACAGATCACCCGCGAGGGCGAAGGTCGCCTTCCCGGGACGATAGTGCGCCTGCCAGTAGTGGCGCACCTCTGTCGCGGTGACCTGTTGCAGGGCCTCGGGACGCCCGATGATCGGGCGCGCCATGGGGCTGTCCGGCCAGGAAGCTTGCTCCAGTGCCCGTGAGACGCGCTGGCCGGCGCCATCCTCCGACAGGCCGATCTCCCGAATCACCACGGGCCGCTCGTCCTCCACGTCGTCCTGGCGGAAGAGCGGATGCACTACAAGTTCAGCCGGAATCTGCGTCACCAGTTCGCGGTACTTGAGCGGCGCGGAGCAAATGTACTGCGTGTAGCTCTTGCCGGTGAAGGCGTTGAAATCGCCGCCGACTGCTTCGATGGCCTGACCAATGGCGATGCTGTCGGCGAAGGCCGCGGTGCCCCGGAAGACAAGGTGCTCAAGAAAGTGCGAGATGCCGGCCCACTCATCCGGTTCGTCGGCCGAGCCGACATCAACGCCCAGGCTGGCGCCGATGGCGACAGCGCCGGGGATGCGCATGTGGACCACCCGTAGCCCATTGGCAAGGCGTGCCGTTTGCGGCTCCTGGAGACCCCTGGGGATCGATCCGGTCATCGCTGTTGTGCTCCCTGTTACCGCATCCGTGCCGATTGGTTGTAGACATAGCGCCGCCGGAGCATACCATCAGCGCCGTGCAAACCCCATGCGCTATACTCTGCCGGAAACGAAGAAGACCTCAAACAACACCGCGGTGTGCTCGCAGCCGGGAGCAATTGCAGGGCGGCGCAAGGCGTTGCCCTTTCCTCCGGCCCCCGGCCCCGCGACTGAAGGGAGCAAATCGATGGCGCGCGAAGCGGACGTACTGGTGGTGACGGCGCCGGCAATCTGCCCCCGCTGCGGCTCGGCGCGGGTGCAATCGCGCCCGATTGTCTATGCCGATGGACCCGTCCCTGCCAACCTCTGTCTGGAGTGCGGCTATCTGGATTTGCAGCAGCTCCCCACCTACATCTCACCCAAAGTAACGACAAAGGTCGATGGGCTCACCCGGCGATTGCCTGCCGGGAGCATCCTCGGCATCGCGCGCCAGGCCGGCGTCGTTGACGATGAGGGTGGCGCGGGCGTCACGCCGCTGCCGCCACCCGAGCATACCTAAGTCAAACGGCCTCTGGTCCCCGGCGCCTTTGGCCGGCAGGCGCTGACGGGGGCGGTCTGGCTCAGTGCGGCAACCCTCGCCAACGGCATCATTGGCGCCGTCGTCAATGTGTTTCTCGCGCGGCGGCTGGGTCCACTGCCAATTGGCGCCTATGCCCTGGCCATTGCGGCCAGCGACCTGGCTGCGTTACTGGTCTCCTGGGGCGTCGACACCTACCTCGTCCAATCGACCGAGGATGACGCCGAGCAGTTCGGCACCGCCCTGTCCTTCGTGTTGCTCCTGGGCGGCGGTTTCCTGGGACTCACTGCCGCCCTCATCCCCTTCTTCCTCTGGCGGCAGCAGCCGCTGGTGGCGGCGTTGCTGGCCGGGCTGGCGGTGCAGCGCGTGCTGCTGCTCAACGGTAGTTGCTACAGCGCGCTGCTCCAGCGGCGCTTCCAGTTCGGTTGGCTGGCGCTGGTGCAGATTGCTACCGGCATAGTTGAGCACATCGTGGCCGTCGTCGTGGCGCTGGCCGGCGGTGGCGTCTGGGCGTTGCTCTGCCGTGACGTGCTCGATTCTCTGGGCCTGCTGGTGGGTGGGCGGCTGATCAGCCGGCGTCGCTACCGACCACAGTGGCGACCGGCGATCGCCGCGCGCATCCGTCGCTTTGGTCTGGCCGTGCTGCTCAGTCAAAGTGGGGAACTGGCAACCCACCGCCTGGACAGCGCCGTGCTGGGCGTCGTGTGGGGAACGCGGGAACTGGCATTCTATGAAGAGGCCTTTAAGCTGGCGAATGTGGCGGCACGGGTCAGCCAGCCGGCACTGAGCCAGGTGGCCCTGCCGGCCTACGCCCGCTTAAGGGAGGACTCCGAACGCCGGTCAGCGACCTACCGCTTGATTCAGGCCGGCGGCGTCTACGCGCTGACCCCGTTCTTCCTGCTGTTACTTTTGTTGCCCGACCCCATGATCCGGCTGCTCTTTGGGGTGCAGTGGCTCGGCGCCGTGCCGATGGTCCAGGCGTTCGCCGGTTATGCGCTGCTGGCTCCCCTGTTTGAGCACTTGCGCCAGTTGTTGCTGGCGCAAGGGATGGCCGGCGCCGTGGCCCGAGCCAAACTTGTCCAGTTGGCGGTATTCCTGCCGCTCCTGGCAGCGCTCCTGGCGCGCTGGGGCGGGGTCGGCGCGGCGCTGGCGGTGGATGCGGGCGTCCTGGCGGCGCTGGTCGTGGCGGCGCTGGCGGCGCGCCGCGTATTGCCGGGCGACGGCGCCCCCTTGCGTAGGTATCTAGCGGCGCCGGCCGCCGGTGCAGTCGCTGTCATAAGTACTATCGGCTTCGCCGGACATGGCCCGGCGCCGATCCAGTTTGCCGTCCTCTTTTGCAGCTACGGCCTGGCGCTGCTCGTTTGTCTTCAGGCGCCGTTGCGGACCTGGTGGCGGCGCCGTGCCGGCGGTTCGTCGTGACCGCCGCCAACGTCATGCGACCAAATTAGCCGTTACGTGGTTCCCAGAGGTCCTCCAGCACGCAGTTCCAACTGAACTTGAACTCGTCGGACGCATCGTAGGGGTGCGACTGGAAGTTCGTCACGATCAATTCCGGCGGCAGCAACGCCTTCCAGCCGTGCATGACCCCCGGCGGGATTTGGATCAAGCGGGGACGGTCGTAGCCGGCGAAGAGCGCGTTCACGTGTTGGAATGTCGGCGAGTCGGGACGCAGATCAACGAGCGAGATCTGGGCCTTGCCTCGGGTGATCACAAACTGGTCAGTATGAAGGGCGTGCAGGTGCCAGCACTTGACCACGCCATAGTCGGTCACGCTCTGATAGGCGTGTTCGGCGCGAATGACCCCTTCGGGCAGCCAGGTCGAGCTCCAGAGTTCTGTTAAGCTACCGCGACCGTCGAGGTGGACGGTGAGATCGCGAACCAGCACGCCGTGGATCGTGGCAGCGGCTGGTCGTTGCCGAAGATACGAGAGGCCCGCCAGCCATGCCTCGTTTACATCCGCCACTGCGCGAACACTCGGCGCCATCGTTCCCTTCTCTCACATTTGCCGCGGCATCCGCCACCCTGCGTGTCGCCTTACGCTTAAGGATGGCGCGCAAGGCCGAACATACCATATCTGCGACTATGCACTGCTTTGCGGCGCACTCCGCCAATGAGGGTGCGACGCAACGTATTGCGTCGCGAGCGAACGACGAGAGTACCCGAGAGTATAGGGCCGCGTGCAAATACGGCTCCCTTGCGACGCTCAACTCTGCGTCCCCCCTACTGGCACAGCACTTGACTTTGCGGCGGTAGGCCGTATACTGCTGGCAACCCGGTTGTTCCGTCCGCTTGTGCTTGACGGAGCGACCCAGTGCTCAACGGGAAGGGAATGACGGGATTATGACACCTGTAGGACAATTGTGGCGGACGCTCAACCAAAGAGTCGGTAAGGTTCAGCAAGCCGTGGTACTGGGGGTTCTGGCGACGGCCATTGCCGTGCCAATCGCAGTCGCCGGGCCGCAGGGTAGCGCCAATCTTCAGACGACCCCGACCACGACGGCCACGTCAACAACGAGTACGTCTACCGCGCCGACGACAACGACAACGTCTAGCACGTCGTCCAGCACACCGACGACGTCTAGCACACCGACGACGTCTAGCTCAACGGCAACGACGAGCGTTTCTGGAACGGTCGCGGTTGTCACAGCTCCGGCCGGCGGGTCGGTCACCCTCGTCCTTGGGAGCAGCCTGCGTATCGCTGGGCTCCAGGCTGGAACGCACACTGTCACAGCGGTGACCAAGAGCGGCCAGATAATTATCGGCACGGTTACCGTCAATGCAAACGGGACGATAACGGGCGTCTCAGCCAACCTGGCGGGCGTACCACTCTCCAGTCTGTCGATCGTCTTAGGCGCAAGTAGTTCAGCGCCTGCTCAGACCCCCGCACAGGTGCCGGCGACCGGCGCTCCTGGTCAGATCCCCGCGCAGTTGCCGCACACCGGTGCGGGTGGCGGCGCCCTGTAGCGCCTATCCAGACACGCTTTCAGGCGTGACGATCAGTAGGGTGAGAGCCAAGGTTCTCACCCTACTGCTGTTTAAATGCACAGAGCCGCAATGGCATCGGGTGGCCGGTCAGGCTTGTTGGGTTATAGTACCAACGGATAGGTATTTCCTCCTACTCTCCCGCCATGTCGGGTCGTAAGGAACGCCGTAATTGTTTACACCGTATGATGGCGTTGAGTTTGAATGCGCTCTCGTAGGCGCATGTTGTTTGCAAGGAGCGGTGCGTTGCGTAAAGTCATAGGGTCTTTGCTGGTGGCCGGCGCGCTCACCGCCGTGGTTGTGGCGCCTGTCGCTGCGGAAACTGACCTCTGCATTACCGATCCCGCGGTCAATGTTGACGGTACCGTCATTCAGGTAGGACTGTATACACACGATCCCAGTTTGGTGGCACCCGGGGGAATCCCCCAAAGCGGGCTGATCGTCGTAACAATTTTGGGATCCCGCAATAGCGACATTTCGACGAACCAGGATGACTGGACGTCCCAGAGGCCAAATGTCGCCGTTAACGTGCTCAACGTGTTGCCCGGACGAGCCGACAGTACCAGGAAGACGGTCGAAATCGACGCACTGGTGCCTTCGCCTTTGCGCGGCGATTCCTATTTCATAAAGGTGACGATGCCGAACGGTGCAGTGAAAGAGGCTTCGGCGCCGGTGAACGGTCTCGCTCGCATCCGGGTGGAGGTTCCTGTCCAGGATTGATCCTTGGGTGCGTCGTGCAGCACGGTTGGTTGCATTGCCGAAGTACCTTTTGACGGCCCAACGGTTAATCGTCAAGCTGGGAGCAGAGAGTGAAGACAGTTCCGCGCCTGTCCCCGCGATTCTACTGGTATGTTGTCGGTATCTGGCTGTTGGCGTTGGCGGTTGTGGGCGGATCCCTCCGGCTGCGCCCCTTGGTACCAGCGACTGATACTAATGGTGTGCTCGTAGCTCTCGCGCTCATCGTGTTCATTGCGCTCTCCGGCGCGATGCCACTGGTGTTGTCGCCGATGGCGAAGATACACGTTGGTACCGCACCGCTGTTTGCGGCGACGTTGTTGTTTCCTGTGCCGATCGCCGTATGCATTGGTGTGATTGGGACTGTCGCCTATCACGCCTATCTCCAGGCGCAACATCGTCGCGTTTGGCAGGATACGGTCTTCAACACCGGGCGGATAGTGCTGCAAATTAGCATGGCCGGTTCGCTGTTCCATGGCTTGGCGGTGGGGCAACCGTGGCTGACCATCGTCTCCACGCCATCATTGACCCTTGCCGCCTGCCTGAGCGGCCTCGCGTATTACCTCATTAATCAGTGGTCAGTGCATCTGGCAACCGTGATTATCACCGGGCAAAACCTGGTGCGGCTGTGGTGGGCATCGGTAACCACCGAAGCGGGGCAGCAAGCCGCACTGCTGCTCTTTGGCGTTGTCACCGCTGTCGTCGTGAGCACGTTCCCTATCCTGGGGCTGGCGATGGTCTTCCCGGTCTGCGTGGTCTATTACTCCCTGCGCAGTAGCGCAACGCTGAAGGTCCATACGCAATCGGCCGTCGAGGCTATCGCCGATGCCGTTGACATGCGCGCCTTTGGCACGTCCGGCCACTCGCGACGGGTCGCAGACCTCGCCGCGCGTGTTACCACCCGGTTGGGCTTCAGTCGGGACGAGGTTGAGCTCGTTCGCCGCGCGGCCCGCGTCCACGATATCGGTAAGGTCGGCTTCTCCGACGCGGTGCTGCGTCGGCAGGAGGCGCTGGAGCCGGACGAGGAGGAGGCGCTCCGCAAGCACCCAGCCTACGGTGCGGAGATCCTGGCGCCGTTCGCAGAGTATCAGCGTTGCCGTCAGTTCGTTCGCCTCCACCATGAGCGCCCCGATGGTAAGGGTTATCCCGATGGCCGCGCCGGCAGCCAGGTACTCCTTGGCGCCTCGGTCATCGGTGTCGTCGAGGCGTTTGATGTCCTAACCACGGAAGGCCCGTACCGTGAGGCGATGTCCGCGACACAGGCCTGTGCGCAACTCCTGGCAGGTAGCGATACCATGTGGATTGCTCGGGCAGTGGAGGCGCTGGTGGACGAGGTCCAGGACAGAAGTCTCGCCCGCCCCGGTGCCGTGTCCCGTGAGCGCGTGGGAGCGCGACTGTAGCCACGCCAGGGCCTTGCCTGGCGCTCCCTCACTGGCACGTCATGTGCTTCCTCTCCCCGGTGTTCGGTCGCGATGGTAAGCCGTGCCGTCAGCCAGATAAAGGGGGGGGATCGCCCATGTTGAAGTTCGGATCACCGGCGAAGCACGCTGGTGTGGGCCTGATGTCGTTCGGCAAGAAGGCAGCGCGAAAGTGGCGGGATAGGGCAGTATCCCAATACCAGTCTACTGCCGACAGCGCCACGAGCGCGGTGCAGCAGGCACAGGGTCAGGCGCGAAGGCAGGCGGCTGCGGCGGTCGGGTCTGCGCAAATGATGCTGGACTCGGCACGGTCCGAGGCTGGACGACGTTCCACGGCGGCTGGGCAGACGCTGGTTGGGCTGCGCGACCAGGCGGGGCCGGCCGTTGTCGGGCTGGCGGGCCAGGGCCGTGACTACGCCATACAAGTAGGCGCCCAGGCCCGGGACCGACTGGCTCCTCCGGCGAGTGCCCTTGCCCAGGCCGCTGCCAGGCAGCGTGACGATCTGGCGCCTATGGTGGAGGATTGGGCTGATCAAGCGCGTGACCGGCTCAGCGATCTCGGCGCGCAGGCGAGAGACGAATTGGCGCCGGCCGTCGCTGACTTCATTGATCAGACGCGAGGCCGGGTTGGTACGTTCGGGGCGCAGGCAAGGGATCAGTTGGCGCCTGCCGCCGCGGACCTGGCGGGCCAGGCAAGAGACCGGGCTGCTCAGTTCGGTAGCCAGACGCGCGATACTGCGGCTTCGATACAGGCCTCGGTCAGTAATCTCGTTCCGGCCGTGTCGGATGCGGCCGGTGAGACGGCGGCGGTCGTTGGTGACGCCTTCGATGCCACCGGACGTGCCGTCCGTTCGACTACCACCGACCTTTTCTGGCTCATCGTCCTTGGGGGTATTGCCGTCTTCCTGTATGCGCCGAAGGACGAGGAACGGGCCAGGTTGCTGGCCGAGGTGCAGGGCTGGCTGTCCTATGTCGTCGATATCGTGATGGAGTTGCGTGGCGGCGAGTAGGTGTACCGGCGGAGCTGCACGGCTGCCTAGCGGTCCGCTCCGGTTGTGTCCTTGGCATAGTGGTCGCTCGGCCAGGGCCCTTGCGAGAAGAGCCCGCCATCGATGAAAATCACCTGGCCGGTGACAAAAGTGGCGGCGTCGGATGCCAGCCAGACGCAGGCCTTGCCGATGTCGCCAGGCACGCCGACACGCCGGCGGGGCGTGAGGCGGGCCCAGGTCTCTGCATAGTGCGGGTCTTCTCGCCGGGTCCGCTCAATCTCGATGGCGCCTGGCGCCACACAGTTCACTGTAATGCCCAGCGGACCGAGTTCCACCGCCATAGCCTGCGTCAGCATAGCGATGCCGCCTTTGGAGGCATTGTAGGCTGAGGCTCCCGGGAAGGCGACTTTGGCGGCGCCCGAGCCCATCGTGATTAATCTGCCTCCGTCGCCTTGCCGGCGAAATTGGCGCGCCGCGGCCTGGCAGGAGAGGAAGGTCCCGCGCAAGTTGGTGTTGAGCGTCTGCTCCCAGGTGGCATCATCCAGGTCGATAAAGTCGCGCCAGAGCGTCACACCGGCATTGGCGACAAGAATGTCCAGGCGCCCGAAGGTCGCAAGGGTCTGGTCCAGCATGCGCTCAACGTCTGTGCGCTGGCCAACGTCGGCCCGGACCACCACTGCCCGGCGGCCAAGTTGCCGGATGGCTGCGGCCGTCGTGTCCGCCCCGGCGGTGTCGGATTGGCAATTCACGGCGACATCGGCGCCGGCACGCGCGAACTCCAGGGCAATTCCCTGACCGATGCCCTTGCTCGCTCCGGTGACGAGGGCGATCTTGCCTGAAAGTGTGCCGTCCATGCGGGTTCCCCTTTTGTTTCTTGCCGACCGGGGAAATCTAGCATGGAAGCAGTAAGCGGCGCTCGGTACGCCTCCAGTTGAGCCGGAGGGGGCCTGCCTCCGCCTACCCCACGGCCGCCAATGTCGGGTATGTACCGCCCAATATTGCCTTGGAGTCGGCCTGGAGCCAGCGCTCGATGACCGTGGCATAGATGGAACGGAAGTCGATCGAGTGGCGCAGGTTGCCGTTGTCCAGGTTGGTGAGGTCCGGCACGTCACCGTAGAGGCCGCCTTTGACTCCTGAACCAATCAGGAAGAGGGGCGCCGCCGTCCCGTGATCGGTGCCATTGCTGGCGTTCTGCTGGGCGCGGCGGCCGAACTCCGACCAGGTCATGGTGAGCACATCCTTGTCCAATCCTTGCGCTTCCAGGTCGCGCGAGAAGGCGTTGAGGGCGTCACCCAACTGGCGGAGCAGGCGCGGCTGCTGGTTGAGTTGTTGCGAATGGGTGTCGAAGCCGCCCAGGACGACGTAGCCGAGGCGCAGGCCCACGCCGGCCTTCAATGTCGCGGCGAAGAGCTTGAGACCCTGCGCCACTGGCGTTTGGGGGTAGGTGATCGACGGCTGATAGGCGTTGGCAAGCGCCTGCATCTGGGCGCTGCTCGTGCGCGCCGAGTCGGCGGTGGAATCCAGGATGGCCGCGTAGGGCGCCGGCGCCTGATAGGACTGGTAAAGCCGCACCAGCGCATCTTCACGGGTGGCAGCGTTCTTCGGGAACTGCGGGTCGGGCAGCAACTTATACCCGTTAATGTTGTTGATGGTCGGCGGTGGCGTCGGCGAACAGCAGAGCGCCGGGGCCAGCGCCGGCCCCAGGCTGAGGGAGCCGATAGGGTGGCCGTTGGCGTCGACCTTCCCTTCTACCAGTGTCGAGAGCCAGCCGTCACGCCGGTGCAATTCTGGATCGCCGGTCTCCCAGATGTCCATCGCCTGAAAGTGGGAGAGACTCGGGTTGTCATAACCCACAGTCTGCATCACGGCGACCTTACCCTGGTCGTAGAGCGTCTTCATCCCCGCCAGCTCACTGTGCAGGGCGATGCGATCGCTGATCGGCAGCACCTGCGAGTCGGGGACGCCGATCACGGGGCGTAGGTCGCGATAGCGACCGTCGGTGTAGGGGATGACGGTGTTCAGGCCGTCGTTGCCGCCGGCAAGCTGCACGATGATGAGGGTGCGGGCGTTGGCCGGCTGACCCGGGTTGCCGTACAGCGTCTGCTTGCCCATCTGATCGATCGCCCGGCTAAAGACGGAAGGCAGGAATATGCCGACCGGCACGACGGCGCCGCTGATCTGGAGGAGGTCGCGTCGGGAGAGCATGGCGATGGCCCCTTTCTGTTGGTTTGCTGCTTAGCTGAGGTGGTGCTCGGGCAGGCCGAGCACCAGATAGGTAAGGTCGCGGTAGCGTTCGTCGCTTGTCAGGGAGGCGTTGTTGGCGTAGTCCAGCATGACTTGATGCTGGGAAGCGCCAATTTGACCGTCCAGCACCTGCTTCACCAGCAGGTCCACGGCGGCCGGCACATTGCCGTTGGTCTGCTGCTGGAGCCAGGCCTGGATGCTGGCGGCGCCCCTGGGCCAGGCCACCTGGCTGGCCGCCACCTGATTGGCATAGTTCAAGCGGGTGAGCCAGGTGCCGCTGTTCAGCCAGTTGGTACCCCCCGGCCAGCCGGCCACGTTGGGCGGGTTGAACAACTCCTGCCCCATCGCCGGCATCATGTTCGGCAGTTGGTTGCCTTCCGTCTGCATGCCAAGCGTACGCAGGCTGCCCACGACGAAGTCGGTCGGGCTCTTGATCGTGGAGCGATAGGCTTTCGCGGAGTAAAAGGCCGAGGATGTGATGATCTGTTGCACCAACGCCTTGATCGAGTAGTTGGTAGCAAAGTAGGTTTTGGTCAGGGCTTGAAGGACGGCTGGTTCCGGGTTGTCGTAGGCGAAAAAGGAGAACAGCCGTCGGCATATGTACTCGGCTGTGACGGGTTGGGCGACAATGATGTCGATGATGTCGTCGCCGTTGAAGTTACCGGTTTTGCCCAGGAAGGTCTTGGGGCCGTCGTCGTGCTGACGTGGGTTGAAAACGAAGTTCGGCGGATTGTACACGTTGTTGACCTGCTTGCCGTGGTAGGCGAGGGAGTAGCCGGTGAAGGCGCGCGCACTCTCGCGCACATCCTGTTCGGAGTAGTTACCGACCCCCATGGAAAACAGTTCCATGAGTTCACGGGCGAAGTTCTCGTTGGCATGCCCTTTGCGGTTGGTCTGCAGGTCAAGCCAGACCATCATGGCCGGGTCCTTGGAGATGCCTTTGAGGATGTTCGGGAAGGTATCCAGCGCGTGGGTACGCAGGAAAAGATTCTGGACGTACAGCATGTCGGGCCGCACCTTGGAGCGCGCCGAGGTCAGGATGCCGTGCCAGAACAGCGTCATCCGCTCTTCCAGTGGGCGCGCGGTGTAGAGCATACGCAGCAGCCACCAGCGCTGCAGTTGCTGCCCATTCGTGAAGTCGAAATTGAAGAGTTGTGCGAACTTGTCCGGGATCGGGTTGGGGATTGCTTCGAAGTTGAGCAACTGGTTGGTGGCGCCTGCGACGCCTAACTGCTGGTACGTCGTCAGTTCCTCTGGCGACGCGCCGAAGCCGGCGCGTCGCAGCAAGTGGCCGAGCCGGACCGAATCCGGCAGGGGCGGCGCACTTTGCGCGGTTGGATGAGCCTCGTACAAGGCGGCCAGTACAGCGCCGACGCCGAGCACGGCGGCGCCGCCCAGGAGCTGGCGACGCCGAGCACGCGGGCCTCTGGGGGTCGTTGGCGTAGCAAGAACGGTGATTTCGTCCATCAAGGCTGCCCTCCTCTCCGCTGGCCGGAGGAACGTGTACGTCAAAAAAGAACGGAGGCTTCGGCACGGTCAAACGATAGGTCATCCTAGCGTACAGAGGTGAATTGTCAATGCGAGCGAACGTTAAGCCAGCGTAAAGGTGGAAAAAGGGGCGAGCAGACGGTCGGCGACTAAAGTCGCGCCTAAAAGCGAGCGAAGTGGGTGCCCTCTGGGCCCTTCGCGGGCTGGAAACGAGTCCGCGCAGGCGGACTTCGCCTGGTATAGCCGCGACTTCAGTCGCCAGGCGAGCATCACCAGCTTCAGGCGGAGTCGACGCGGCAAAGACAGTCCTCTTCTCCTGCAGCTCGGCAGCCAGCATCGGCAGGGCAGAGCACCGGCTGCCCGGTGGCCGCCGTCAACAGCTTGGCAATTGCACAGAGTGGAAGACCCACGACATTCGTGAAGCAGCCGCTGAGCGAGGCGACTAACTGGCTACCAGATCCTTGAAGGCCGTAGGCGCCGGCCTTGTTCAGTGGCTCGCCGGTCTGGACGTAGGCGGCGATCTGTTCGTCGTCAAGTTGATGAAAGGTGACGGTGGAAGAGACGATCGCGGTTAGGGTGCGGGATTGATCGGCGGTGCGGCACTCTTCCGGCAGAACCAGGGCCAGCCCGGTGTGTACCATATGGCGTCGGCCGGACAGCCGGCGCAGCATCGCTGTCGCCAGCGACGGGCTGCCCGGTTTGCCGAGGACGCTTCCTTCAAGCTCAACAAGCGTATCGGCGCCAGTACGATATGCTGGGGAAAGTGCCGCGCCACCGCTGCGGCCTTTGCCTGGGCAAGCAGGTACACCTGTTCCAGCGGATCGGCCGGCACGGCGATGAACGCTTCATCAACGTCGCTTGGTTGCACCAGGACATTGAGGCCGAGGCGGCTCAGCAGGCCGCTGCGCTGGGGTGACTGAGAAGCAAGCACGATCTGGAGTGGCACCGATTCCCCTTCCCGTAGGCGCCGCACATCCACGATACCGTCGGCTGTGCCCCGTCAGCATAACCTGGACCATCCTCCCATTCTCGCTGCTGGGCCGCGGTGGTAGTGTCACTATTTGCGGGGAAAGGGGATAGTATGGCTGCCGAACGTCGCGCCGCCGCGCCAGCGCCGCGCGCCTCCCGTACAGCGCCGGCGAAACGCCGCAGGAGTCGCCAAGCCCCCCCTCCGCCCTGGTGGACCGGTTGGCATCTGCCGACCCATCTCTGGTTCGATGTGGCGATGGTGGTGAGCCTGGCTCTTCTGGCGCTCCTGATCGTGGCCGCCCTACCGCTCTTGCCCCGTGGCACTGCCGTGCCGGTGCAGCGTTTACACGCCGCCGAAACTGCCCTGATGGGCGGCTCCGCCGTCTTGCTGCCGCTGTTGCTCACGGCGCTGGTCGTGACTGTTGTGCGCTACTATCGCTTCGGCGCGCCGCATATTCCCTGGCTGCGCTTCCTGGGGCTCGGCACGCTGCTCGGCGCCTGGGTGGCCCTGGCCGACGGCCTGGCGCCCGGTCGCGGCGGCTTCGGCGGCGCCGAATTGCGCGCGCTGGTGGGGGAACTGCTGGGTCCGGTGGGCTGGCTGGTCTGGTTGGCCGCCGTCCTCGTTGGCCTGATCTGGGCCTTGCACCTTTCCCTGCCCGATTTCTGGCAGGGCGTGGTGCATGTGGGCCGCGCGTGGCATTGGTCACTGCGCACCTCGTCGCGGGCCGCCACGCCGGCTGTGCGTGCCCTGCAGCGCTTACTGGAGCGCAAGCCTGCGCCGGCACAGATGGCGGCTGTGGTATTGGCGCCGCCGCCGGTGCTGCAACCGGCGTTGCCCTTGATCAAGACCGTGGCGCCCGCACAGCACGGTGCTCCGGTGGCGCTAGTGGAACCGGCCAAGCAGAAGCGGGAGCCGGCGCCGATTGCCCCGGCGACCCGCTCGGGCAAACCCTGGCGTTTGCCGGATTCGTCCATGCTGAAGTACGGCACCCGGATCGAGGCCAGCCAGGAGTCGATCTACGCCCGTTCCGACCTGATCGTGCGCACTTTGGCCGATTTCGGCATCGCGGCGCGGGTGCAGGAGATCCGGCCGGGACCGACCGTGACGCAGTTTGGCGTGCGGCCCGACCCCGGCGTCAAGGTCGCCAAGATCGTCGGCTTGCAGAACGACCTGGCGCTGGCTATGGAAGCCTATTCGATTCGTGTCGAGGCGCCGGTACCGGGCAAGCCCTATGTCGGGATCGAAGTGCCCAACCCGGTCTCCTCTCCCGTCACCCTGCGGGAGTTGTTGGAGAGCCAGGAGTTCACCCGCTATCGCGCCAAGGGGGCGCAGTTGCCAATTATTGTCGGCAGTGATGTGGCGGGGGAGCCGGTCTTTGGCGACCTCACGCGCATGCCGCACCTGCTCATCGCCGGCGCCACCGGCTCCGGCAAGAGCGTCTGTATCAATGCCCTGATCGACTGCCTGCTCTTCCAATGCACGCCCGATGAACTGCAACTGCTGATGGTCGACCCCAAGCAGGTTGAACTGACCGGCTATAACGGCATCCCGCACCTCAAGGCGCCGGTAATCGTGGATGTCGACAAGGTAGTCGGTGCGCTGGACTGGTGCATCCTGGAGATGGAACGCCGCTATGCGCTGTTTGCCCAGGGCTCCTTCCGCGACATTCTGCGTTTCAACGCTGCCGCCAACGATCGCGGGGAAGCCGCGTTGCCCTACATGGTGGTCATCATCGACGAGTTGGCCGACCTCATGATGACGGCCCCGGAGCAGGTCGAACAGCAGATTTGCCGGCTGGCGCAAAAGGCGCGGGCGACCGGCATCCATCTGGTCGTGGCGACCCAGCGGCCATCGGTCGACGTCATCACCGGCCTGATCAAGGCCAACTTCCCCAGCCGCATCGCCTTTGCCGTGAGTTCCGGCGTGGACTCCAAGACGATTCTAGATTGCCCCGGTGCAGAGCGGCTGCTGGGCCGGGGCGACATGCTCTACACGCCTGCCGACGCTTTGCGCCCGATGCGTGTGCAGGGGACCTACGTCTATGATGACGAGATCGAGTCGATCATCACCTTCTGGCGGGATCAGCGCAGGGAACAGGGGGAGCACTGGCAGAGTCCAGAGGAGCAGCACAGCCTGCTGGAGAGTTGGTCGACGATACCGGAAGAAGACCCGGAGAGCCGCTTGCTGGAAGAGACGCTGGCTGTGCTACGCGCTGTCGCCGAAGCTGCCCAGCAGCAGGGCAAGGAAGCACAGGTGACCCTCTCCCTGCTGCAGCGCCGCCTGCGCATCGGCCAGAGCCGTGCCTCGCTGCTGATGGATGAGCTTGTCGATCAGGGGTACGTCGGCCCGCCGCGTGGCCCAACGAAGGCGCGCGCTATTTTGTTGCAGCTTCCATTGAAGGAGGAGGGAGCGGTAGCAGAGGTCGTGGCGGAAGAAGCGTAAGCGGACGGCATAGGGCCGCGATTGCGATCGGCGGCCAAGCTAACGG
>DHIZ01000216.1:21209-38468 GCA_002404055.1 Chloroflexi bacterium UBA4733
CCGTTAGCTTGGCCGCCGATCGCAGTCGCGGCCTTCAAAAGCGTGGTGCATCGCAATGCTCGCTTGCTGCGCACTGCTTTGCATCACTCCCCACCTGCCCTTTCCGGTACAATTGCCTATGCTCAGACCCCACATAGGGTAGGGCGGAGGAGATTGCAATGGTTTCGGCACGGTTGCTGGAGCCGCCTGCCTTCCTGCTCTGGTTGGCGACCGGGACGCGGCGCCTGTCGTTGCACTGGATGCGACTGGGCCTGGCGGCGGTCCTTGCCCTACTGTGGCTGGGGCCGGCGGCCTCGGCGATCCCTGCCGCGTCGGCTGACCCCGGCGGTGCGCTGCCGCCGCCGCTTCTGGGGACCGGACTTCACCCCCAGCCGATCAGTGGCCCGGCGGCCGAACGGCTGCTGGGCAGCCCGTTGTTGGACTCGTCCGCCCTGCATCAGCAAGCACGGGATCTGGGCATCTGGGCGACAACGCTCGACGGCCCCTACGGGCACACTGTCGTCATTTTTCGGGTGCTGGATACCGCTCGCCAGACGTGGCTGACCGTGCTCGAACTACGCTCGGAGCGACCGTTGGGCGATTCGCCCTGGGACATGATTGTGGCCCAGCCAACTGTCGTCGGTGGCCGGCTCGCCAAACTCTACGACCAACCGGGATCCACGACAGTAGCCTGGCAGGAGACGCCGACGCTCCATGTGAGCCTTTCGGAGGATAGCCAGCAGCCGCGCTCCATGCGCATCTCGGCGGGGCCGTCAGATATCCCCATGCTCAGCGAAGGGCAGTTCCTCATGCTGGCAGCCTCGCTGCACCCGCGCGGCGTGCAGATGGGGCCATTCCGGCTCGATTTACCCTGGTAACGGCCTCAGTTGGCGAAGTCTTGCGTATACATTTCCTCGAACAGGCCGCCGCTGAGGATGCCGATACCGACGCGGCTGAACTGGGGGCGAAGGATGTTAGCGCGGTGTTCCGGGCTGTTCATCAGGCCGGTGTCGGCGATGGTGACGTTTGGGGCGTAGGCGATGTTCTCGCCGGCGCTGGTGTAGGTGATACCTGCCGCCTGCATGCGGTCGAACGGCGTGTGCCCGTCGGGGGTGTTGTGACTGAAGTAGCTGCGCTGGAACATGTCGGCGTTATGTGTACGGGCTATGGCTGTGAGCGTGGGATCGAGGCGTAACGCGGCAAGACCGCGTTGGGTCCGTTGCTGGTTGACGTAGTCCAGCATGGTCTGTTCAGCGGCGGCATCGGTCGTGAGGTGCAGGTTCGCTGGGAAGTGCAGTTGCACTGTGCCTTCCGTCGCCGTGGCCGGCGGGGTGATGTAGAGCAGGGTGTTGCGCGTCGCGTTGCCCAGCAAAGCCTGCAGTCGGGGTTCATAGCGGGAGAGATCAACCACCAGCGCGTTGCCAAGCCGGGAGTTCGTGATGGCGGTCTGCAGGGGCGGGCTGATCGGCAGCAGCAGCACGGCGGAGAGGGCAAACGCTGCCCAGAAGAGCGCTTGCAACGCCGCCGGCACGATACCCAGCAGGCGGTCAATCCCGCCCAGCCCCGGAATCGCGTGCAGCAGACGGACGGCCGGGTATACCGTTACCGCGTAGACGAACGTCAGCACGATCTGGGTAAGGGCGAAGATGGCGATGAAGCTGATCAGGTTAGCGAGAACCGGCGGCAAGCCGGTGTTCGCGCCGAGCCAGGTCGCTGGCAGCGAGAAGAAACGCGCTGCAGCCACGACGCCGACGACGATGCGAGCCAGGCCGGCGACCTCAATCAGAAACCCGGCGCGATAGCCGTTCCAGGCCACCAGGACGACGAACAGCACGACAACGAGATCAACTGCCGACATGGTCTGCCGTCATCGCACTAATCCAGGTCCACCTGTTCGACCGTCGAGCACAGACGGTGGCCCAAGAAGCGTTCCGCCAGCTCCTGGAAGCGCACCGAGCGATCGGTCACGAAGTACTGGTGCTCTACCGGCTGGTCGCCGGCCGCCAGCAAGCCCCGGCGTGCCAGATCGGTGACGAGAGCCTGGGCGAGCGCAATGCCGGGGTCTAATAGACACACGTCCGGTCCCACCGTCTGAGCGATGACCGTTTCCAGAATCGGGTAGTGGGTGCAGCCGAGGATGAGGGTGTCGACGTTGCCGTCAAGGAAGGGGTGCAGGTAGTCGTGCGCGATCAAGCGGGCAGCTTGTGTGTCCTGGGCGGCCTCTTCGGCCAGCGGCACAAACAGGGGGCAGGCGTGCGCGACGACCTGGGCTGTTGGTTGGTGGGCAAGGATGGCACGCTGGTAGGCGCCGCTGGCGATGGTGCCGAGCGTGCCGATGACGCCGATGCGTCCGCTGGCGCTCGTCCTCACCGCCGCCGCGGCGCCTGGCTCGATCACGCCCAGCACCGGTATGTCCAGCCGGCGCACGAGATCGGGTTCGGCCTGCGCCGAGGCAGTGTTGCATGCCACGACGATGTACTTCACGTTGCGTCCCGCCAGGAAGTAGGCATCCTGGCGGGCAAACTTGCGCACGATGTCCGGGCTGCGCGACCCGTAGGGGACGCGAGCCGTGTCGCCGAGATAGACAATGCGCTCGTGCGGTAGCGCCGCGAAGAGCTGGCGGACGACCGTGAGGCCGCCGAGGCCCGAATCGAAGACGCCGATCGGCCGGTTATCCATGACCCTGCATCATACGGTGTCGGCTGTTCAGCGCCGGTACGGGTCTACAAAAATCGTCAGGAAAGCGTGCGCGGGTCAACACGTCCGCGTTCCACGGCGACCAGGTGATAGCCACGCTTCAGGCAAATCGCCTTGTGGCGTTCCAGTTGTTCCAACGCCTGGTCGAGGGAAAGGAAGCTGGTGACGGTCTGTTGCGAACGTTCGCGCTCGTCCCGGCCCCAACGACGGACCAGGGCAACGGCGCCGAAAAGATCCTGGACCACCATGAGGATATAGAACCGACGATCCAGCGGGTCTTCGCCGAGGCGCTCTAAGCGGACGCAGAGGTCGCCGTTGTTCTGGCCTTTGGGCTTCTCGGCAACGTCGTTGCGGGCTGCAGGGGGGGCCATCACTGCGCCATCGCGGCTACGCTCGTTGCCGGCAGCGGCCACGCGGCGACAGCGATCCGAACAGTACTTGACTCGCCGCGAGTAGACGTAAAACTCGGTGTTGCAAATGGGGCAGGGGGCCTTGGGCAGGTTGGCATCAATGAAGGCCCGCATGTGTTCGCTATGCCAACCGTGCTGCTTCGCCAGGGCCTCCAACTGCGGCCAGAGGCCGCGATCAGAGAGCAGGTTCACCTTCTTCTGGAAGGGGAGGCGATCGGCCCCTGGTTGGGCTGGAGCACTTGTCTGCGGTACGTCGACCGCGCGATCAAGGGTGGCTGCTTTCATCTTCGTGTTGCTCGATCTCTGTCAGTTGCCACTGCACGCTTCCGATCCCCTCAAGGGGAACTATCAAAGGCGGCGCACCCTGGAGAATGCCGAGCAAGACCGGCTCGGGCAACAGGCCCTGCCCCAGATCACGCAGATCGTTGCCGTGCGCGAGGAAAATGCACGGCGAGCGCTCCGGATCGGTGTACAGCACCACGTTGCCTGTCGCCTGCTCCTCCCACATCACCAGGTCGGCCGTCGCATCGGGCGTCACCAAAATACGCAGATACGGACCGCCGAATCCGTCGCGTTGCCGTTGGTCGGGAGCACTCCGAAAGAGCGGTTTGGACCGGTTGACTTGATGGGTCCGCGAGCACCCAAGGGAAGTCACCATTGCTGTTTGTCCGCTCAAAGGATCGTTGGTTTCCCTGCCCCCAATATCCGAGCCGCATCGTTGCGGCGCCGGGATTGGACCTATCCTACCACCGCTATGTCGGGCAGGCAATGCGTTAAGGGCGCTATAGCACGCTCTCAATGGCCGTACTTCTGGCGTGCTGTTTTCACGGAGTAGGTCCTATATGGCTGCATCTGTCCTGTTATGACCGCAATGAAGCAGCCGAACATGTCGCTAAACTCCTGATTGCCTCGGTGTGTCGACCGAGTTGGAACTTAATTTCGAATTCTGGCTTTGTTCGTGCCGCTCTGTTCTCTAACCTACCAGAACGGCGCGGCGCGCCCGTCACGGTAGCGCGAGCAGCCAGCGCTGCGCCGTGAGAGCGTAGACCTGGGCGGCCTGTTGCAAGTCGGCCAGGGCCAGGCTCTCGTCAAAGATGTGGCACATGCGCTGTTCCCCTGGTCCGAAGATGACTGTGGGGATACCCACAGCGGCCAGGTAGGTCATGTCGCAGCAGGCGAAGAAGCCGGCTGGGTTCGGCTCACGTCCGGTGACGTCGGCGATGGCCTCGCCCAACGTCGTGGCGATCAGGGCAGTTGGCTCGATTACCGCGCCGGCCGTGTGCCGGATGCCGGCGAGCGACACCTCCGCCTTGCCATCGGCTGTCGCCTCGCGGATGGCATCCAATATCTCGGCTTCCACCGCCTCGGCGCGTTCGCCCGGCAAGGTACGACGGTCCAGCAGCAGCGTGCAGCGGGCGGGTACCACGTTACCGGCATCGCCACCGCGGATCATCGTCACTGTCAGGTGCGGGTGTTGTCGCAACACGGGGTCAAGGCGGCTCGCCAGGCGTTTGTCGAGGGCGGCGAGCGCCCGCACTGCCTCGGCCGCTGCTGTGATGGCGTTCACGCCCTCTTCCGATTGGGCGCTGTGGGCGGGCAGGCCGCGACATTCCACTTCCAGCCGGGAGGCGCCGCGATGACCCAGGTTTGGCTGTAGGTTCGTCGGTTCTCCGACGATCGCGGCGTCGGCGCGCAGACCTCGGGCGACATCGCGCCGCGTGCCGTAACCGCCGTTCTCTTCATAGGCGACTGCGGATAGGAGCAGCGTGCCCGGGAAGTCCAAAGCCGCCAGCGTCTCAAATGCGCCGATCATCGCCGTCAGGCAGCCTTTCGCGTCTACCGCTCCCCGGCCGTAGAGGCGTCCGCCCCGAATCTCGGCGCCAAACGGGTCGGTCGACCAGCGCTCCCGCTGGCCGGCCGGCACCGTGTCCATATGGCTGTTGAAAAGGAAGGCCGGGCCCGGTCGACCGGCGCGCACCGTGATGTTGCAGCGTCCGGGTTGGACCTCCGTAATTTCTGTGGCCAGGCCGCGCTCCTGCCAGCGAGCCTGCAGGTACTCCACGATCGACGTCTCCTGCTCGAAGCTGGGCCGGCGCACCAGTTCGGTCAGCAGCGCCGGTAGGTCGACGGTGCTGAGGCGCTCCAGCAGGCGCGCCTCAGCGCGGTTACGCTCGTCAACGCTCATGTTTTCCCTTCGCCCTCGACCCGCCAGGCGTCAAGTATACTCCGCAGCGGAGGCAAAACCATTGGTAGACGGTGAGTCGCTCAGTCCGGCGAGTTTGGCCATTGGTCGCGCGGAGGTTGTCGGCCGCCTGGAACGGACCCGCCGGGTGGCGGCGGCCGGCGGGTACGATGCGCTGCTCGTCCTGGGGCGATCCTTCTATGAGCGTCCTGGCGACCTGGCCTATCTCACCAACCATTTCCCGCCCTTTCCGACCGCGCCATTTTTGCCCGGTCGGCGCGGCGCCGGCCATGCTGCGCTGTTGCTGCCGGTAGATGGCGCGCCGCTGCTGGTAGTCGATCATCCTTCCGTCCACCGCCCGTTGGTAGCGGTAGACGATATCCGCCCGACCCCGGACGTGATCGGCGGTGTGATCGAGGCGTTGCGCGGCTTGCCGCGGCTGCGCCGGCTCGGTGTGGTCGGCAGTGACCTGTTGCCATGGTCGGCGGCGAATGACCTGGCCACGGCATTGCCGGAGCTCGCGCTTGTTGCCGCCGATGACCTGGTCCGCCGGCAGCGAGCCATCAAGAGCGCTGCTGAAATCGCCCTTCTCCAGCGCGCCGCCGTTGTGGCCGAGCTGGGGCTGCGGGCGGCGGTGGCGGCTATCCGACCCGGCGCCGGCGAGCGGGAGGTGTGCGCCGCCGGGACACATGCGTGCCTGTTGGCAGGCGCCGATTTCGTGCGCTACTTCCGTGTCCATTCCGGGCAGTACAGCGCCTGGGGATCGCGCTGGCCGCAGGCCACCGACCGGCGCATCGTTGAGGGTGACATTATCGCGCTTGATGCCATTGGCGCTGTCGCCGGCTACGCCTTTGACGTCAACCGCACAGCAGTCTGCGGCCGGCCGGCAGCCGAGACGCGCCGGCTGCTGGAGGCCGGGTTGGCAGCCAGCGCCGCCGCCGTAGCGGCAGTGGCCGCTGGCGTTCCGGTCGCCAGCGTCGTCGCCGCCGGCCGCCAGTCCATCGAGCGTTCCGGCTTCGGCGCCTATGCCTCCGCCTCAACGGGCCACGGCATCGGCCTGGAGACGGTCGAAGCGCCGCTGCTCGCTGCCGGCTCCAGCGAGTCGCTGGAAGAGGGTATGGTGCTCTGTGTCGAGCCTGGCATCTTTCAGCCGGGGCTTGGCGGCTGCAGCACGGAGCAGATAGTAGTCGTGACCGCCACCGGCGCCAGCGTCCTGACGACGTTGACGGGGCGGTTGTGGGCGCAATGATTCTCGTCAGCATTGGCATGCTACGCTCGATTGGCGTCGTACACAGAGAGGGAACGCAATGACGGATGAGCAGGGCCAGCAGCAGGCGACCGAACAACCAGCGGGTGATGCGCCGGAGTTTTTGGAGCAGGTGATTGGCCGTACCGTCGCTGCCATGCGCGAGCAGACGCCGGAACTCTACCAGGCGGCAGGCGAGCATGCCGACGCCCTGGCCGCAACCGCCGCCCGCCTGGCCCTCTGGCTGGGCGGCCTGCGTCCGGGCGGTCTGCGCGTGATCCGCCTACTGTCCGGCTATGAGGTGGAGCTCACGCCGCAAGATCCGCTCGGTTTCGTGCAGCACCTCTGCCAGGCGCTGGTCGGGGAAGCCGTCACCAGCCACGGCGCGGAAAGCGCGGAGGACAGCTCGAAGGCATTAGCCATCGAGATCGCCAACGCCACCAACCAGGTGACCAGCGACATGACGCCGTTCATCGTGCGGTCGCTGCTCTGGCAGCAGTGCGGTGGCATCCTGCAGCAGACGCTGACCGAGCGTACACAGGAGCAGGAACTCGCGGCGCGCCGCGGCACCGGCAAGCGTTCCGTCCCCGAGGCGCCGACTCCGCTGGCCGATGCGCAGCCCGAGCCCGCTGACGACGCGCCGCCGCCAGCCTCAACCGGGCCGCGACTCATCCGCCCCGGTGAGCCGGAGGACGACGGCCCGCCGCCGCCCTTGATCTTTCCGGGGCGGCGGTGACCCCTCCCCTGACCCCTCCCCCTCACGGGAGAGGGGGAACGCAGCCGGAGTGACGGTAGTCTTTGGTCAAAACTGCGCTGGGACATTGCCCCAACGCGACCGGCGTTCCAACCGCGTTCTCTCTCTCCCGTGAGGGGGAGAGAGTCAGAGAGAGGGGTCACCCCTGTCGCATCTCCTCGGCGAGGCGGCGTGTCCCGGCCAGGAGTGAGTCGTCGGTGTCGTCGGGCACGGAGCAGCCGTTGGCGAGGATGAGACGGCGACCGCCGCCGGTTTGGGCGATGGCATCGCGCATCTCCCCGGCTACCTGGTCGACGGGGCCTTTGGTGATGGCCCCCTTCTCGTCGATGCCGCCCATCAGGCAGACGTTGGGCGCCAGTTTGCGCATGTCCCGCAGGCTACGCCCACTGAGGCGGTCGCTCCAGGAGAAGACGCTGGCCGGGTAGTCGACGAAGAGATCGACCATCAGGTTCTCGAAACCGTGGATGTGCAGTACGTTGAGCCAGGCGTCCTGCGCGCCACGCAGCACCTGCAGGTCGTAGGGTACGCCGAACTCCTTGTACTGTTCCCGCGTCAGGATACCGTCACCGGCGCCTTGCGAGGCGAAGAAGATGCCGTCGGCGCCGTGGGCGATCAGGGCCTGGCTGAAGCTCGCCAGGTTGTGGGCAATCACGCTCAGCGCCTCGTGGACGCGAGCGGGATTCTCCTTCAGGTGCCGACTGATGTTGGCACTGCCGGCGGAGTTCATGGCATAGCAGAAGGGGGAGAACATGGTCACGATCAGCGGCTCGTCATTGGGCAGGTTCTCGTAGGTGAGTTCAGTGGCCGTTACCATGCGGCCGAGGTTGCCTTCCAGCACGTCCAATGGTGAGAGGAAGAGCCAATCGTCCGCCGCGCGGATCGAGTCGCGCGGGAAGGGATAGGGGATGTCCGGCATGATCTTGTAGATATCCAGGTCGTGTCGGCCAAAGAAGTCCAGCGTGGCGTCCGCCAGCTTCTGGGGCGAGCCGTGCGGACGGAAGTGGTGCCAGAACATGATGGGGAGGCGATCCACATCGCCCCCGGCGAGCGCCGCACGAACGCGCTCGCGTTTCGTCATCGTTGCCATACGGTTCCTTCCTCCTTATATCTGTCGCCTGACTGCCACTAGCCTACCGTACCTTAGCGACTGCCGGTGATGCCCGTTGGCCGGGGCGCTGTCGGTGGATTTTCGCGCTCGTGGCGGTGATGTTCGCCCGTGTACGAGACGGCGATACGGATGGCAGGCTGGTTGCCCAGGACGTGAATCAGGTGGTAGTGGCCGGCGGGCACGTACACGAAGTCGCCGGCCTTGACGTACTGCGGGGCCTGCTCGCCTTCGATCTCCCAGGCTTGCTCCCCTTCGGCGATCATCCACCATTCATCGACGACGTGGTAGTGCCAGTCGTTACTGTGGCCGGGCGCCTGACAGATCACTGTCGTGGTGCAGCGGTCGTTGATGATGATGCGCTCATTCCAGGGTGGCGCTCCGTGGCGCGCTTTGATCTCAGCGAGTGAGGCGACGAGCTTCCCCGTGTTCAAGGTAGGTAGTGCGACAGCCATGGTTGGTGATCCTTTCCCCTGCATCTGCCCGTGCCATTCGCGCGGTGCTTCAACGCTACTCTCCGAGACGATTCATCACGCGCTCCACTAGGCGCGCGGCACGTTGGCCAGTTCCGGCAGACCCACCAGCTGGTCGTAAAGGCCCTTGTTCACGACCACCTTCCGCTCCGGCATCGCGCCACCGGCAACGGAGGCCGTGATCTCGGCGACTCGGCGGCGTAACTGCGCCACCCCTTCCACCGACTGGCTGGCGGCGTGTGGCGTCAGGATCACCTGCTCCATGCCGACAAACGGATGGTCTTGATCGATCGGTTCTTGCTCAAAGACATCAAGCCCGGCGCCACCCAGATGGCCCGAGCGGAGCGCTGCCGCCAGCGCCGCTTCATCCACGACTGGCCCCCGGCAGGTGTTGATCAGGACGGCCCCCTGCTTCATCTGCGCCAGCCGCGCGGCGTTCATGAGGTGGCGCGTACTCTCGTTGAGCAGCACATGCAGCGACACCACGTCGCTCTCCGCCAGGAGTTGTTCCAGGGGAACCAGGGTGGCGCCGTAGGGCGTGGCGTCCTCGGCGGGGATATATGGGTCACTGACGAGCAGGCGGTACCCGAAGGGCCTGAGGCGTTCCGCCACCATGCGGGCGATCACGCCAAAGCCGACCAGCCCCACCGTTTGGACAGCGGGGCGGTGCAACTCCACGTCCGCCCGCGTCCGGCGCTTCCCCCAGGAGCCGTCGCGGACGTAGCGATCCATGCGGAGCAACCCGCGGTTCAAGGCGAGGATCAGGGCCACGGCGTGGATCGCCACCTCCTCGGAGAAGGCGTCCGGTACATTGGCGAAGAGGATGCCGGATGCCGTTGCGGCGTCAACGTCGATATCGTCGTAGCCGACGTAAGGCCGCAGGAGCAGCCGGCAGGCGCTCATTTGGCCGATCAAATCGGCGGTGAGGCGCTGGCCGCCGGACACCACGACGTCCGCCTGCTGCACGGTGGCCGACACGTTGCCCTGCGCGTCCAGCAGCGGCGCGACCGTGGCGGCTATCCCGGCCTCCTGCAACATTGCGAAGGTGGAATCGCCCGCCCGCACCGGCGACCGTTGCGTGATCGTGACAGCGCCTGGCCGCCGCCAGTTCCCCGGATTCCGCCAGCGTTCTAGTTCGTCCATGCTCTCTATCCTCGCATCGTTGCCTGCCTCGGCGCAAGCACGAGCCATGGTACACACTTTGAAGGAATGATGCCGGCCTGGCGACTGAAGTCGCGGCTACCATGGCGAAGTCCGCCTGCGCGGACTAGGTCAGCCCGCGAAGGCGGGCTTCGCCGGGTACCCGCGCGTAGCGTGGGTGTTAGGCGCGACTCCAGTCGCCAGCCGTCTACTCAGGCGACGCCCGCGGATGCGGGTGCTTTGGCCGCCGCAGCGGTCAAAGCCTCCTGCAATCGCCGCCTGATAAGGGCTCGATCAACCTTCTGGACCTCGCTGATGACGTGCGTCAGTTCCAGCGTGCGGATGATGATGCCGGAGAGGTCGAACTGCCACCAGAAGAGGCCGTGATAGGCGGAGCGCTGAAAGGCGTGGTGGTTGTTGTGCCAGCCTTCGCCGCCCGCCAGCAGGCCGACCAGCCAGTTGTTGGTGCTGCGGTCGCCCGTCTTGAAGGGCCGCTTGCCGAAGACGTGGCAGACGGAGTTGACACTCCAGGTGACGTGATGCACCAGGAACATGCGCACCAGCCCGCCCCAGATCAGGCCCCGCCAGCCGTCGATGGCGAACGGAATGGCGAAAGAGAGCACGTCCCACAGCCACGACGTTCGCGTGACGAACATGACGATAGGGTCCTCCAGGAGCCAGGGGCCATACTTTGCCGTGTTGGAAGTAAAGCCGTCAAGAATCCAACCGACGTGGGCATGGAAGAAACCTTCCAGCGGGCTATGCGGGTCGCCTTCGCGGTCGGATTTTGCGTGGTGTTCCAGGTGCGTGCTGGCCCAGGTGACCGGAGTCCCTTCCAACGACATGTTGCCCAGGATGAGCAACAGCAGCTTCAACCAGCGCGGCGCGCGGAAGCCGCGATGGGTCAGGAAGCGGTGATAGCCGATCGTGACACCCATGGCCACGAAGAAGTAGGTACTGGCGAGCAGTGCCAGGTCCTTGCCATAGACTGCGTGCTGCCAGAGTTGCACGATAGCGACGACGACAGCAGCAATCGGCACGACGACGCCGACGACCACGAAGAAGCGCATCCACGGCGTGTTGTCTGCTCGTCTGAACCGTTCACTCGTCGGCGCCAACCCAACGGCGGGTTGAGCGACGCCCGAACGAGTCTCATACGCTTGTAGCACGAACCAATGTCCTTCCCCTGGCAATAGGCACACGAGCCGGCTCCACAGTGGAACCGGGGCAATTTTCTTTCTCAGCGGAACGGTCGTGGTGCGACCGACAGAACAGGGGTGCTACCGGCGCGGATGTGGGACCCGTCACAGGCCCCGTTCCGGCAGGCAGTGATCGCCACCCTGCAGTATGCGTTCATCAGCGATGAGACGAGGCGAGCGTCCATCACATGGTAACAGACGCATAACCGATGCCGACACGGGGCAGCGTTACCGGGGTGTCCCCCAAGGTTTTGCGAGGTCTGCTTGCTAACGGCGGCGCCTCCGCGCCCGGCGACTGAAGTCGCGGGCTATTCGAAGCGAAGTCCGCCTACGCGGACTAGGTCAGCCCACGAAGGTGGGCTTCGCTTTCAGTAGCCCGCGACTTCAGTCGCCGGGAGGACTACTACGAATGGCGGGCGCGCCGGGCATCGCGGCGGGCGAGGAACATGGCGACAGCACCGCCTTCGCGAGCGCTGACCACCGGCAAGGTCAGTCGCCAGATGTACCAGATGCGCTGGGCCAGTGTGAAGAAGGTGAGGACCGCCAGGCCGGCCAGCACCACCACCAGGATCTGGTCTTTCGGCAGTGAACCGAAACCGGCGCCGTCGATGACCAGCGCCACCCCCAGCAGGATCACGCGCTCCGGGCGGGCCAGCAAGCCGACCTTGCACTCCAGGCCTAACCCTTCGGCACGGGCACGGGAGTAGCTGATCAACAGCGATCCGAGGATGACGAGGTAGATCAGGACAGCCGATTTGGGCCGTTGCGTGGCGGTGAACCAGTAGAGGAGGCCCAGGTAGATGACGCCCTCGGAGAGGCGATCCAGCGTGGAGTCAAAGAAGGCGCCAAACTTGCTGCCGCCGCCGCGGGCGCGCGCCAGACCGCCATCGAGCATATCGAAGGCGCCGGAGAAGAGCACGAGCAGGCCGCCACCAAAGAAGTGCCCGCCAGCCAACACTAGCGCCGTCACGCCGCTCACCAGCAGACCGACGATCGTCACCATGTTCGGGGTGATGCCCGAGCGTACCAGCGGTTGCATCAGGCGTTCGACCAGGCGGCGAAAAATAGCTTGCAGTTCCAGCGAGATCATGCCCGTCCCTCCCCGGCGGGGTTCCGCCCGCGTAGCGCCTCAAACACCTCGGCTGGCGAGGCCAGCAAGTGGGGAGCCTCACGCTGTTGACTCTGCGCGACCTGACGATAGTAGGTCAGCACCTGATCGGCGATTGACGACCAGTCGAACTGCCAGGCTTTGCGCCGACCGGCTGCCCCTAACTGCCGTCGCAAATCGGCATCGGCCAGCAGCCGACAGAGCGTGCTGGCGAGCGCCTCGTGATCTTTGGCTGGAAACAGCAAGCCATCCACCGTGTCCTGAATGACGGCCTTGTAGCCGGGAATGGCGCTGGCGACGACCGGCTTCCCCGACGCCATCGCTTCCAGCAAGACGATGCCGAAACTCTCGCCGCCGATGTTGGGGGCGCAAAAGACGTCGGCGCTGGCATAGCAGCGCGCGCGATCCGCCGCCGAAACGCGGCCCGTGAACACGACATCGCGTACCTCGTGCTTGTCCACCCACTGTTGGTAGGCCGCCCGCGTCGTGCCTTCACCGGCCACAATCAGGCGGGCGTTGGGGAAGGCCGACTTCACCAGCGGGAAGGCGCGCAGCAGGAAGCGCAGCCCTTTGCGCTTCTCCAGTCGCCCGAAGAACAGGATGTTGAGCATGCCGTCGTTAAACTCCGGCAGCGGCTCGATCGGCCCCGAAAACTCGGCGACGTCGATGCCGTTGGGAATCACCGTGTACTTGCCGGGGAAGTACTGCTCGATGAACTGCTGGGCCGGTTCGGACACGGCGATGCAGCCGGAGAGGCGGCGGAAATAGCGCATCAGCAGGGGCTTGCCCCACTGGTAGCCATAATGGCTGCGCGAATAGGCGTGGAAGGTGCCGATGTTCAAGGCGTCGGAAAAGCGCAACACGGTGATCGGCAGCATCGGCATCAGCGGCTCGTGCACATGCACAATGTCAAACTGCTCGGAGCGCAAGATGTGCTTGACGCGCTTCGCCAGCCGAATGGAGAGGGAGATGCGGGCGATCGACCCGTTAGCCGGCACAGCGGTGACACCGCCGACGGTGTAGACATTGCCGCTCTCGTGGACCTCGTCGTCGCTGGAGGGCGCCAGGATGCGCACGTCGTGGCCCGTCTGCTGAAAACGCTCTCCCAGGTGGCGCACGTGATCCTGCACACCGCCGGGCGTGGCGAAATCGTAGGGGCAGACGAGCGCGATTTTCATCCGACCGTTGTCTCCTGCTGGCGTAAGCCGGGCAGCAAGCGCGTTGCCTCCGCATCCCAGCCCGACGCCGCTGGGAGCAACACTTGATCCAACCCGGACCGCAGGCCATCCCAACCCGCGCGATTCAGTTGGTAGAGCGCCTGCCGACCGGTCCGGCGCGTGCTGATCAGGCCGGTGCGGCGCAGGATGCGCAGGTGCCAGGAAACCAGCGGCTGGCTGATATGCAGCAGCAGCGTGAGGTCGGAAACCGAAATCTCCCGTCCATCGGCCAGCAGTCGCAGGATGCGCAGACGCGTGCCGTCGGCACAGGCGTGCAGGGTGAGTGCCAGCTCGCGCAGTTCCTTCATCGCCGTCCTGCCGCCATCCATAAAGAGACGTTTATGCTTGCGGCAGTATACCAGCCTTATCGCCCTGGACAAGTCCGCTATTCGTGCCTGTGCTATGCTCCGACCTGATAGCGAGGGAGCGGGATCAATTGACGACACGTGAAGAAGCACCGTTGGACGATACCCTTGCCGGCCTCATGCGCTGGCGGCTGATCGGGCCGCACCGGGCCGGGCGCGTGGTGGCGGTGGCCGGCGACCCGGCCGAGCCGTTGACCTTCTACCACGGCGCCTGTGCCGGCGGCGTCTGGAAGACCGTCGATGGCGGTATCTCCTGGCGCAACATCACCGACGGCTATCTGCACACTGCCGCCATCGGCGCGGTTGCCGTGGCGCCGTCCGATCCCAACGTGCTCTACGTCGGCGCCGGCGAAGCCTGCATCCGCGGCGACGTGTCCCATGGTGACGGCGTCTATCGCAGCACCGACGCCGGCGCCACCTGGATCAACGTCGGACTGGAAGACACCAGGCACATTGCCAAGGTCCGCGTACACCCAACGAACCCGGACCTCGTCTACGTGGCCGCGCTGGGACACGCCAACGGCCCGAATAGCGAGCGGGGTATCTTTCGCTCCGTAGACGGCGGCGCGCATTGGCAGCGCATGCTGTTCCGCAACGAAGATACCGGCGCCTGCGACCTCGTGCTCGACCCCCACAACCCGCGCGTGCTCTACGCGGCGCTCTGGGAGGTCCGGCGCACCCCCTGGAGCTTGACCAGCGGCGGGCCCGGCTCGGGGCTCTTCAAATCGACCGACGGCGGCGACACCTGGCAGGAGTTGACGAGTAACCCCGGCTTGCCCACCGGCGTGCGCGGCAAGATCGGCATCGCCGCCTCCCCGGCCCGGCGCGACCGCCTCTGGGCCATCGTGGAGTCCGAAGATGGCGCTGTCTTCCGTTCCGATGATGGTGGCGCTACATGGACGCGGCTGTGCGAAGAGAATGATCTGCGCCGCCGCGCCTGGTACTACATGCACATCCACGCCGACCCGCAAGATGCCGATACCGTGTGGGTGCTCAACGTTGGTTGCTGGCGCTCCATCGACGGCGGGATCACCTTCAGCGCCGTGCCGACGGCCCACGGCGACAACCACGACCTCTGGATGGATCCAACCAACCCGCGGCGGCTTATCCTGGGTCACGATGGTGGCGCGACGGTGAGTTTTGACGGCGGCCTCTCCTGGTCCTCCGTTTACAACCAGCCCACCGGCCAGTTCTACCACGTCGCCACCGACGATCAGTTCCCCTACCGTGTCTACGGCTCGCAGCAAGACAACTCGGCGTTGTCGTTGCCCAGCCGCACCAGTTCGGGCGCTATCACCCAGCTTGATTGGTTTGAGCCGGGCGGTGGCGAAAGCGGCTATATCGCCCTCAAGCCGGATGACCAGAACATCATCGTTGGTGGCGCCATCGGCAGCGGCTCCGGCCATGGCCGGCTGATCTGCTACGACCATCGCAGCGGCCAGAAGCGCAACATCACCGTCTGGCCCGACGTCATGGGCATGGGCAGCAGCGGCGCCGACCTCAAGTACCGCTTCCAGTGGACCTTCCCCATATCCTTCTCGCCCCACGACCCGAACGTCCTCTACGTCACCGCCAACAAGGCGCTGCGCTCCAGCGACCTCGGTTCCACCTGGGAGGAGATCAGCCCGGACCTCTCTCGCAACGACCCGCAAAAGATGCTGCCCTCCGGCGGGCCGATCACGCGCGACAACACCGGAGCCGAACTCTACGGCACCATCTTTGCCTTTGTGGAGTCGCCCCACCAGGCAGGCCTGTTCTGGGCAGGCACGGACGACGGTCTGGTCCACCTCTCCCGCGACAACGGCCAGACCTGGACCAACATCACGCCGCCGGACCTGCCGGAATGGACCCTGATCAGCGTTATTGAACCGTCACCCTATGACGCCGGCGCCGCCTACATCGCCGCCACCCGCTACAAGCTGGACGACTTCCGACCCTACCTCTACAAGACCAGCGACTACGGCCAGAGTTGGCAGCGCATCGTGCAAGGTCTGCCTGCCAACGTTTTCACGCGCGTGATCCGCGCCGACCCGGTGCGTCGCGGCCTGCTTGTCGCCGGCACGGAGACTGGCCTCTACGTCTCCTTCGACGACGGAGCCTTATGGCGTCCGGCGCGCGGCAACCTGCCGGTCGTGCCCGTCTACGATTTGGCGATCAAAGGGGACGAACTGGTCGCCGCCACGCACGGCCGTTCCTTCTGGATTCTGGACGACATCACCCCACTGCGTCAGCTTGATCCGGCAGCGGCAGCCGAGCCGGCTCACCTATTCACGCCGAAGCCGACCTTTCGCCTGCGCAACTACGGACGGGAGGCGAACGGTACTGCCGCCAACGACTTCCGCAACAGCGGCCCGCTGCGTGTCCCGCTGCGCCGCCATCGCAACCAGCAGGGCGAGCAGGTGGAGGACCTCGTTGATGCCGGGGAGAACCCCAAGGATGGCGTCGTCGTCACCTACCTGCTGAGCGAATCGCCGACCCAGCCGCTCACACTCACCGTTCTGGATAGCGCCGGCACTGAGCTCCGCTCCTATTCCAGTGAAGGCGACACGTCTGAGTCCGGCACTGCCAAGAAGGAAGGGGCCACCAAGGGTGACGGTGCGCCTACTCTTCCCACCAAGGTTGGCGTGAACCGCTTCGTCTGGAACCTGCGGCGCGCCGATGCCGTAGCCTTGCCCGGCGATGCCGCCACCGAGAAGCTGCTGAAAGGACCGCTCGTGCCCCCTGGCGAGTACCAGGTGCAACTGCGCGCCGGCGAACTCGTCCAGACTGCCCAATATACCGTGTTGAAGGACCCGCGTATCGCGGCGAGCGAGCAGGACCTGCAGGCGTTGGCCGACCTGCACGGCCGTATAAACGAGCAGTTGAGCGCTGTCCATCGCACTGTCCTCCAACTGCGCGACCTGCGCCAGCAGGTGCAAGACTGGCAACGGCGCAGCAAAGGCAACGCAGCAGCGGACCGCATCCAGCAGGCCGGCGATACCCTGGTGGAGCGCTTGACGGCCATCGAGCAGGAACTGGTCGAACCGAAGGCCGCCAGCGCGCTCGGCCCCCTCAACCGACTCAACGCCCGCCTGGCCATCCTCGCCAGCATGGTCGACAGCGCCGACGCCGCCCCACCGCGTCAGTATGAGGAGGTGTTCCAGCACCTGACGCAGCTCTGCCAGGCACAAATCGAGCGGTACCAGGCGCTGCTGCGCGACGACCTGCCACCGTTCAACGCCACGCTGGCGGAAGCAGGGTTGGGGGGCTTGCTGGTGGCGAACGAATGATCGGCTGTGTTCGGCTGGCTCGAACCAGATCGGCATTGGGGGGCCGCAACGGTTTGCTTAGAAAGGGGACGACGTGATTACCCGAGAGTACAAGGCCGCGATTGCGATCGGCGGC
>DHIZ01000216.1:38606-63826 GCA_002404055.1 Chloroflexi bacterium UBA4733
CTGCCGTCAACGGTTCGCAACGCGACCGCAGTCGCCCCCGTCACTTGGCCGCCGATCGCAATCGCGGCCCTGTAACACGCCACTAAATACCGTTCGCTTTCTGTGCAGGATTTTGCGGCGCACCCATCGCCATTCCTACACGTGGCGTCCTGGGAAGCGGACGCTATCGTGACCTTTTCGTAGTACCCGTCGCGCCGCGACTGGGTCGCGCTGGAGCCAGTCGAGCGTTAGGAAGGCGGCGATCGGCTGTTGACCGTGCTGATCCATGAGGGTGCGGACGGTTTCCCCCGAGATTTCGAGGCTGGGCAAGGGTCCGCCGTCCCACCACGAGATGAAGGCCTCGCGCACTGGTGGTGAGAGCGCGAGTAACTTGTCGGCTACTAACGATGCACCGTGAAGCGGATAGCCGAATTCCTCTACCAGTCGGGACACGACAGTATCGCGTTCCATCTCCATCCTATTCCGACTCCAGTCGGGGCAGCCCGAGGCCCTGGGCAATGCGGCCTGCATAGGCCCAGGCATCCGCTTCGATCGGTTGGGCGGCGTAGGCCTCTAGACCGTAGTCTTCGGCACTGAGGTACTGCCCAGGCTCCATATTCGCTGCCCAGGCCCCGACCACTGTGCCATCGGTCACCGTGCCGGGATGGCTCACCGCGAAGTCCTGGAAGGCGTGGCGATCCTCGTGAACAACAGTGTCCACAAATTCACCGACAGGCGTTGCACTGTCAAGTTGCTCGGCGTTCACAACGAGCCGCGACCCGTCGTAGGCGCCGCAGACACCGGGGCCGAGGGCCTCCGCTTCAACGGACAAGCCCGGGCGACCCTGCACGGCCGCCATACTGTCCTCCACGCTCTGCAGGGCCTCCAATCGGCCCTGGGCATCCAGCGTTTGCCAGGTAGCTGGGGAGATGCCGTCGAGTTGCTGCAGCGCATCGGTGGCATCCTGCACCTGCAGATCCGTCTCCATGGTGTAGTCGACAGAGCCATCCAGGCTTCCCTGGCCGTCGTCCGTCGCCGGTGCGTCAAGTACTTCGGGTGTTGGTGGCTCGGCGACATCGATGTCGTCCATCGCTATCACCCCTCGGGACCACGGGGAGTCCAGCCTTCCGGCGGCTCCAGCGACTTACCGCCCGTCTCGATGGTGACGGGCTCGTTTTCCATGTGGGGCTCGATCTCCGGCTGTTCTGGCGGATGGATCGTGGCGAGGGTAGTGTCGTCGCCAGCCGGAACGACATCGGGCACGTCGGCGTCGGCCTGCACCTCCGGTACTTCCAGGGCCGGGCCGCTGACGTCGAGTGAGGCGGTGTTTACCGCTGCATCAATGGCGTCGGCAGCCGCAGGGTCGAAGGTGAAGTCGCTCACTGTGCGGTCATCCTTCCGGCTTTGGGTATTCTGCTTCAAATTGCTGGAGCAGGCCGCGGGCGCGGCGAACCTCGGGCGTTGTCCCCTCCGCCTTCGCCGATGCTCCCCGCGCCATACTGTCGGCAGAGTGCGCCAGGTAGCAGTAGACGATGCCGCGTCGGTCGGCCGGCGTGACCGATCGTACCCGCTCTTCTACGCGGGCGCCCCAGCCGCGCGTTTCCAACCAGAGGTCTGATTGCTGTTCCTGTGCCAGCACGGAACGCAGCTCCTCCTGCCGGGCCTGATCGAAGGCGGAGTCGCTGAGCAGACGGCGGCGCACCGCCCCGGCATAGCGGCAGCGCTTCGTGGCGTGTAACGGGGCACAGTAGGCGCAGGTTGCCATAGGCGCCGCCACGAGCAACTGCAGCAGCTCCGCCCCCGCCTGAGTGGCCCCGGCGGCAGACCCACCGGCGCTGAGACTGATATCCCACGGGTCAACCGGTACGTCGCCCAGCGCCAGCTTCTGCCGCTGCGTCTCCATAAAGGCGCGAATGCTCGCGTCGGAGCTGTCGGGCAGGGCCTCGCGGCAGTAGCCCGGCTGATCGCCGAACTCCGGTACCTTGACGTGGACCGGGCGACCGTAGGGATTACGCAGGAGGGCGAAGCCGGGCGTGAGGGTGCGGGCGTACTCCCGTTGCTCCGCGTTGAGGTTCATCATGTCGGCGAAGGACTCAAAGCTCGGCGCGTCCTCCAGCCAGTGCATGATTTTCAGATAGGTGTTGCCGATGGCGCCTTTGACCAGTAACGTGGGAATCTGCTCAGCGATGATGATGCCCTCACCGAAGCCGCGCACCTCCGCCAGGATATTGGCAAAGTCCTCGCCGGCCGCGCCGCGCGTGTCACCGCCCGACTCGGAGCGTGGCCCCGTCTCCGCCATCAGACGGTGAGCCTCCTCGATCACGGTGATGTGCGGGTGCTCGGCGTGACGCGGGTGACGCTCCACTTCCTCGGTGAAGCGCATCAACAGGAAGCCCATCAGCAGCGCGGTGTCCTGGGCGGAGCCGACGCGGCCCAACTCCATGATCGTGGGCTGGTTCAGAATTTTGCCGAGCGGCATAGATCGGCGCACGTTGACGACGTGGCCGGCATTCTCCAGCAAATCGCCAATGCGGATGACGGAGGCCTGGCGAACGGTATCCTTGACCTCGCGGCCGTACTCCAGCCCGTCGGCAATGCGTTTGATCGCCGCATAGAACTCCGCCATGGTCGGATAGTCGCGGCTCGATTCGCCGCGTTCCAGGACAATGTCCCAGCCCTTCTCCCGATAGACCTGGCGAAGCGCCTCTCGATAGATCATGGGCAGAGGATCCTGGAGGCTGAAGGCAGCGGTGAAGACTCGCATGAGGCGAGAGAGGTGCGTCTTGAGCAGCAGGCCATCCGGTACCTCAAAAGGGTTGAAGCGGAAGGGCGACGTGCTCTCGTCACCCAACGTGAACACGAGTAACTCGTCGGCCAGTGCCGGGAAGCCGCGCAGCTCGCGGTAGTCGGGCTTATCGACCGGGTACAGGACCAGGAAGGGGACACGGTGCTCCAGCCAGAGCTGCACCAGAATGTGCTTGACGGTCGTGCTCTTGCCGCTGCCGGTGGAGCCGGCGATGAGCGCGTGGCGGGTGAGGTCGCGCACATTGAGTCGGAATGCCTGCGCGGTGGCTGAACCGCGGTGGTAGACTACGCCAAGGCCGACCTTGCGGTTGCGGGCCTGCTCGGTGGAGGCTGCGAGCGCATCGTTGCGGTTGGCACGGGCCTGCTCGCGCAGTTCCAATTCGTCAGCCGGCGCGACGAATGGTTCACTCTTGACCAGCACGCCGGGGAGGTAGCCGGACTCGGAAGGGACAGGCAGCCGAAACGCGCCATATGCTTCGCGCGCAGTGGCAAAGTAGCGGAGGCGCTGGAGTGGTAAGGGCGCAATCGTGTGGCCCCAGTGCGCCTGCTCCAAGAAGCGCAGGTTGGCGACGGCAGTAGCGAATTCGTGCTCGTCGGCCGGCTGGGCGGCGGACCACTGCGTCGGGTAGACGTTCTCGGCGTTGCCCATCATCTCGGAGCCAAGCGCGCCGGCGAGGCCGTAAGGCGCGTGGTCCTCGCCCACCAGGTGAACGCGCACCAGCACCAGGCCCTCGCGTTCCTGCATCAACTGTTGATAGACGAAGGTGCCGATGCCGGCCCGCGAGCGGATGTACTCCTCGGTGACGCCAGCGTCGTCGCCGATGGTCTTCTTGAATTGGCCGATGGCATAGCTGACATTGAAGATTTCCTGGTCGAACATGCGTACAGGCCGCAGACTGATACCCACCAGGCAGCGTTGCGGTTCGCGGGCGAGCGCCGCCAGGAAGCGGCCCATGGGGTTGAAGTCGACGCAGGGGACGAAGGGGTGGGCGACATAGTCACCGGTTCGCTCCAGGCGGCCAAGCGCTGCCGTGCTGCGAATCGGCATGTCTTCATACTTGCGGATTTCGAGCAGACAGTCCGCCGTGAGGTTGGCGGTAGGGATCGGCTCCAGGTAACTCCGAAACTCCGCCTCGTTGGTCACCGGCTCCAGCGGATAGTTGAAGGGGTCCTCCACCGGAAACGTCGCCTGGAACTTCTCCCAGAGCCGTTCCGCCAGCGGCTGGCCGCCCCGGAAGCGCGTCGCGAAGACCTTGCCGAGGAAGACCATGTCGATCAGGTTGGGTTGGCCGGGGACCGGATTGGGCGTGGCGATGAAGCGGAGCTCAAAGGTAGCGCGATGCTCCCGCAGCCGGGCGAGGTCGTAGATGAAATGGAACTGGCGCTCCATGATGAGCCGGATGCGTTCCCGGCCAAGGCGCGTGAAGTCCTCCGACATCATCGCTGGGACGAACGGCACCCGCGCCGCCCAGATGGCATGCTCGCCGCCGACCTCCCGGTAGGTCACACCATGATTGTTGTCGAAGTCGACAGCCTCCTGGACGAATTCACGGCTGGAAAGGAAGATATAGGGGAACTGCATAGTTAGGCTCCCAACGCGAGATTGAGGTGAACGCCCAATACGGTTTAGTTAGGGAGATCGCAGGGCGGCGACTGCGGTCGCTTGGCCGGGGGAGTGCGGTTGGGGGAGGCTGCGGGAAGGTGGGTGGGGGAGTACAGGGCCGCGATTGCGATCGGCGGCCAAGTGACGGGGGCGACTGCGGTCGCTTGACAGGGTAAGGACGGTTGCGGGAGGCAAGGAATGGTGAAGGGGAGCAGGGGCCGAGGCGCTGTGAATATGCAACCGTCGGTCCCCACCCAAGCGACCGCAGTCGCCCTCGTCACTTGGCCGTCGATCGCAATCGCGGCCCTGTTCAAGATGAACCAATCTTTCGCCTTTTCCAACCGTCGGTCCCCACCCAAGCGACCGCAGTCGCCCTCCGTCCTTGGCCGCCGATCGCAATCGCGGCCCTGTTCCCAACCCATCGAACGTCCCTTGCCCCCAACCGTCCTCCCCCACCCAAGCGACCGCAGTCGCCCCGGTAACTTGGCCGGGGGCGCCCTCTGGGCCCGCAATCGCGGCCCTGTGCTCTTTGGTACTCACGTCGTTCGCTTGCTGCGTACTACTTTGCGTCACACCCCAGAATCTCACCCCGCTTTGCGCTGTCCAAGCTGCTGATACACCTGAGCCGAGCCGGCCATCATCTGAGTCGTTCGCTCAATCTCGCTGCGCTTGGCGACGATGGCGGCGTCAGCCTTCGCCTTCTCCTTCTGCTTGCTGCTGTACCCCACTCCAATAAGGACGACAATCCCCACCAAGAAGGCACCGAGGACGACACTCACACTCACACTCACACTCACACCCACAGCACCTCCCTTTTCATAGTCAGAGTGCGCCCCTAAAAATACTCCAAGTGCTCCCAACCCGAACACGATCATCCAGAAGATGTGCCCACCATACTTCATGTGGTTGCGCTGTTCCTGAAGCATTCCCAGTTCCCCATTTTGCCGCTCGACATTCTGCTGTAGTTCCAGCCAAGCCGCTAACGTCGCAGCCCGCTCGCTAGCTATGCTGTAGCGGTAACCGCACTCCCCGCAGAAACTCGTCGAGATCAGCGATGACATTTTCTTACACTCGGGGCACTCTTGCACCAACTGCGTCCCACACTTGAAGCAGAACTTCGTATTGGGAGGGTTTTCGGCGCCGCACCCCTTCTTGGGGCACGCCCACAGCCCCGGCCGACTGGCGGCTACCTGCGCAGGTGGACCAGCCAATGGTCGAGGGGGCGGCGGAGAGGGCGGCGCCATCGTCACGACCGGCATTGCCCGTAGCACCGCCTCTGGGTCCGCCAGCCCGCCAATCGCCCCATTCAACCCGATGCCCTCGTCATAGGCGGAGCGCCGGACCGGGTCACTCAGCGTGGAGCGGATCGCATCCACCTGCTGCAACGCCTGATTGGCCTGGTTTACCACGCTCGGGTCGTGGTGCGTCACCAGCCGCCGCCACTTGTTGTACAGCGTGTTACAGGCGTCATCGACCTCGGCAGGCGTTGCCGTCGGCTGCACTTGCAAGGTCTCGTAATAGGTTGCCATTGCTCTTCCTTTCTATTGAGGACAAAATCACAGCGCCCGTTGTGGCGGCGCCCCCACCTTCACGTCTCCCTGTAGATATCCGGCTGGCCGGGAGGAAAACGGGCGTCGCGCTGCAGAATCAGGCGCAGCGCTTGCAAGTAGTCGCCGTGGCCCGACACATCGGCAATCCAGCGGTTGTAGACATCGTGCTCCTGGGTCAGCGCTTGCGCATCGCCCGGCTTCTGATTGAGCACAGCGTTCAGCTCATCCAGCGCCTTTTGCCATTGGCCGCCCGCCGCGTATTGGCGCGCCAGACCATAGCGCGCCTCGCGCAGTTTGTCGGCCGCGTCGCGATAGCCTGGGGACTCCAGCAGCAACGCCTGGAAGTCGTCGCGGGCACAGAGGAAGTTGGTATCGCTCAGGCACAGCATCCCCGCGGCGTAGTCGCTCGCCAGGTGTTGAGCCTGAACGGCGAGTTGATGTTGGTGGAAGCGCATGACCCCTAGCCCAGCAGCAGCAGCGACGAGCGCAGCCGCGAGGAGCCAGACCATCTGGCGGCGCAGTCCGCGCACGCTTCGCCGCCACTCGCCGTCAATGCGTGTTGCCGTCCTGGCCTGGAGGATGGCGGCATGCGCGGCCGCCTCTTGCCGTTCGATCTCCTGTAGCCGAACAACGGCGTCCGGCAGGTTGACCAGGCGCACGCCGCAGGCAGTGCAGACGCTGGCGCCGGCGGAGTTGAGCGCGTGGCAGTTGCTGCAGATCAGACCCTGCTCCGGGGTGGTCTCGGGAGGCAGCGTTGCCATGGTCATTGCAGCATTCAATGGACCTGGCTTACCAGGAAGATGATGACGCCAACAAAAAGGGCCAGCGCCACCAGCCAGAAGATGAGCGCGTTCTGGTTGCGTTGGGCATTGGAAGCCTCCAGTGCCTCCACCCCGGCCGAGAGATCCCGTCGCTCTTCTTGCACCTGGTGGTCCCCTTGCACCGCCACGGCGAAACGGCGCTGGTCATACTCCGTGACAACGGTGTGGCAGCGTGGGCAGACGGCTTCGCTGAGGGCCACCGGCTGGCCGCAATAGGGGCAAGGCCGGGTCATCTGCCCGCCACAGGACGAGCAGATGGTCGCCTGTACCGGGTTGGAATTGCCGCAATTCGGGCAGGCTCGCACGGTCGGCGCTGGAGACAGCAAGTCGAGGTTGATAGTGGATGCGTTCAGTGAGGCTGCAGTCGACGATGGCGTCGACGGAGTGATGGTTGCGAGTGGGGCCGCCGACGGGGAAGGTCCTGCTTCTGGCTCGGCATCGACGAGCGCCTGCACGGTCACGGTTGAGGCGCGCGCGCGAGTACTGCCCAACGACCGATCGTAGGCAGCGCGGCGCTCAGGGTCACCGAGCACGACGTACGCTTCCTCAATCGCCGTCAGGCGCGCCGCTACTGACGTTTCCGGCGTGTCCCCGGGCGTCTCCACACGCGTGCGTTCGCGCGCGTAGGCGCTGGCGATCTGCTCCGGTGTGGCGGAGGGCATCACCCGAAGGGCGCGGTAGAAGTCAGACACGCTGTCCCCTCACCCCCAGTATTGCTTGGCTTCGCGGGCGATCTCCACGAGATACTGCCCGGTCCAGCGCCGCAGGATGGCCGACTGGAAGGGGGTGGGCTGATCGTCCAGGTCCAGTTCGACGGTCGGCGGTTGCTGTGGGTAGCCCCGTGGGCACATCACGTACAGTTGGAGACGTCCGCCCGAGCTGCGCGGCAGTTGCACCTGCACGTCGTAGGAGCCGTCGGGCACGCCGAGGTCGTCAATGCCGGGCTTGGTCTCTACCACCACTCCCGGCAGCGCCTGGAGGTAGCGGATATCCTCGCGCATTCGCGCCATGATGTCGCCTCCTGCCGCGGCCTGGCTACTGCCCGGCAAGGCTTCGGGCAACTGCGGAGAGCCGTGTGTCGCGGGGATGCCGGACCCAAGACTCGGGACGCCGCCGAACGCCGAGGCCGCGCCGCCCGTCAAGGCAGCCAGCATAGACTGCGGATCAACGTACGTAGCGCCGACCGGTCGGCTCAGAACGGCGGCCGGGTCAAGCATGCCTCGTTCGATCAACTCCTTCATGAGGGCCTGGTTGCCGGCCATCATCTGGGCGTACACTTCCGGTCGATGCATGAGCATCCACTCCGGCGTCATCTGCGACTGGGACAGCATTTGCGAATCGAGTTGCCAGTCGCGCACCCGCGTGTACTCCTCCATCTGGCGGGCGGCCAGCGCATCGTTCCCGGCGTCCGTCGCCTTGATTGAGTTGACGAGTATCGTGAAGACCTCAATGCCGAGAATCTTTGGGAGCTGCATTGCTTGCAGGCGTTGCAGCGTCATCTGGGCGATCGTCTCACCCTGACGGCGGATGTCTTCCACGGTCGCAAAGACGACGGCGCCGCGCACTGCCTGAATCACCCGGTCGTACAGTCCGGTGAGCGGTTGGCCGACTTCGAGGACGACGCGGCGGGCATCCTTCACCTGATACTCGACGGCCAGATCCAGGTTGATCTCTACCGGCACGGGCTTCTCGATGGTGAACTCGCGGGTGGTAGAGATTGTGAGCGTCTTGATGCGCGTATCGACGGCGGTGGCCTTGACGTTGCCGAAGAAGGGGTAGCGACCGAGGTGGTGTTTACCTGGCCCCAGCGTCTCCTGGTAGACGCCGTCGATGGTGATGATGCAGCACCAGCCATGTTCCACAATGTGACGGCCGTCCAACCCCGGCAGGGGCAGGCCACGTTCGAGGAGTTGCGTCGGCCGGAGGATATCGAAGTCGTTCACCAGGTGGCGATTGTTCGGCATGTATACCCCCTACTGCTTCTCCCTGCGCCCGACGCGCACCGTGGCTTCGAATTCTCCTGCACGTCCTCAGACGATCGGCTTCGCCGTCTTCCAGCGGTCTCGGGCGCTCTTCTTGGCTTCGCCACCCTTGTCGCCACGGTAACTCACCTCGGTGGCAGTCTGGTGACCCGTGGCGATGTCGAGTGCAGTCACGTTCACCACACCGCTGGTTCCGCAGGAAACCGTCACCCTTACCTTCTGTCCTGCCGAACGGTTCGCTGGCAGACCCGTGAGCGTGAACTCCCCGATGGGGTTACAGAGGTTGGGGTCTGGAAATTCACCTTGATAGATCGTGACCTTGATCGCGGTCTGACCGGGAAGGGCGGTCACGAACTCGCGCGAGACTTCCGTGGGGATCGGGCTGTTCCGGGGGATCAGGATGCTATTGAGGCGCTGACTGGTGCCGGGAACGAAGGCTTCGATGCCGAGGCTGTGCGCGGAGACGTCGGTGACTTCCAGTCCACCCACCTTCTCGATCACCTTCGGGGGCGCCTCCAACGGGGCTGCGTCGACCATTTTCCGCGCGGCCATGAGCGCGGCTCCCAGCGCCACTGCCTCATCCGGGTTCACGGAAGCATCGGGAGCCTTGCCGAAGTAGCGCTCCAGTGCCTGGGCCACCGCCGGCACGCGCGTCGAGCCGCCGATGAGAAGCACACGGTCCACCTGTCCGGGTGCTACTTTCGCCTCCGTGATGACCGTGCGTACCAGCGCCAGTGTCGTATCCAGCTTTGGCTTGATCAGCGCCTCGAACTGTTCGCGGGAAAGCACAGCGCGCGTACTTTTGCCTTGAGCGCGCACAGCCAGGGATGCCTTGGTCAGCTTGCTCAGTTCCCGTTTGGCTCGTTCAGCTTGACCGCGCAACTCCGCCGCCACAAAGGGGTCAATGGACGGATCGAAGCCGTGTTCGCGTTGAAAGGCCTCAACGGCGTACACCATTATGGCGTCGTCGAAATCTTTACCGCCGAGCTGATGATCTCCATCCGTCCCGATGATCCGAATCTGCTTGCCCGCCACATGCATGAGCGTGACGTCGAACGTCCCCCCTCCGAGGTCGTAGACCAGCACCGTCTCGTCCTGTGTGCTGCGTTCCACGCCGAAGGCGACCGCCGCAGCGGTTGGCTCGTTGACCAGATCAAGCACCTTGAAGCCCGCTAGCTCCCCGGCCGCAATGGTGGCCCGTCGCCGGTCGTCATCGAAATAGGCAGGCACGTGATGACGGCGTAGGGAAGGGGACGATTGAGGTACTGTTCGGCGTCCCGCTTGAGCTTTGCCAGGATGATGGCGGAGACATCGGTTGGGGAGTAGCGCTGGTCCTCGTGGCCGAAGAGCCAATGGAGGCTGCCCATCTGGCGTTTGACAAAGAGCACCGCCCGATCGGGGTCGCTGGCCGCCTTATCCTTGGCAATCTGACCCACCACGATGGAGTCGTCATCGAAGTAGACAGCCGACGGCGTCAACCGTTCGGACTCGGCGTTAGGGATAAGCTGGACGTTGCCCTGGGCATCGACGATCGCTACCGACGAGTAGGTTGTGCCGAGGTCGATCCCGACCGCTTGGAGGTCTGCCACGTCAACCCCGCCTCCAGCCCCGTACCTTCAGGCGTGCCCGTCCCCGCTTCGACCTTGCCTGCGTTTTGCGCCGGATAAATCTACTCTTGTATTCCGCGCTACTCTGCAAGACAGACCGAAACAGGGTACAAATGGTCGTACCGCAATTCTCTGGATGGAATGATACGACAGATGCGCCGCTCGCCTGCCAAATAGGAGTTCTCTCCTATACGCTGGACGAACACGCAACGAAACAAACCACTTCGCCACTTCGCCGCCCGTTGACATCAATCGCCTTTCGGCGCTACCATCGGCAGCGCTGGCGACAAGAGCAGAAATGGCAGCGGCACGAACGCCTTGATGGACGAACCAATCGACGCGAGTAAGTTGCCGCCCGCTGCTGCCGAGACTGCCGCTCTCCTGGCAGCCTGCCGCGAAGAAATCGACGACCTGGATCGCCAGTTGGTGGCCTTGCTCAACACGCGCGCTCGGGTCGTGGAGCGGGTCGGGCGGATCAAGCAGCAGGGCAGCGTGGCCGCATTCATCCCGGAACGCGAAGAGAACGTCTATGAGAACGTGCGCGCTGCCAGCCAGGGGCCGCTGACGGGCGACAGCCTGAAGGCGATCTATCGCGAGATTCTCTCCGCCATGCGTTCCCTGGAGGATCACCTCACCGTCGCCTACCTGGGTCCGTCGCACACCTTCACGCATGAGGCCGCCAACCGGCGCTTCGGCTCCGCAGCGCGCTACTTGCCGCAACCGGCGGTGAAGGACGTGTTTGCCGCCGTAGAACGCGGCACCGCCGACTATGGCGTCGCCGCCATCGAGAACTCTATCCAGGGAGTCGTCACGGCGACGCTGGACGCCTTTGTCAACGCCGACCAGAACCTCAAGGTCTGTGCGGAGATCATCCTGCCGATCAGCCAATTCCTGCTTGGCCTGGGGCCGCTCAGCAGCGTGCGCCGGGTCTATTCGCACCCTGTGGCGATTGGCCAGTGCCGCAACTGGCTGGCGACGCACCTGCCGGCGGCGGAGCAGATCGAAGTCTCCAGTACCAGTCGCGCCGCCGAGTTGGCGCAGGACGACCCGACCGCCGCCTCCATCGGTGCTCGCATCGCCGCCGAGCACTATCACCTGAAAGTGCTGGCCGAGCACGTGCAGGATCGCAGCGACAACGCCACCCGCTTCTATGTGCTGGGACACCAGATCGGCCAGCGCTCCGGCAACGACCGCACCGCCGTGATGCTCTCCATCCGCGACCGGGTCGGCGCTTTGCACGATATCACCGGCTGCCTGGTACGCCACCGTTTGAACATGACCCACTTCGACCACCGGCCGTCGCAGCGCCGCGTCTGGGACTACGTCTTCTTCCTGGAGATCATCGGCCACCCGAACGACCCGGATGTGGAGGCGGCGCTGGAAGAGTTGCGCGAGTATTGTCTCTCCGTGCGCGTGCTGGGCGCCTGGCGGCAAGGCGAACTTGCTGCCGTCAAGGCATAGCCTCTGCTTCCGGGGCATGACTGCCTTCCCTCCAGTGGCGTCGGCACGTACAATGCCCCCACGGCAATCAGCGACGGAGGCGGTGTGGACGACGGGCTGGACGGGGCGATCGAGCAGTGCCTGGCATCGTCAGGCTGCCCCCAGTGCGGCGAACGCTTGCACCTGTTGCGCGTGCTGAGTCGCCGCACGGCCACGGCCGTGATTGCCACGCACTGTGAAGGGTGCGGCGCGATTGCCAACCGTGTGTGCTTCACCGGCGATTTGCTGACCCGCCTGCACCACTGCCTGGCCGACCCCTTTGACGAAGGGTTGCCGAACGTGGATGGGCCGGTAGAGACCGAGGATGTCCTGGCGATGCACGAGTACCTGGCTGCCTTCGACGGTAACTTCCAGTCGCTATTCCGCAGCTCGCGCCGACCGTGACGCGCGTCTGCGGCGTCATCGGCCAGTCGCTTCGCCACTCCATCTCCGCAGTCTTTCAACAGGCCGCCTTTGACACGCTGGGACTGGATGTGTACTACCACGCCTGGGAACTGGCGCCGGAGGCGCTGGCCGTTCACCTGGCGCGGCTGACCCAGCCGGATGCGCTGGGGAGCAACGTCACCATTCCCTACAAGCTGGCCGTGTTGCCCTACCTGGCGCGCCGTGACCCACTGGTGGAGCAAATAGGGGCAAGCAATACGCTCGTCAACGAGGACGGGCAACTGGCTGGCTATAACACCGATGTAGGAGGGTTCTTACGGGCGCTGCGGGACGATGGAGGCTTCGATCCCGTCGGGGCGGACGTGCTGTTGCTCGGCGCCGGTGGCGCCGCCCGCGCTGTCGCCGTGGCGCTGCTCGGAGCCGGCGTCGGGCGACTGTGGCTCGCTAACCACCATCGCCGGCGCGCCGATGACCTCGCCGCCGCTCTGGGCAATGATCGCGTTACTGTGCTCGCTTGGCATAGCCTGGAGTTTCAGGCCGTCCTGGCGGAGGCGCCGCTCGTGGTGAACGCGACACCCGCCGGCATGCTCGGCGCAGGCGTGGATGCCACGCCGTTGCCCGAGCCGCTCCTGGCTGCCAATGCCCTGGTATTTGATCTGGTCGCCAATCCCCTGGAGACCCGCCTCATGCGGGAGGCTCGCCAGGCCGGCGCTCGCGTGCTCGGCGGTCTGCCGATGCTCGTCTATCAGGGCGCGGAATCGTTCCAACTTTGGACCGGCCAGCCGGCGCCAATCGACGTGATGCGCCAAGCGGCGGAGCGGACCATGGCGAAGGACCATCGCTGAAGGGTACCTGGTGGCGGTTCGGGCAGGCAGTATCATCGGCGGGAGTCTTCCGCCTCGCGGCGGGAACGAGATCGGACCACCTATACTCATGTTCAGCGTGGATGGCCAGGCAGGACCGACATTCGGTAAGGATGGAACGCGATGCTGCAACAGGAGACTTTGACCCTCTTTCCAGTGCTTGACCCGATGGAACTGGAATACAGCGAGGAAGGGGACGAGCCGTTGGCGAGCGATTACCACTATATGGAGCAGATCTTTTGCTACACCGTCCTCTTTGAGCGCTTTGCCGGCCCCGACTGCTACGTCAGTTTCCAGCGCTGGCTGCGCCGGGACGCGGCGGGACGAGAGCCGATGCTGCAGCCCGACTTGCTTGTGGCGCGGGGAGTGCCCCAGCGCAATCACCGCGTCTACGATCCGTGGCAAGAAGGCAAGATGCCCGATCTGGTTGCGGAATACCTCTCACCTACCTCTCTCAAGGCCGACCAGGTCGGGAAGCTTGATGCCTATCACAAGCTACGCATTCCCGAGTACTGGCTCTTCAACCCGTCGGGCGAGTTTGCCGGGCCACGAATCCGCGGCTGGAACTTGCTGGGCCGGGAGGGTCCGGAGCCCTTGTTGGAGGAAGCGGACGGCAGTTTCGCCAGCAGGGTGCTGCCGATCCGCTTTATGATCGTTGATGACGTCCTGGAGGTGCTGGACGGGCGCAGCGGAGCGCAACTTACACCACTCCATGCCCAACAACTTCGCATCCGGGAAGCGGAGGCATCGCAGCGCGCGGCAGAAGCATCGCAGCGCGCGGCAGAAGCGCGTCAGCACCTGGAGACGGAGGCGCGACAGAACGCGGAGGCGGAAGTCGCGTGTCTTCGCGCGGAGTTAGATCGCCTACGGCGCGGACAGGATACATAGCCGCCAGGCGACGGTACTCACCGTTCCCTGCTCATCTCACCGTCACTCGTAGCCCGTCATACGCCGGCGCCACCCCGTGGGGACGCAATTTGTCCTCTAGCTCAGCGTGTGGCGGGTTGTTGGCATGCGACAGGTGGTGGGCGAACAGTTGCGCGCCGGGGGCCAGGAGACCGCGGCGACCCAACTCCTGGTGATGCCAGGCGCACTGTTCGATGGTCATATGGCCGCCGGGATTGTCGCCGTCCGGTGTAGCAGCCGTGCCCATCGTCGCCTCGATGCCGACGAAGCCGAAACGCACGCCGGCTTGCGCGAGTTGGTCGAGCGCCTGCCAGGTTTCTGGGAAGAACGCGCCGGTGTCGTTCGCCCACAGTATTGCGGCATTGTCCCGGCGTATGGCATAGAACAGCGGGTCGATGCTCATGTCGTGGCGGGCGCGCAGGGCAGTAACGGTGTAGGGACCCAGCGTGAAGGTCTCAAACGCTGCAACGGTTCTTAATGTGAGACGCCGCTGATCGAGATTGCCAAAGCCGGTGATGATGTCAATCGTCGGTTGGGAGCCGCAGAGTTCCCACCAGGCCGGGACGGTGCCGGTGAACCCTTGTTCGCGGAAGGTGAAGTTGCTCTCCAGCAGGTGGTCGGAGTGGCTGTGCGTCTGCAGCACCCAGCGCACGCTGTCGAGGCTGAGCTGCAGTGCATGGGTGGCAGCGAGCAGATCAGGGCCAACATCAATTAACAGTTCGCCATCAATCAGGGCTGAAGTGCGCCGCCGCAGGCAGCGCCCGCCGGCCGCGCGGGCTGAAAGACAGTTTTGGCAGGAACAGAACAGGGCAGGATACCCTTCAGCGGCAGCGGTTCCCAGGTAAAGCAGTTCCACGATGTTGTCCTTTCACGCTAGCGGCGATTATGCCACACGCCCAATTGATGCTCGACTGGGCACGGCTGCTGATATAGCCCTCTTCAGCAAACCTTCAGTTGTTCCGCCCCTTCCCTTCAGCCTGGCCGGTATCATCAATGACAGGATGGGGCCGCTGCGCCCGAACTACTTTGCTTCAAGTCCACCTGCGCAGCGATTACCGCGGCGATGGCACAGGAGGAGCACCCATGGCAGCGACCGAGTTGTCTCCGCAGGAGCAGTCCGCCGAAGCGGCGCCGCGCATTCTGGTGGTCGATGACGAGGAGACCATCCGCGAATTTCTGGAACTGGGCTTGACCCACGAGGGTTACCATGTGGATACGGCCGCCGATGGTCCCACCGCCCTACGTATGGCCACCCGGCTGAAGCCGGACCTGATCATCCTGGACATCATGCTGCCCGGCACCGACGGGTTGGAGGTTTGCCGGCGCATCTCCGCCACCAGCGACGTGCCGATCATCATGCTGACCGCCAAAGGGGAGTTGCAGGACCGCATCGCCGGTCTGGACGGCGGCGCCGACGACTATATCGTCAAGCCGTTCCGCTTCCAGGAGTTGCTCGCCCGCGTGCGCTCGGTGCTCCGCCGTCGCGGCAAGACGCTGCATCAGGTCTTGCGCTACGCCGACGTCGTGCTGAATCGCGACACGCGAGAAGTCTGGCGCAATGGCGGCGCGGTCCTGTTGACGCCACGCGAGTTTGACGTGCTTGAACTCTTCCTGGCCCATCCCCGTCAGGTCTTCTCGCGCGAAACGATCCTCAACCGGCTCTGGGGTTACCACTACATCGGTGACACCAACGTGGTCGAGGTCCACATCAGTTCGTTGCGCGAGAAGCTGGGTGATAGCGAGCGACGCTTGATTCAGACGGTGCGGGGCGTCGGCTATTGCTTGCGTCTGCCCGGCGGGGGGTGAGGCGGTGCGCTTCCTGCTTTCCCGCATCTCCCTGCGCTGGCAACTGGCGATCCTCTATGTCGCCTGCCTGAGCGCTGCGCTGGGCTTGCTGGGACTGGGCCTCTTCGCCGGCCTGACCTACGTCCTCGACCAGAGCGTTTACAGCCAGTTGCAAGCGGACGCCGCGCGCCTGGCCTCCGGCGCTCAGTTGCAGGTGCTGCCGCCGCCGGCAAACGGGCGCTCAGCCATGATGACCTCCTTTGGGGGGCGCAACGTGCTGAGTATGCCGACCATGTTCCCGTGCGGCGAATCACCGACGGCGCCCTGCCCGACTCCGGGTGGGGCCACGACGGCTGCCAGCCCTGTTGCCACACCGACCGCCAGCACCACGCCGGTGCCGTCGACCCAGGTGGCGCCCAATATGGGGTTTGATCAGTTCGTTCCTGCGAACGTCGCTGTCCGGTTCATCAGCGGCAGCGGTGCGGTTGTGGCCCAGGGCGGCGACAGCAACCTGCTGCACGGCATGCTCGCGCCTCCCAGCCAGCTTATCAAGAGCCTGGACGCTTCCGGACAGCAGCAGCACATCGACAGCGGCCGGGCGCCGGGCCGTCAGGCGACGCTCCTGGAACCGGCCACATCGCCGGGCGGCACCCAGGGCGTGCTGGAGGTCAGTACCTCCCTGGCGCAAATCGATACCTTCCTTTCCATCTTCCACTTCGTGTTGCTGGTGGGCGGCGGCGTTGCCCTGGGCGGCGGTACCTTTCTGGCGCTGGCCCTGACACGCCGCGTCCTGCAGCCGCTTAACCGCATGGCCGGTGTGAGCTGGACGATTGCCGGCGGCGATCTGTCGCGCCGCTTCACCGGACCGGCCGGCAGCCGGGAGGTGGCGACGTTGGCCCGCAACTTCAACCACATGATTGACCGGCTGGAAGCCAGCTTGCGCTCGCAGCAGCGCTTCACTGCCGACGCCGCGCACGAACTGCGCACACCACTCACCGCCCTGGGCGGCAACGTGGAGATGCTGCTGCTTGGGGCCGACGAGGGCGACCCGCAGCGCGTGCAGAAGGTGTTGCGCACGATGGACCTGGAGATCCAGCGCTTGACGCGACTGGTCAACGACCTGCTGCAAATCTCCCGCGTCGAGGGCCAGACGCAGCTCCAGTTGGGTCAGGTTGATGTCGCCGCCCTGTTGCGCGACGTTGCGGCCGAACTGCGCCTGGTCGGGACGCACGCCACCATCGAAGTCCGTGCCGACGGATCGTTGCTGGTCGTGGGTGACCGTGACAAGCTGAAGCAAGTGCTGATCAATATCGGCGACAACGCCTTAAAATTCACGCCGCCCGGCGCGGTGGTGACGATGTCGGCTGCTCGCATGGGCAATTCGGCCCGGCTGCGCGTGAGTGACAGCGGCCCCGGCATCCCGGCGGCCGATTTGCCCCGCATCTTCGACCGCTTCTACCGCAGTGACGCCTCCCGCGCCCGTATCAGCGGCGGCATGGGCCTGGGGCTCGCCATCGCCAAGGCCATTGTGGCTGCGCACCATGGCACGATCGTTGCCAGCAGCATTCCCGGTCGCGGCGCGACGTTTACCATCGACCTGCCGCTGGATAGCAGCGCTCAGGTTGCCGCTACCGCGCGCGTCGCCCCCCCGCCCGATCGCAACGGCCCTGCCCGCCCCCTGCTGAACGGCGTCGCCCCGGCAAGACGGCGCGAGAAGGTGCGCTGAAACTGAGCGCCCGAGCGGGTTACCGTCGTGGCGAGCATGCAGGCTTGCATCATGTAAGGCTGCATGATGCAAGCCTGCATGCTACCTTTGCAGCTTGAATACGGAGCTGATCGACCGGGACCGCGAACTCGCCGTGCTGAAGGCGCGAGCAGAGGCCCCAGGCGGTCAACTGGTCGTGGTGTGGGGTCGTCGGCGTGCCGGCAAGACCTATCTGCTACAAGCCTTCATCGAACGGCGACGTTGCATCTACTACGCGGCGACGCAACAGAGCGCCGCTGTCGAACTGGCGGCGTTCACCGATGTGGCGCGCGCCACGTTGGGCGATGTGGGACTGCCGCCGGGGTACATCTTTCCTGACTGGTCAATCGCCCTCAACTTCGTCACCGCCAACACCGGTCAGGAGCGCCTTGTCGTCGTGCTCGATGAATTTCCATACCTGACTGACTCCACACCCGGCCTGGAAAGCATCGTCCAACGCTGGTGGGATCAGCGCGGCCAGCGCAGCAACGTCATGCTGGTGCTCTGCGGTTCAGCGGTGGCCTATATGCGCCAGACCATGGAGTCGGCGGCGCCGTTGCACCAACGCGCCACGGCGTCTCTCGGCGTCGCTCCACTGGACTATCGGGCGGCGGGCGATTTCGTTCCTGCTTTACCGGCCGCCGAGCGGGCAGTCGTCTACGGCGTGCTGGGCGGCACACCGCTCTATTTGGCCCAATGGAATCCACTTCTGGACCGGCGCACGAACCTGATACAGCTCTTTGGCAGCGCGACAAGTCCTCTGGTCGACGCAGCGGAACTCGTGCTCTCCGGCGAACTCCCCGAACTGGAAGGAGCATTTCGCGTCTTGCAGGCCGTTGCCCTGGGTCGCACACGGCCCAGTGAGATTGCCGATTATGCGAAAGTTGCAGTTGAGCGCCCGCTTCGGCGGCTCGTGACCCTCGGCATTCTGGAGCGGCGCATCCCTGCCTTGGCGGACGCTGCGCGTAGCAAACGCGGCATCTATCGGATCATTGATCCCTACTTTGCCTTCTGGTTCCGCTTCATCGCGCCGAATCGGGCGCACATCGCGCGCGGCCTCGGCGCCCAACTGGTGGACGGGCGCATCTTGCCGAACCTCGACGAACACATGGGCGGCATCTTTGAAGAGATGGCCCGCGAACACGCCCGCGGCCTTGCTGCTCAGGGAGAGCTGGAGGCGGAACGCGTCGACTCCTGGTGGAGCACCGACGGAGCGCATGAGATTGATCTGGTCGGCGTGCGCGACCGTGATCACATCAGCTTCGTCGGCACGGTCAAGTGGTCGGCGCGTCCGTTGGGTAGGGAAGTACTCACCAACCTTGATGACCATTCGGCGGCGTTGCCGGGATATCGCGGCGGCACACCTCGCCTGATCTACGGACGGACCGGCTGCGGCGCCACGCTGACCAGGGAGCCGCTGGTGCGTTGCATCTCCGTTGAGGATATGTACGGCATGGTTGACTGACAATATTTGTGTGGCTGTGGGTGCTGAACGCCCAGCATCACCCCAACTCTGGACCTTGGTGATCGAATAAACGCTGGAGGGAAATCTTGGAGACGTCGGAACCCGCTCTGGCCGCCTACCTCGCCCGGCAGGTCCCGATGGCGCGGGGATCGGTCGTCTGGGGCAAAGAAGGCGAAGAGCGCTGGCCGCTGGATATCACGGCCTATCTCACGAAGGAACTGCCGCCGTTGGAGTACGTCACCTCCCTGCGAGCCGTCGTCCTGCGAGACGACGCGGTGCTCACGATGGAGGATAACGACGGCCTGCATATCTTGCCCGGCGGTCGCCTATGACGTCGCAACGCTCTTGCCCAACGCCTCTGAACAGCAGCCATTCCGTCTGCAGCCTTTGGCGACGCTGCCCCGCGAGCGACTGGACGCAGGAGCACGCGCCTATTTGGCAGCGGCGCTGACCGCCCGGCGCGGCGGAGCCGTCCAGGCGAGCGAATCGGCGCCTGTATGAACATTGGTACGATCGCGAGGGCGTATACTGGTGTCGTCACCACGGAAGAGAGGGCAAGTGATGAGTGTCGCTGTGTATCCCCGATTGTCGGCCATCCTGGAGGAGCGGCGCCTCAGCGTCGATGACCTGGGACGCCAGATTGAGGAACGCTACGGCATAACGGTCGATCCCGGAACGCTCCGGGAACTGATGCAGGCAGCACCCGTGGAGCGCACCGACCTCGCCGCCGCCGCCGCCACCGCCGCGGTGTTGGGTATCGGGCTCGACGACCTGTTCTCCGTGCAAGCTTGGCCGGTGTTGCTGGATCTGCCCGAACCGGAGCCGCTGCTCAGCCCGGAGAAGAGCCGGCGTCTTGATGATCTGTTTGATCGACAGGACGACGGGACCATCACGAAGGCGGAAACTGCCGAGATTGAGGCACTGGTAGCCGAGAACGGGCATCTTATGCACGAGCGGAGCGTACGTGAGTATGCCTTGACGCACAACATGTCCGAAGAAGATGCCCGGCGGTATATTAAAGCGACATTTGAACAGGCGCTGGAAACGTGGCGGGCGATTGAGGAGGATCCCAGGCAAAAACGCGCGCTCATCACCTCAGCCAAGAGGAAACGAGCCGCGAAGACTCCCTCGCCTTCTCGGTGACTGCCTCACCTTTTCATGCCCTTCTGCAGGAGTTGGCCGGTCGTGACCGTCATGATCCCCGCGATGCCTTGGTTCGGCTGATCGTGCGCAGTCGCGCTCGGGAGTGCTGTGAATACTGCCTGGCTCCGGCGATCGGTCAGTTCCAGCTTGACCATATCATTCCAGGAACACGCTGGAAGCAGTACATGGAAGGATACCTCGACCCCGTCCTGCCGACTCCTGGACGGCACGGGCCGGATCATCTCGATAACTATGCCTGGTCTTGCGCGTTTTGCAACTCACGAAAGCGAGACCGCGTCAGCCTTCGGCTCTGGGGGCGAAGGGTACGCCTGTTCGATCCGCGTCTTGATGCCTGGTCCGAGCACTTTACGTTCGCGAACATGCACCTTCACCTTGTCGGCAAGACGCCGGTCGGTCAGGCAACAGAACGGGCCCTGGGCTTTAACCACGCTGATCTGGACGGCCCACTGGGAGCGCGTCACCAGTTGATTCTCAATGGCCGCTATCCGCCCCCTTGGGCCGTCACCTAGTTGGGATAGCAGCACTAGAGTCCGAATGCAGCGGGCCCGACTTGCGTCGTATTGACGACGTAGACGATCTCTCACCACCGCTCCCGTTTCGCCTCCCACGCCGGGAACCAGCGGCGCATCGTGCTGAGGTCGTCGCGGCGTTCGGAGGGGCGGGCGGCGGCGATCTCGGCCAGGCGGCCCAGGCGCTCCTGGTTGAGGGTGACGCCGAGGCCCGGACCGGGCGGAATCGGGAGGGAGCCGTCGCTGAAGGTGAAGGTCTCGTTCACGATGTCCCAGCCCTGTTGCCAGGGGTAGTGGGTGTCGCTGGCGTAGGTCAGGCTGGGCACCGTGGCGCCGGCGTGGATCATGGCCGCCATCGAGATACCCAGGTGGGAGTTAGAGTGCTGCGATGTGCCCATGCCGAAGATGCGGCAGATTTGCCCACACTGCTTCATCGCCCACAACCCGCCCCAACCATGATGGTCAGCCAGCACCACCTGCACGGCATCCTTGGCGACGCCTTCGGGGAACTGCTTGAAGCCGACCAGGCACATATTCGTCGCCATGGGGATCTCCGTGTGGCGGCCCACTTCCGCCATGGCGTCCATGCCGCGCACGGGGTCCTCGTAGTATTCCAGGCCGATCTCTTCCAGTTGGGGCAGCAAGCGCAGCGCCGTCTCCACCGACCAGCCGGCATTCGGGTCAATGCGCAGCGGGAAGTCGGGGCCAAAGCGCTCGCGGATCAGCCGGAGAGTGCGTACTTCCTCATCGGGGGGCAGCGGCCCGGCCTTGAGCTTAAGGGAGCGGAAGCCGTAGCGGCGCACGAACTCCGCCGTCTCCTCCACCATCGCTTCCGGCGTGAGCACTTCCGGCGTCCAGCCGTACATGCCGACATCGCCCCACGCTTGCGGCGTCCCGGCTGGCGTCTCCAACCAGCCGTCCGGCGTGGCGAACTTGTAGAAGAGGTAGGCCGAGAAGGCGACGCGTTCGCGCACCGCGCCGCCGAGCAGATCGGAAACGGAGCGGTCAGTTGCCTTGCCCACGGCATCCAGGCAGGGCGCCTCGAAGGCCGACCAGAGGCGCGGCGAGTCGGGGAAGAGTTGGCGGAGCCATTCAGTGTGATCGGGGTTGAGACCGATGATCTTGGCCGCCGCAGCGTCCAGCTCCTCCTTGAAGCGCGTGCCGCCGGGCATCTCGCCCAGCCCCGTCACGCCCTCGTTGGTGTGTATCTGGAGGATGACGCGCACAGCATACGGTTCATGCACCCCATTGACGTTACGTAAGGGCGGGTCGGGGACCGCGACGACCGTCGTTTCCACCTTGCTGATCTTCACGGCTGCGCTCCATTCCGATGTGCTGAAACGATCATCCCAATAAGCCGGGCAATGATAGCGCACGTGGTCGTGCAGTGTGGCAGACGCCTGGCGACTGAAGTTGCGGCTACCATAGCGAAGTCCGCCTTCGCGGACTAAACTCAAGCCACGATGAAACCCGCAGGCCCCGAGCGCGCACCATGTAGATCCCATCGTGGCTTCAGTTTAGGTCAGCCCGCGAAGGCGGGCTTCGCAGCGTTAGGCGCGACTTCAGTCGCCGGCCACCAACGCACGAACTGGATCCGGCGTATCCAGACGGGGGAGGGCGACGACCAGTGCCCACACGAAAACCCAATTTCGCAATTCGCTCGGCAACTCCCGCGGATATCTCGGCGATCACCACCATGTATCGCTTCGACAGCTTCTTCCATGCTCAAGGCGACCCCGAGCGGGCCGAGTTCTATTTTGCTGTCGTCAAGGCTGCCGGGGGTGAGGTGCTGGTGGCCGTGGAAGGCGACGCCGTGATCGGCCACCTTGAACTGTTGCTCTGCCAGGAAGCGCCGCCCCTGGGCCGCTACGGCTACCTGGAGACGCTGGAAGTGCGCGCTGACCGCCGCAGGCGAGGGGTGGGTCGCGCACTGGTGGAGGAGGCCAAGCGCATCACGCGCGCCGCAGGCGGCAGCCGCCTGGAGACCGTGCCCGAGGACGACATTGCTGCCGCACTCTACATGGCGACCGGATTCCAGCAAGGCGTCACCTACCTGGACCTCGACCTGGCAGTCCCGCCGGAGGCGCTGACGGGCGCGGCCCCGCTCGGCCTGCCGTTACCACCGGGCTCGCGCCCATGGCTACATACGCGGCATATCGCCGGCCGCCAGTACCCTGCGGCCTTCTGCTGGGCGCGGGCCCACCTGGCCGGCCGTTGGAGCCTGCCCGAAGCGGAGGGGACGGGAGCCTGGCAACCGCGGGACAGCGCTGCCATTATTCTGGCCGATCCCTGGCTGGTTCACCTCTTTCTGCCAACGGACATTGCGCCGGAAAGCGACGAGGCGTGGCCCGCGTGGCAGGCGATGTTGGCGTTGCGCGGCGGGGCGCGGGAAGGCTACGTGCGGACCGTGCTAGAGACAGCGACGGCTCGCGTGCTCCGGTGGCCGGAATGCTGGCCCGGCAGCACCGCCGACCCGTTCACGCTGCTGGCGTGCCCGCTGAGGCGCGCCGCTGTCTGACGATTACCATTCCAAACGCCACGCGGCAGCGCCCCGGGCGGCCGGGTTGATCCACACTGCCCACCAGGCTAGCCAACGCCAAGAGGATGCCGCGGCACGCTACAATCGGGCAGTAGCGGAAGGGCAGAGAGAACCTTGGCAGAAACAATCGGCTTTATCGGTCTCGGCATCATGGGCAAGCCCATGGCTCGCAACCTCATGCAAGCCGGGCACGCGCTTGTCGTCCATAACCGCAGTCGGGGTGCGGTGGACGAACTCGTCGCTGAGGGCGCGCGGGCGGCCGGCAACCCGCGCGAGGTGGCGCAACAGAGCAGCATCGTCATCACGATGCTGCCGGATTCGCCGGATGTGGCGGCAGTGGTTGAAGGTCCTGATGGCGTGCTGGCGGGGGCGCAGGCCGGGTTGGTGCTGATTGATATGAGTACCATCTCACCGGTGGTGGCGCAGCGCCTGGCAGAGCAGGCTGCAACACAGGGCGTGACGATGCTTGACGCCCCGGTCAGCGGGGGTGACAAGGGGGCCATCGCCGGCACGCTCTCGATCATGGTGGGCGGCGATGAGGCGACGTTCGAGCGGATGCAGCCGATCTTCGCGGCAATGGGCAAGACCATCGTGCGGGTTGGCGATAGCGGCGCAGGTCAGGTCGTCAAAGCCTGCAACCAGGTGGTCGTGGCCCTGACCATCGAGGCCGTGAGCGAAGCGCTCGTGCTTGGCTCAAAGGCCGGTGTGGATCCGGCGAAGATTTTGCAGGTGCTGGGCGGCGGCCTGGCGAGCAACCGTGTCATGGAACTGCGCGGACCGAACTTCCTGCAGCACTCCTTCGCCCCCGGATTCAAGGTGCGCCTGCACCAGAAAGACCTCGGCATCGCCCTGGCTGCCGGCCACGCCTATGGCGTGCCGTTGCCCAGCACCGCGCTGGTCAGCCAACTCTTCCAGGCGCTGGCGGTGGCCGGCAAAGGCGACCTGGATCACTCGGCGCTGCTCACCGTGCTGGAAGGAATGGCCGGGCACGAAATCGGGTCGAGCCAGGCGTAGACTCAAGCGAAGCGCGCACCCAGGCGTTGCTGCGCCAACCTACCGCGACCGCGCACATTGTGTACAGGGGCAGATTGCCCGCAAGTCTTCAAAGGCGTAGATCCCCGTCTCGTGGCCATCGGCCCAGCGCGGTTGCAGGGCGTAGCGGCCTACCAGTTGCAGGTCAACGAGTTGCTGCTCAGCGACCGTCAGTGTACTGGTACTCGCCAACACGCCGGGCCTGCCCATCTCGCCCTGGCAGTGCGCGCAAGGACAGGCCCAGCGCAGTTGCGCAAACGGGTAGGCGCTCTGGTGGCCGTCCGCCCAGCTGATCTCGACCAGCTTCTGCCCGCTCTGCAAGACGATCGCGGTAGGCTCGTTGGCGTCAGGACTATTCAGCATTGCGGCAGCATTCGTGGTAGCCGTTCTGTGTAGATTTCATAAGATTTTCGGGCCTTCATTCTACAGGACCGCGAGCGGGTGGTATGCTCAACTTGTAACGCAAACGGCCCCGTCCGTTTGCCGAGCCGCGTCTGTGGAGGGTGTGCTTCCGCTGCGACCAATGGCGGTCGCAGTATAGTCCGCTCGCTTCACCGGCGTGATCTCTCAGGATGGCGAGCAATGTCGTTCGCGCTTCAATGACGAAGAAAGGATCACCTCATGCGACCATTACGCCTTGCCGGTGGACACCGCGCCCCCTCAGGTTCCTACCAGGAAGTCCACTCCGGCCACATCGTCTATATCCACGGCCAGGGCATCCTGCCCGGTAGCCCCAATTCCGATTCCTACGTGGCGATCGCCGAACTGCCGGTTCGTCAGACGCACACGGCCCGGAGCGAGCAGGCCTAGGCGGCGTTCACCGCTTCCCGCACGTTTCTCGTTCAGTCAAACTCGTGCTTGCGGCATGCGACGGGGCGCGTGCCGCACGTCCAGTTGACGCAGCCCGACGCCCGCCCTTAATGAAGTATGACAAACAGATCCGGGATTCGGATAGAGCTGTAGGGGCAGGTCCCCGTGCCTG
>DHIZ01000216.1:63930-71917 GCA_002404055.1 Chloroflexi bacterium UBA4733
GGCACGGGGACCTGCCCCTACGGACGCGCCTACAATCCCCGTTTTATTCGTCAACCTTCATAAAGGGCGGGCGTCCGCCTAACGTTCGCTGCGGTAGCGGTAGATTGTCGGACCATCTGGACCGAGCACCAGTAACGTCTGCGTACCCTCCTGCGAGGGGCCCGCGGTTGTGAGTCGCGCAAGCAGCGCGGGTAGGTCGCGCTGTGCTACCCGCACGTCATCAAGCAGCCATCCGGCCACTTCGATCTGCAGACTGGAATCCTGCCGTAACGCTGCCAGCATTGCCTCAGCGCCGGGGGAAACCAGTACTCGGATCCGCTGAGGAATGGGAGGCCCGGGTTCTATGCTGCTGTCGGTGCGCAAGATCAGCCCGTGGTAGGCTGCCAGTAGCAGGGCAACGAGGGCGGCGCTGAACTCCTTCAGCGCCGTGCTCAAGCCGTGCGCTCCGACGGGCACGCCGAGGAGCGCTCGGAAAGCGAACCAGAGTAAGGCGATCAGGAAGCCGAAGGCGAAGAGCGTCCCTACGACGGCGATGAACCCCAGCAGCAACCGGCGTTCCTGCGCTCCGCGCTCCTGACGAACCAGCGTAGCCGCGCGCTGCAAGCGCCACCAGCCACTGAACCAGGCAACCGCCCCGACCGCCCCAGCCGCGAGGCTCACGCTCAGGCGATCGCGCCACCAATCGGACCCCGATAACGAAGGGGCACTGTTAATCAGGGCGTCCAGACCGAGCCACAGTACGGCGACGAAGGCGGATGCACTGACGCCCAGCCCCAATAAGGCCAGCAGCGCCAGTCCCGGGCGGCGCGGCCAGGCAATGCCGGAAACACCACGCTCAGGCGCTGCTGGCTCGCCCTCCGCTGCCGGCGCCGCGGGAACATCGCTGACGTAGCGTGCCTGCTGTCGCACCGTCAACCAGTGGTAGGCCCACGTACCGGCGGCGACCAGTAAGGGCGGGAGCACGCTGCCCAGGAATGCCCAGGTGGCTTCCAACGGTTGATAGCCGAAGAGGCGGCGCAGCAGTTCGTAGAGTCCATCCACGCCCGTCCCGATCGTGGTTGGCACGGCGATAAGCAGCACGAGGTACAGGTAGATGACCCGCAGCAGTCGCCGCCCGCCGCGCGCCAGGTCGTACTGCCACACGAGTGCCCAGATCGTGCCGCCGGCCAGCACCCAGGCGGCGATCGCGCCCCAAATAGTCCAGAGGTTCTGCCCGGCAACGACGAGGAGTTCCGTCTGCCCGGCGGACAGCAGGTCCCCAACGATCTGGCGAATGGCCTGGTCCAGGCCGATGAGCAAGAAGACCAGCGCCGTGCCCGTCAGCACGTACACGGCCAGGTCATGGGCATCGTCCACGCCGGCTGTGCTGTTCCGACTTGCAAAGCGCTGGTGGTCAACAGGGGTATGGACAGCCCAGGCTCCGCCGAATATGAGCAAACGCGCGGCGGCGCTGATGCCGGTGGCGATCAACGGTTGACGGGCGTCTGCGCCAGGCAAGGTGAGGATGACGCGCAGGAGCGTGTGCAGGGCGAACAGCGCCACCACCGCGCTGACGGCGAAGACGGCGGCCAGGTAAAGGCGTCGCTGGCTTGCATCTCGCTCCTCCGGGTTTCGGGCGAGGCTGCGCTCGGCTACGAGCCAGTGCCCGAGCCATACCGGCAAGCCGACGACCAGTTCGGCCAGATAGGAGCTGGCAACGCTGCGCTCATCGCCGAGCAACGTGCTAGAGTGGAGCACGAGGGTAGAGACAACCAGTGCCAGCAGACCGGCGGCAGCGGAGATGGTCACCAACAGCCCGGCCAGGGCCAGCAGATAGGTGTAGGTGCGTCGTGTGGTTGTCATGTGCTTCCTCCCCTGTCATCGCTACCTGCGTCCCCAAGGGCGTCACCCAAAGAGGTAGGGTGGCCCCGTGACCAGCCAATGCCCCTGCCGGAGCAAGAGGGTGAACGTCTGTTGGGACGAGTGATCGCCTGCTCCCAGCAAGGTGGACGTGAAGGTCGAGATCTCCACGGTGACCGTCGCCTGGTCGGTCGTGACCGTGGTGCGCAGCAGCGTCACGCGATGCGGCTGCTGGTTCCAGTGATCGAACGCCTGGTGATAGCGCTCACGGGTCATTGTGGGCTGATCGAATGCCGCCATGGCGTAGGCGTCGTCAACCTGCCCATCCTGTAGCAGACGGAGGTAGGTGGCGACGGTGGCTTGCGGGCTGCCGGCCGGAAACGTTGTCGGCGTTCGGTGGGCAGTGACGAGGGCGACAAGAACCCCCGCCAGCAAGAGCACAACCGTGCCGATGAGCATGACCAGCATCGAGCGTTGCATTCGCATCCGTGTCACCTCCTGAGATCATCAAGGTGCGGGTGATCCGTTATCGCTCCGCACCTATACCGCTCGCCGTTCGTGTGAAGCGTCCGGTACGGCAGCTATCAAAGTGCGCCGCCAAACTGCCAAAAGCTGCCACGGCTCCTGTTGCCATCGTGATGGAACGCCCGCCGCGATCGCACGGGCAGGGTAAGAAAGCGCGGGCGGACCCTGGTCAGTCCTGTAGCCGGGAATGTCAAGATGCGCGCCGCCGTCCGGCAGAGTAGCATATGCTGGAAAGGCGAAGAGCAATACAGTTTAGATAAGCCTACCCGCGACCGCAGTCGCGGGCCGAAACCGTATCGGGGCGAAGAGCCGGCGCACTGGAGGACAGGAGCAGCAGATGCAGACGTATCGCTATGAGGAACTGAGCTGGCCGCAGGTGCGGGAGGCGGTGCAGCATGACCCGGTGATTGTCTTGCCGGTCGGCACGACCGAGCAGCACGGCCCCCATCTCCCGCTGATGACCGATTACCTCACGGCTGGGCGTATGGCCGAGGCGGCCGTGCGGAGCCTGGCGGAGCAAGCCGGGGACGGCGCCGCACCCGCGCTGGTGATGCACCCGGTGCCCTACTCCTTCAACGAGCACCACCTGGACTACCCCGGCACTATCGCCATCGACGCCCACACCATCATCGACTACCTGGCCTGCATCGGGCGCAGTCTGGCCCACCACGGCTTCCGGCATATCGTCCTCTACAACGGGCACGGCAGCAACGCGCCCTTCATCGACATCGCCGCACGCCTGATCAATAACCAGACCGAAGCGATCTGCGCCGCGCTGAGTTGGTGGTCGTTGCTCCATCCCGAGGACCTCAGTTGGCGGGAGTCGCCCTACCCCGGCGGCTTCTCCCACGCATGCGAGGCGGAAACGTCGCTGATCCTGCACCTGCAAGCCGATCTGGTCGATATGTCGAAGGCCGTGAAGACGATGGACGAAGTCCAGCGTTCGGAGCACATCTTCTGGGATCTGGCCAGGGGCGGTCCGGTCAACTTCCAGGAGTTCTTCAGTCGTAACTCCAGCACCGGCATCCAGGGCGATCCCACGCTGGCCACGCCGGAAAAGGGTAAGCAGTTGGCCGACGCGGCGACACGGCACCTGGCAAACTTCCTCCTGGAGTTTCGTGGTCGCCAGATCCGGCCGCGCCGGGACTTTCATCGGAAGGAGAGCGAAGCATGACGGTTGTAACTGCAAGTGGCGTCGAGCGCCAGCAGCAACTGCTGGAGATCGCGGCCAACACGCTGGCCGGGGGCGGTCTGGGGTTGTTCCAACTGCCGCCTGAGGTCAACCTGGTGATCGCCTCCGGCTACGGCAGCCGGGTCACGGCGGTCGACGGCCGGGAGTACATCGACTACCACCTGGGTTCCGGGCCGGCGTTCCTGGGGCACGCGCACCCCAAGATCGTGGCGGCGGTCGAAGCGCAGGTGCGCAAGGGGTCGACCTACTACTTCCTGAACGAGCCGGCGATTCGTCTTGCGGAGAAGCTGGTGACGGCCATCCCCTGCGGTGAGCGCGTGCATTACACCGGTTCCGGCACGGAGGCTACATTCTTTGCCTTGCGCGTGGCCCGCGCTTTCACCGGTCGCCAGAAGATACTCAAGTTCGAGGGCGGCTGGCACGGCATGCACGACTATGCCCTGTGGGGTACCGTGCCGGAGGGACCATCCCCCTACCCGCAGTCCAACCCTGATTCCGCCGGTATCCCGCCGGCCATCGCCGATCTGGTGCTGGTCGCCCCCTTCAACGACAGCGAGCGGGCGGTGGAGATCATCGACCGCAATGCCGGGGACCTGGCTGCCGTGATCGTGGAGCCCCTGCAACGCGTGCTGCTGCCGGAGCCGGGCTTCCTGGCCGCCATTCGCGATGCCTGTAGCCGCCACGGCATCGTGCTGATCTTCGACGAAGTGGTGACCGGCTTCCGCATCGCCTGGGGCGGGGCGCAGGAACGCTACGGCGTCGTCCCCGACATGGCCTGCTACGGCAAGGCCATCTCCGGCGGTTTCCCCATGGCGGCCATCGTCGGTCAGGCAGAAGTAATGTCACCATTGGATGCCCGCCAGCGACCGCGGCAGGAGCTGGCCTGGGCCAGCGGCACCCTCAACGGCAACCCGATCAGCGCCTCCGCCGGTGTCGCCGCACTGGGCGTGCTGGAACAACCGGGTACCTATGACCACCTCCACGCCATCGGCAGCCGTCTCCGCGCCGGCATCAGCATGCTGGGCGACAAGCACGGCTACGTCGTCCAATGTCCCGGCGAGGATGCCGTCTTCGGCGTGCGCTTCACTGCGAAGCAGCCCCTGCGCAACTGGCAGGACTTACTTACAGCCGACAAGCCCCTCGGCTTCCGCTGGGCGATTGAACTGCTCAATCGCGGCATCCTGGTGAACCCCAACGAGAAGTTCTATCTCTCTACGGTCCACACGATGGAGGATATCGACCAGACGCTGATCGCCGTAGACGAGGCGTTTGAAGCGTTGGAGTAAAAGGGAATGATTCAGGAACTTAAGTTTGCCGTGCTCACGCAAGACATTCCCGAAAACGGACTGAAAGCCGACGATGTCGGTACTGTCGTTATGGTACACCAGTAAGGAGCCGGTTATGAGGTAGAGTTCACGGCATTTTCCGGGCTGACGCTTGCCGTTGTCACCGTTCCCGCTGATGCCGTTCGGGCAGTGAGAGAACGGGAGGTCGCACACGTGCGCGAGGTAGCGTAGTAGTGCATCCGGCAAGTTCGTCGCACATCGGCGCCAAAGGTCCCGGCGACTGAAGTCGCGGGCTAACCTTGCCAATGGTCAGCCTGCGGCTGCCGGCACCTTCGCGGGCTGAGACGAGACACTCAGGGTGAGCGTCCAGTCCGCGAAGGCGGACTTCGCCCGCTGTAGCCCGCGACTTCAGTCGCCGGGCGTGCGGTGCGAACTGACCGGTCCTTATCGGATGCACAACCTAGCGATTGGCGCAGCCAACCAGCTCCGTCTCGGCTGCTTTCGCCAGCGCAAAGCACGTTGCCTGCAGCCGTTGGGTGAAGGACTGTGGCGTTTCGCTGGGCTGCAGCGTCAGAGGAGCGCCGAAGGCGATGGCGAGCGGACCGCGCGTGATGGCAACCGGAATCTTGGCGATGACCAGGCCGTGGTACTCGTCCAGGAACGGCGGTATCACCCGTTCGGTGCCGGCGAGGCCGAACGGTATGACCGCCGCGTCGAGGGCAGCAGCCAGGTGGGCGACGCCGGGCCGGAAGGCGGCTTCCGGGTCGCCGGCTTGCTCGGCTGCCGGTCTGATGTGGTGGCCCTGGGGGAAGATCAGCACGGCGTTCCCGGCCGCCGCCACCGGGGCCAGGCGGCGCAGGCTGCTGTCGCGGTGGCCGTACTGCTCCAGCGGATAGAGACCGAAGGCAAGCATGGCGATGTAGGCCAGCGGCCCGGCCTGCCCGAAGATCTCGGCGCCGGTGGTGATCGCCAGCCGCCGGACCAGCCGGCGTGCCGGCGTGCGGGCGAGTCCCTGGCGGACTAACGGCAGGTCGGCGAAGCCGTGGTGCGTGCCGGCCACGATCAGGCGGGGCGGCAGCTTGCTCAGGTTTTCGGCGCCGAGGACGATGGTGCGCGTCACGCTTGCCTGGTAGAGCAGGTCGAGCGGCAGGCTGAGGCGCCGGAAGGCGCGTCCCCAGGTATAGGGCCAGAGCGGTACGTCTTTGCCGGCGGCAGCCGCTCCTGACCCTTCCTCGCTGCCTGGCGCCTGCGCGATTAGCTCGCGCACTGCCGGCACGGTCATGTCCAGCCGGAGATCGCCATCGGTAACAGCCTTGCCCGTCTTTTCCTCCAGGGCTTGCGCCAACTCGACCAGGGCAAGGCTGTCCAGGCCGAGATCGCCGAGCGTCTGGTCATCGCGCACGGCGGCGACGCGAGCAACACCGGCAATCGCCTGGGTCACGAGGTCATCGTCGACCGGCGCAGCCGGCAGTGCCCCCGTTGTTGGCGCCGATGGGGCGGGCAGTGCAGCACGCCGGACCTTTCCCAGCGCGGTACGCGGGAAGTCCGGCTCGGTCCACCAGGAAGCGCCGGCCAGGCGCTGGTGCTGCGCCAGGTGGCTGTTGCTGCGGCGCACGATGCCGGTCAGGTCGGCGCCACCCTCACTTGGGCGGCTCGGCAGCAGGTAGGCATGCAGGCTGACGCCGCCGTTGGCGGTTGGCACGGTCAGCACCACCGCGTCCGCCACCTCCGGTTGTGTACGCAAGACGTCTTCGACGTCCTGCGGCCAGACATTCATCCCGGACGGTAGGACGATCAATTCCTTGGCCCGACCCGTGAGTACCAGATTGCCTGCCGGGTCCTGGGTCGCCAGGTCGCCGGTAGCGTACCAGCCATCGCGCATGACCTCGGCCGTGTACTCCGGGTCCTGCCAGTAGCCGCGCATCACGTTGGGACCCTTGACGAGAATCTCGCCGTCCGGGCTCGATCTGACCTCGACATTGCGCAGGGGTTTGCCGACGCTGCCGACCGGCGTGCTGCCATCGGCGTTGCCAACGGCGATGACCGGAGAGCACTCGCTGGCGCCATAGCCTTGTGTCACGCGGACGCCGAGGCGTGCCCAGAGGCGCTGCGTCTCGAGCGGCAAGGCGGCGCCGCCGGAGAGGATCAGGCGCAGCTTGCCGCCGATCTTGCGGTGAACGGATGTAAACAGCGCGTGTCGGAAGGCCAGTGGCAAACGGGGCGCCACGGCGTTCAGGGCCTTGTGGAGCGGCGCCGGTATAGCGGCGGCAAGTTGTTGCTCCAGGCCCCGGCCCATCAAGGTCAACAACTGGGGTACGGCGATCATGTGGGTGATCCTCTGCTCGGCCAGCACCCGCACAATGTCCGGTCCACGCCGACTGGGTATGTAGTGGATGGCCGCGCCGACGGAGAAGGGATAGAGGAGCCCGCCGGTGATCTCGAACAGGTGGGAAAGGGGCAGAATGCTCGCCAGGCGGCAAGTCGTGTCCAGCGGCACGCGATCTGGAAAGGCGTCGATCTGAGAACACAGGTTGGCGTGGGTAATCATGCAGCCCTTCGGCTGACCAGTCGTGCCCGACGTGAAGACGATGAAGGCCAGTTCCTCGTTCGGCGGCGTCCAGACGTTCGCCGTCGCTGCAGCGGAATCGCGTCGCTCGCTGCCCGGTTCCCACCACTCCGCTCGGTAGGGTCGCTCCGACCAGACGGGTCGTTCGCCATAGCCGCTGATCAGCAGCCGCGGCGCTACCGAATCGACGATGCGACCGGCGGCGTCCGGGTTCATCTCCCGGTCGAACGGTACTGCCACCGCCCCCAGCTTCCAGAGCGCGAAGAAATAGAGCGGCGTACGCCAGTGGTTCGGCATCCAGAGCACAACACGGTCCCCTGCGGTCACACCACGTGTGGCGAGTTCATTTGCCAGGATGTCGGTCAGATCCCGCACCTGCCGGCCATCGAGCGTGCGCCAGTTCAAGCCGTCCTGTCCGCCGAAAGCAACCGACTCGGGATACGCGGTAGCACGGCGGAGGACAAGGGAATAGAGATGAATGAACATAGGTTGGTCTCCTTAGATGGTGACTCGACGTTGGACGAGCTTGTGGGCGAACTCGCGGTCCTGACCGGAGGAGGCCCCCACTCTGCCTTCGGC
>DHIZ01000052.1 GCA_002404055.1 Chloroflexi bacterium UBA4733
CCTGGCGAGCGGTGCGAGCCGGAGGGGGCCTCCTCCGCGCTCGACGGGCGCACTGTTTCCAAGTGGCCGTACCGTGTCCGTTAGCGTGTCTGCTATTACTGCCCTTTACACGGCGCGCCTGCTCATTTACGGGCAGGCGCGCCGGCAGACCTGCTTCCGCCGCCCCGTATACTGACTCCAGGGGATGCAAGTTGTTGCCGAGGCGTTATTCGGTTGTTTGAGAAGCTTGGCAGTTGGTGCGCCCGGCATCCCTGGCCCGTGGTTGCCGTCTGGGCGTTGCTCTTCCTGGTGAGCGTCCCGGCGCTGCTCAACCTGGAACATGCCCTCAAGGTCGGCGGATTCTCCGATAATCAGTCCGAGGCAGCACAGGCGCGCGATCTCTTGCAGCAGCGGCTCGGCTACAGCGCCAACGCGCTGCTGGTGGTGCTCACCAGCCCGACGCTTAGCCCCAACGATCCAGCATTCGTGACGCAGGCTCACCAGGTGCTCGCCCGAGTCGCCAGTGATCCGGGCGTGAAGCAAATCATCTGGCACACGGACAACTACCGGCAGGTCGGGCGCGATGGGCACACCGCTTATGAGGTGCTGGTGCTGGACCCGAATACCGATCCGGGTACCGCGGTCGTGGACGGTGTCAAGTCCCGGCTGCAGCCGTCCAGTCTGCGCGTGCTGGTGGGCGGCGCGCCGGCCTTTTTCTCGGATATTGAGGCAGCCAGCTCGTCTGACCTACATCGGGCGGAGCTCATCGCCTTTCCGTTCGCCGCCATCGCCCTGGTGCTGGTGTTTCGCTCCCTGGTCGCTGCGCTGGTGCCGGTGATCATCGGCGGGCTGGGGGTCAGCGTCGCCGCAGGCATCATCTTCCTGGTCGCGCAGGTCACCGATATGTCCATCTTCGTGCTCAACGTCGCCACCATGATCGGGCTGGGTCTCGGCGTCGATTACTCGCTCTTCATGACCAGCCGCTTCCGCGAGGAGTTGGAGACACGCCCAGCGTGCTCGCGGGAGTGTGATCGGGAACAGGTGCTGGCGGCGGCGGCGGCGACCAGCGCAACCGCCGGCCGTGCCGTCTTCTTTTCCGGCCTGACCGTCTGCCTGGGTCTGCTGGCCCTGCTCAGTTTTCGCTTCATGCTGCTGCGCTCCGTCGGCCTGGGGGGCTGTATCGTGGTGCTCTGTACGGTGCTGGCTGCGCTTACCCTGTTGCCGGCGGTGCTGGCACTGCTGGGGCGACGCCTTGATGCCTTTCAGGTGTTGCCGCGCTCGCGCGGCGTCACGCGCTTCTGGGAGCACCTGGCGCGGGCCGTGATGCGCCGCCCGCTGGCGTTGGGCCTGCCCGCCCTGGCCTTGCTGCTCTTCCTGGGCCTGCCGTTTTTGCACGTGCGACTGAGTTCGCCGGACGCCTCCATCCTGCCGCAGTCGGTCGCGTCCCGGCAGGCGTTCGACGTGCTCAACGCCGAGTTTCCGACCGGCGAGAGCACGCCGATCCTGCTGGCGCTGACGATGAGCGGCGACGCCTTGACACCCGCCAACCTCACTACACTTTTCGCCTTCACCCACGCCATCGCCGCCGACCCGCGCGTGGCGCGCGTGGAGAGCGTTACGACCATTGACCCGCGCCTGACGCTGGCGCAATACCAGCTCATGTATGCTGACCCAAAGCGTGTGCCCGACTACTTCGCCGCCGCCACCGCCGCCGCCACCGTGAAGGGGAACATCGTGCTGGCGCAGGTCTTCAGCAAGTACGCCTCGATTGACCCACGTTCGCAAGCGCTGGTGCTGGCCATTCGCCGCATGTCGCCGGGACCCGGCGCGACGATGCTGGTCGATGGCGAGTCGGCGGAGATCCACGACGTGGTGCAGACACTCTACAGCGAGTTCCCGCACGCGCTGCTCTTTATCGTGATCAGCACCTACAGCGTGCTCTTCCTGCTGTTCCGCAGCGCCTTCCTACCGCTCAAGGCCATTGTAATGAACAGCCTGAGCATCGTCGCCAGTTATGGCGCCCTGGTCTTCGTCTTCCAGGACGGCCACCTGACCGGCTTGCTCGGCTTCAGCAAGCTGGGTTACGTGGAGGCGGAACTGCCGATCCTCATGTTCTGCACCCTCTTCGGCCTCAGCATGGACTACGAAGTCTTTCTGCTCTCGCGGATCAAGGAAGCCTACGACCGCACGGGCGACAACACGCAGAGCGTGGCCGAAGGCATGCTGCGCAGCGGCCGCATCATCACCAGCGCCGCCTTGATTGTCGTGCTGGTGAGCGCCTCCTTTATGGCGGCGTCCATTGTGCTGATCAAGGCACTGGGCCTTGGGGTCGCCCTGGCGGTGTTGCTGGACGCGACTGTCGTGCGCGCTCTGCTCGTGCCGGCCACCATGCGCCTGTTGGGGCATTGGAACTGGTGGATGCCAGCGACGCTGCGCACGCTGCTGCCGGCGACGCGGACTACTGAAGCGGCGAGTCTGGAGAGTTAGTGGTGCGTGCCACAAGTCCCGATCAGGTTGCAGCGCGCGCCCGGCGACTGAAGTCGCGGGCTACGGCGGGCGAAGTCCGCCTGCGCGGACTGGACGCTCCCCCGCAGCGACTCGTCGCAGCCCGCGAAGGGCCCAGAGGGCGCCCACTTGGCAAGGGTAGCCCGCGACTTCAGTCGCCGGGAACCCTCGCGCCAATGTACGACGAACTTGTCGGATGCACCGGTTCGACCATGCGCACCACCCGCCGAACCGCCCTTGTACTGCCTATGCTGTTGCTCGCCGGCTGCGGCGCCTCTGTAGCCGTGCCGCCACCCTTGCCGACGCTGCCCCCGGCGCCGACGCCGGCACTGGCGATATCCAACCCGCAGCACGCCACCCTGCCACTGGACGAGTCCCCCCACGGTGACCTCACCGAGTGGTGGTACTACACTGGGCACCTGGCGGCGCAGGACGGACGGCACTATGGCTTTGAGCTGGTCTTCTTCCAGATTCGCCGCGGCGACGCGCCGCCCGGCTACGAAGCGCATTTTGCCGTCACCGACGAGCACCGCAACACCTTCCAATTCGATCAGCGCAGCGGCAGCGGCGAACAGGGCGGACGTGGACCTGGCTTCGACCTGGCGCTTGGTACCTGGCGCGTGCAAGGGTCGCAAGGACACGACTCCCTTCAGGCCCAGATGGCCAATTACGGTATCAATCTGCAGTTGCAGGCCGACAAGCCAGCGGTGCTGCATGGCGGCACGGGTCTGATCGACTTTGGTCAGTTCGGCAAGTCGTACTACTACTCGTACACGCGCATGACGGTCTCCGGCACGATCCAGGATCACGGCCAGCCCCTGACCCTCACTGGCATCGCCTGGATGGATCACCAGTGGGGCAACTTCATCGTGGGCAGTGTCGGCGGCTGGGATTGGTACGCCCTGCAACTGGCCGACGGCAGCGACATCATGCTGTCCTTTAACCGTGACGCCACGAACCGGCAATACTTTTCTTACGGCTCCTATGTCAGCCAATCCGGCGAGGCAACCAACCTCACCAACGGCACGTTTAGCCACCAGGCGACAGGCTCCTGGACCAGTCCCGCTACCGGTATCGTATACCCATCCGGCTGGAAAGTGCAGGTCCCCACGCAACAGCTCAGCCTGATACTGGAGCCAACCGTGAAGAACCAGGAACTGGCCTTCGGCGGCACAACAAGCCTCGATTTCCTTGATTACTGGGAAGGCGCCGTGCGTATCAGCGGCATACGGGCCGGCACGGCGATCAGCGGTCAGGGTTACGTCGAACTCACCGGCTATCGCGCACCGACGTAGCCCAATTGCGCTATGCTACAACGCAGTCCGGCGCGGCATTGTCAGCCCGCCACCTACAGAACGGTGCGTTGATGGCCCCCACTGCCCAGGCGAGCCTCCCCATTGACTCCACGGTGCTGCCGAACGGCTTGACCATCCTGCTGCGCGAGGATCATGCCGCACCGGTCGCCGCCTTCTATGTGTTCTACAAGGTCGGCTCGCGCAACGAGGTGATTGGGCGCACCGGGCTGTCGCATTGGGTCGAGCACCTGCTCTTCGACGGCACTCCTACCTACCCGAAAGGCGCTTTGCACCGCATCGTCGGCGCGAACGGCGGCTACCGCAACGGCTTCACCTGGAACGACGGTACTGCCTTCTACGAAGCCTTGCCTGCTGATCGCATCGAACTCGCCCTGAAGCTGGAATCCGACCGCATGGTCAACGCGCTACTGGACCCGGCGGAGGTCGAGCGAGAGCGAACGGTCATCATTTCAGAGCGGCAGGGCGGTGAGAACTACCCGACTCGGCACCTCTACGAGGAGGTCATGGCGGCCGCCTACAAGGTCCACCCCTACGGCCAGCCGGTCATCGGCTGGAAGAGCGACCTCCAGAACATCACGCGCGCCGAGCTCTGGGAGCACTACCAGCGCTACTACCACCCCACCAATGCGGTCGCGGTCGCCGTGGGCGACTTTGCGGCTCCTGACATGCTGGAGCAGATCGAGCGCTATTTCGGCGGCATCGCCGCGGGGCTGCCTGCGGCGCCTGTCCGCTCCGTCGAGCCCCCGCAGGAGGGTGAACGGCGGCTGGAAGTGCGCCGTCCTGGCGGCACTGCACACCTCATGGCGGTCTACCACATCCCAGCGGCCGGCCACCCGGATATTCCCGTGCTTTCCGTCGCTGATGCCCTGCTCACCGGGGGCACGGCGTTGGGTCGTGGGGGCGGCGGCATGGGCCGCAGCTCGCGCCTTCGCCGGGCATTAGTGGACACCGGCAAGGCCAGTTCGGTTTCCGCGAGCACCGGCACCAGTGTCGATCCCGGGCTGTTCCATGTCAGCGCGTCGCTGCGTCCGGGAACGGAGGCACAGGAGGTCGAACGCATCCTCTTCGACGAGATGCAGCGGCTAACGAGCGAGCACGCGGGGGAAGAGGAACTGCTCAGCGCCAGCGAACAGGCGGCGGCTCAGTTCCAGTATGCCGCCGAAGGCGTGAGCCGCCAGGCGTCGGCGCTGGGTCAAAGTGCGCTCACCGGTCTGTCCACGAACGATCGCGAACTGCTGGAACGGTTGCGCTCAGTAACGCCCGAGGACATCCGGCGCGTCTGCGCTCGCTACTTCATGCCCGAGAACCGCACCGTCGGCTGGTTCCGGCCTACGGAGGCCGTCGCGCCGGTGGTGGCGCCCCCCCTGGTCGAACGAACCGAGGCAACGCCTCAGGCAGCCAAGCCACCGGCTGCGACCATCGTGCGACCGGCCGCATCGCGCTTCACGATTCGCCGGGAAGTCCTTTCCAATGGGATCGTTGTGCTGCTCCACGAAGCGCGTGGGACACCTTGGGAACTTATTCAGGTGTCCGTGCCCGGCGGTACAGCCTACGACGCCGATGCTCTTCGCGGCGTAGCGGCAGCCCAGGGTGCGCTGCGGCTGCGCGGCACCGAGCGACGCACCTACGAACAGATCTCGGACGAGAGCGACCGCCACGGTATCGAACTGCACGGCGGCGCCGGCGACTACTACAGCAGCTACTCGCTGAAGAGCCTGCTCAACAACCTCAACGTCGGCCTGGACCTCCTCAGCGATGTGCTTTTGCATCCGCTGTATCCCGAGGCGCAACTGGAGGTGGTGCGCGGCCCTATGCTGGCGAGCGCACGCGAGGAAGCGAACAACACGCGGGCAGTAGCGGAACGGCGCTTCCGCGAACTCGCCTATCCAGCTGGACACCCCTACCAACGCTGGCCAACCGGCAGCACGGAGATGATTACCGCCATCAGCCGAGAGGACGTCGCGCGCTTTGCCGAACGCTTCACCGGCTCAGCAGGCGTCGTGATCGCCCTGGCGGGCGGTCTGGAGGGAAACCGTGCCCTGGAGCTGCTGGAGCGACTCTTCGGCTCCTGGCAAGCCCACCAGGCGGCGCCGGTGATCGCCATCCCGGCGGCTGAGCAGGTACCCGAACTTCGCCGCGATTTTCGAGCGGTGCCGGGCAAGACCCAGACGGACCTGGTGATTGGCCTGCCGGGTATCGCCCGCAACAATCCCGACTATTTCCGTCTTCTGGCGGCCGACACGATCCTTGGCCGCTTAGGTATGGGCGGCCGAGTGGGCGAGGAGGTGCGCGAGCGGCGCGGTCTCGCCTACTATGCCTCTACCAGTTTCGATGCCGGCTTCGGCCCTGGTCCCTGGGCGGCGCGCATCGGCGTCGCGCCGAAGGATGTCGACGTCGCAATCGACGCCACCATCGCCGAGTTTCAACGCTATCGCGAGAGCGGACCAACCGAGGCCGAGCTGGCCGACGCCAAGCAATACCTGACCGGCAGCATGCCGTTGCGGCTGGAGACGACGGATGGCATCGTATCGCTCCTCGTCACGATTCAGCGTTTCGGCCTGACGCTTGACCAGGTCGAGCATTTCATCACGGCCGTCAATGCAGTGACGGCAGAGGAGGCCCTGGAGGCCGTGCGCCGCCACCTGGACCTGGACCGCATCGTGGTGTCCGCGGCTGGGCCGGAGACGGCGGAGATGGGGGCTGCGAGGTAGGACTCTCAGAGAGGAGAATGAACGTGAACACAGAGCACTATTCGGTAACGGCCGACCCCGGCCCATTGGGTGGCTACCTGCTTCGTGACGCCGACGCCGGCTCAGTCGCGCGCGTGCTGCCCGAGGTCGGCGCCAACTGCGTGCAGTTCAGCGTGCGTGGGCCGGCTGGTCACACCGTTGATCTGCTGCGCCAACCGGCATCGGCCGACGAGCTGCGCGCCACACCGTCGCGCTACGGCCTGCCGTTGCTCTTTCCTTTCCCTAACCGGATACCCCAGGGGCGGTATGCGTTTCAAGACAAGACGTACCAACTGCCGGTGACCAATAGCGGCAACGCGATCCACGGCCTGGTGATCGCCGCCCGCTTTCGCGTCGAAGCAGCGGAAGCCACGGCCCAGGGAGCACACTTGCGCTGTGTCATCGCCCACGCCGACTTAGCAAGGACCGATGGGTATCCGTTCCCCTTCCGCTTTGTGGCGGACTACTTCCTTCAAGGTTCTGCCCTCACCCTGACCGTCAGCGCAGTCAACGAGGGCGAAGGAGCCATGCCGTTCGGTTTCGGCATCCATCCCTACTTCCGCATGCCCCTGGCTAGCGGCGGCCGGCGACAGAACTGTCGGGTCGCGGTCCCCGTGGGCGACCGTTGGCAACTCGATGCAACCCTGGTCCCTACGGGACAACGCCTGCCGCTATCCCCGACCGACCCAGGACCCGAGCTGACGCCAATCGGCGACCGGACTTTTGATGACGTGTACGGCAATGTGGCCCTGGCCGAGGGTTGGTCGACGTGCCGGTTGGCTGATCCGGCGCTGCCTCTGGAGGTCGCGCTCCAGGCGGACGCGAGCTTCCGGGAAATCGTGGTCTATGCGCCACCGGGCCAGGACGTTATCTGTTTTGAGCCGTATACCTGTGCCACGGACGCCTTCAACTTGAACGAGCGCGGCGTTGATGCGGGACGACTCGTGTTGGAGCGTGGCGGCAGTTGGACGGCAACGATGCGCATCGAAGCAGGGCCCGCTTAACGACGACGGATCCCGGAGGTTGCCCTCCGGGATCCGTGCCGGAACCGACGACCGAGGCTGCCTCGCAACAGCCACCCTGTTCGCACCACCGTCCGCGCAAGACGGGGGCGAACATCATCCTCCGCACCGGACGTAACGCTGTCGCGTTACGGCACCACCACCAGTTTCCGTTACCGGAACCCGTACCGATGGCGGCATGTCGGGCATTACCCCAACGCCGGTCGCCTTCCCAGCACCCACCGCCACGGGGCGGTGAGCCGGGTGCTGCTGTACTTGCCGGGGAGCCGGGACTCCCGAAGGAGGCTCCGACGCGAACCGTAAGCACGCCTTGTGGCTCGGATGCTGGACGGAACCTTGCCGACTCTTCCCATCCAGCGTCGCCGTCTTCTCGAAGCGGGGCGATCCCCCCGGCCCTGCAGGTCCGGGAAGCGATTGCGGAACCCCGTTCCGTGATGTCACTACAGTAAGGCATGCAAAAGGCAGTGTCAAGACCTTTATCGGGGTCTTGCGCGACAAACCCCAAGGGTACTACCTATATTGTCCTGCCTTTCTCGAGTTCGTCGTCGTCATAACTACAGTGACTGAGCCGGTCCATGCCACAATGTTACGACTTGCTCTGGTCCAGCAGCGTTTGCAACTGGGTTTGCGCCTGCGCCAGACCGTCGGCAACCGTCACCTTCTGGGCCAGCAGGTTTTTCCACAAGGGGGTGGCGATGGTGTCCTCGAACTGGGCATTCCCCGGGATGGCGCGCACCGGATCCGGCCCTTGTGCAATCGCCAGTGACTGCACAAGGACGTCGACCCCCGCCGACGCCGGCACCTTGGCGAACGCCATCTTGGCCCAGGCTGCCGCATCGGCGCTCTGCAGCGGCATGCGGAACACGAGATTTGCATAACGCCCGCCCTGCAGCAGCCACTTCATGAAGTTCCAGGCGCTGGTGGAATCTTTGATGTTGGCCCCGATCGCCAGTTGGATCGTGTCTTGATCCGGGCTCGCTGCCGTCCCCTTTGGGAAGGTGGCGATGACGTAGTCGGTCTTGTAGGCAGTGGGGTCGACGAAGGTATTCATCTGCCAACCACCAATGAACGACATGGCCGTCTGTCCCGCCGCCCAGCGCTTATCGTTCCCACTGGCGGACAGTTTCACGCCGGGCGAGGCCGTATCCGTCTGATCCTTCAAGATAATATCCAGGTAGCTGGTGAACGCCTGGGTCATCTCCGGCGAGTTGCATATCGCTTTGGCGCCATCGGCCGAGACCCAGTGCCCGCCCCACTGCATCGGAATGGTGTAGTCCCAATCACCAAGTTCCTCCGCCCCCGCCACGGTGTATGTCGTGCCCTGCTTCTTGGTCAGTTTTTGGGCGTACTGGCGGTACAGATCCCAGGTAAATGGGTTCTTCCAGTCCTGGGAGGGCGGCGTCAGCCCCGCGGCAGCGATCATGTTCGGGTTATAGATGAAAGCGACGGCATTGCCACCGAGTCCCCAGGGGATTGAGTACTGCTTCCCGCCCCAGGACCCAAAGGTCTTCAGGGCGTTCGGGTTGTAACCGCTGAGGTCGTATTTATCCCGCGCAATGAATGGCTCCAGCGGCTGAATCGCGCCGGGCTTGGCGATCGCCTGGATGAACGTCACTTTGCCTACGACGTCGATCGGCGTACCGGCGGCAGCGAACGTCAGGATCTTCTGGTACTTGAAGGCGTCGCCACCGCCGAGGTTGATCGGCTCGATTTTTGCCTGGGGATTGGCCTGATTCCAAGGGGCCACGAACTGGTCGTACTGCGGTTGGTTGATCGGCCCGTTGAAGTCGACGGTCCATGTCAGCGTTCCAGCGGTGCCGGGCTTGATCGAGATGACCTGCGTCGATGTTGACGCTGCCTGCGCCACCGCCGTCGACTTGGCGGCGCTCGTCGTGGAAGCGGCGGCCGTGCTGACGACGCTGGCGGCCTGGGTCGCCGCACTGGTCGTGCTCGTCGCCGCTGGCGGCGCGGCGACTGAGGTGGCGACTGCGGCAGAACTGGTGACTGCCGATGACGTGACGGTCGTCGTCGCGGCGGCGCCACAGGCCGCCAAGACGCCGACCGCCGGCAGTGCCAGCGCCGCGCCGATAGCCTGCCGCAGCAGAGTTCGCCGCGAGGTCATAGAAGGACTGGGCATGTCAATTCCTCTCCTGCCTTACTGGCGCCACCACATTTTCGTGCCGCCGGTTTGCCGTATGGCCCGCCAGACCGGCAATCGTTGCCGAACCTGCTCTCGCTTGGGGAGCAGAGACCTGGAGATCCGTCGCCTGTTAGTATACGACCACGGCATGCGCTGGCGCATGCCATGCCTGTGCGGTGAGTGCGCCGCAAAGTTTTGCATA
>DHIZ01000117.1 GCA_002404055.1 Chloroflexi bacterium UBA4733
CGCCGCGCCGCTTGGTGACGGTCAGGGCGCCGAGCACCTCACCCTGGTGGCGCACCATCACGGAGCGATCAGCGCCGCGGATTTCGGGCAAGGAAGATCCAGGGAGATCGAGGGGCTCTGCGCCTTCGGCCGACCCTTGAGACGCTGCCGCTCGACGCAGTCGACCCTCTGCCCGCACCCATACGGTGGCGAGCTCCGCGCCCGTGCCGTCCCGCAGCACACCGGCCATGCGCGGCAGCACGTCCTCGGCGGCATACGATTCGGCCACACGGCCGGAAAACTCGCTGAGTACCTGGTATGGAGTGGCTCGCTTGCCGTACACCAGCCGGTTGGCAATCCTCTGCAGCCGCTCGCGCACCGGTTGGAACCCCACGGCCACGATGCCCGTGGCCAGGATGGACAACCCCAGGTTGGGCTTGCCACCACTGCCAACGAGGGCGCCGATTCCCACGGCTATCCCGACATACACGGCGGTGATGAGAGCGGCGAGGGTGCCGTAGACGAGGGTTCGGCTGATCACAATGTCGATGTCGTACAGGTGGTACTTGAGCATTGCGACGCCGATTGCCGCCGGCAGGCCGAGGCCGAATCCTGCGACCACGATGACGTTGCCTGCCACGTTGTTCTGGACCGCTGGCACGGCCAGCCCCACCAGGGTGTAGGTGATCGAGATCAACACGGTCGTCCCCAGCGCGTAGGCGACCCACCGCACCTGCTCGCGCTCGGCGCCGCTGGCGCGCCTCAGCCGGATCACCAGCGATACCGCCGCGGCCAGCACCACAAGCAGGCCACCGAGAAACACCACGTACCCGATCGGGCCCATCTCGAGGCCGTGGATGTGTGCGAGCAACAGCGGATTGGGCACGCTGGGCACGCCCGGCGAGGCGATTGGCGCGGCATCGAAGAACCCGAGGCCGTTGTTGAGCGCCGCGAGCGCGATGTCGATCCCCATGACCGGGCGCCAGCGCGCCGAGGGCAGATGACCATTGGGGAAGAGCAGGAGGATGAGCACCACGATCCCGGGATAGACCAGACCGCCAACGGTGGAGCCCAACCAGACGACCCAGTCGACTCCGGGCAGAGATCCCCTGTCCACCACCAGCGTGTGGACGGCGTACTGACCGGTAAGGCCCGGCAACCCGCTTGCGATGGCACCACACAGCAGCAGCCATCCAATGGGGTTGCGTGGCTGCCGTGAGGCGATGAGCCCACCCACCAGCGCGATCGCGATGCTCGGCACCGCCGCCTGCGCGAATCCACCGGCGAGGTCGGCGTTGCGCAGCGCGGGCCCATTGGTGATGGCCAGCGCGATGGCGAGTCCAATGATCAGGTAGGCGAAGCCGGTCGTGCCCCAGGCGAGGACCGACGTGCGCCGCTGCCTCAACGATGGCGACGCGGCCACTCAGAGACCGGAGATCCGGAACACGGCGATGGCGGCGTTGGCGAGCCCAATGAGGAGCAGGATCCAGACGACGCCACGGGAAGCTCGGGCACGGACGGAGACGGCCATGCCGATCAACCAGACGGCGGCGGGGATGGTCTCCAGGGTCTGCCACAGCCCCAGGACAACGGCGCGATACAGCGTTCCAAACACGGGCTCGAGGCTCTGCCTCAGGGCGGGCGACGCCATGGAGTACTGATCGATCAGGTGCGGGGCGGCGGTGGCCATCACCACGGCGCCGATGGAGCCGATAACCACGAGCACGAGGCCGGCGACCGCGTACATGTCGACGAACCTGGCGTCCGCATAGCGGCCCCGCAGGAACAGGACGACAGGGGCGATGCATAGGTAGCCGAACATGTCGACGACGCTCCCCCATCGGATCAGGGCGGCTCCGGTCGGGCCGGACGCGAGCAGCGTGGTGGGCGGCACGCTGAGCTGGGCAGAGAAACCGGACGCGGCGGAATAGAACACCAGCGAGCCCGCCTCCAGGCCCACCGCGAGGATCGCGAATCCGATCGCCAGGCGGGCAGACTCACCGGCAGTCATGCGAGCGACGGTATTGATGGCCTGGTCGTTTGTCGATGGTGCGGTCGTCACTCAGGCCCGGGGTGCTAGCACTCCCTCCGGTTTACAGGCCGCCGCTGACCTGCAGCGTCTCGCCCGTGATGAAGCTGCCGTCGTCGCTGCAGAGAAAGGCGATGACGGCCGCTTGGTCCTCCGGTGTTCCAGCGCGCCGCAGAGGCGTCTGGGAGACGGCTCTAGCCTTGAACGTCTCGTAGTCCTCGCCCAGCCATTCCGCGTGCTGCTGCGGCATGCGTGTCTCGACTAGGCCAGGAGCCACCGCGTTGACGTTGATGTTCGACGGGCCCAGCTCGAGGGCCAGTGTGTGGGCCATCGCCTGGATGCCCGCCTTGGCGGCGCCGTAGTGGATCCGGGAGGGCCAGCCCTTCGCCGCGCCCGACGAGAGCAGCACGATCTTACCCTGCTGGCGGGGCACCATCACAGCCTGCGCTGCCTGAGCGCAGAGGAATGAGCCCCGGAGATGAGTGTTGATCACCGACTCCCATTCCGCGTCGGTGACATTCTGCACCAGGTTGAAGCGGAGAATCCCGGCACAGGCGACCAGGATGTTCACCTGGCCGAACGTCTCGACCGTGGTCGCGAACAGCGTCTCGACGGACTCACGGTCAGAGACGTCGCATGCCACCGCCAGCGCACGGCCACCGTCGCCCTCGACCTCCGCGGCAAGCTCGCGCGCCGGCTCCTCGTCGAGGTCGGCGATCACGACCGCGGCCCCTTCGCGTGCGAAGCGGCGCACGCAGGCTTCGCCAATACCCCGGCCCCCGCCGGTGACAATCGCCACCTGCCCCTCGAATCGCATTGGCCCCCTCCGTACTGCCACCGCGCGGCCGACGACGCCCCCTTTCGTCAGGGCGCCACAGCTTACGCTCGCGCGCTAGCGCCCGACCACGATGCTTACCTGCCAGCCCTGGCCGGCCGGGCACCCGGATGGCTCCGCTGCGGTGCACGGCGGGCGCGTCGAGCTGAGCCGGCTGCTGCCCACCCTCGTGGCCGCGAAGATCCCTGCGGTGACGCCGCGGACCAGTGTCAGCACCCCACTGGGAACCGCCTGCAGCACAGTCCCGTCCGACGGCGTGATGGCAGTCCATCTGCCGTTGTCCGCCTGCGCGACTGGCACGCTGAGGAACACGCTGACCCGCTGCCCGACGTGAATGCAGAAGCTCCCGCCGCTGTCCGTCTGCCCCAGCGAGCCGGCGACGTCGGGGCCGATCGCCGCCGGCAGGACAACGCACGCCGCGGCGGACGTCGAGGGGCTCGGAGTTGGTGACGGCGACGCCCCCGTGCCCGCACCCCCGCCGGTTCCTGACGCCCCGCCGCATGCGAACAGCGCCAGCGCGGGCAACGCCACCGCCATCCGCGCCGGCGCTGCCCGCCTCACGGCCGTGAGGTCACCAGCCCAGTGTCTCAGTACGAGAGCACGCAGCCGCCCGCGCCGCTGTTGAAGGCATTGCTCCATAGCGACTGCACCGCGAATGTTCCCGACGAGAACGTTACGTTCGCTGCGGCACCCTGCCCGCTGGAGATCCACGCGCACTTGTCGCCGTTCTCGCTTCCGGAGCTGTCCAGCCAGCCGCCACTGGGGAAGATGTCGGTCTCGGTCTCACCGAACTCGTGGCCACCGACGATGGTGATACCGGCCTTGGGTCCGAGCCCGTTGAAGTTGGCTCCGCAGCTGGCCCCGGCGTCGGTGATGTAGGGCATGTTGGTGTACGCGATGTTCCCGTAGCTGGAGCTGGTGGAGCTGTGCCAGGCGCAGTACTGGGTGCCGAACCCTCGCGAGCTGTAGCCGTGGGGCGTGGAGATGACGTACTGGACAGCATTGTTCGACCCGGCTGCTGTGTTGCCGAAATGAGCGGCTGCCCTGACCGCCTCACCGGCCAGCTGGCTCTGGGAGGGGTGGCGCGGAGCCGAGGCCGAGTTGTCGTACCACACGTTCGCGGAGGTCGTGAAAGAGCTCGGCCCATTGGTCGCCGCGGTCCCGCCGCTGCAGGATGTGCTGCCGATGGCAACGCCTTCGCAGTACTGCGTCACCGAGTTGTTCCAGCTGCTCCCGCCCACGCCGTTGAAGAAGCTCTGCTGGACGGTGGCCTCGCCCGACGGGTCATTCCCAGTCCACTGCGATCCCCAGTAGACGAGGTACACCTTGTCGGAGCCGGTCTCGACCCCGACGCCGCCCACGCCGCCGTGGTAGTAGAGGTTGTTACTGGTGGTCGCAGCGTGAGGCTGTGCGGACCTCACCGACATCTGCTGCACGGCGCCTGTGCCGGCCGCGGGAGCCGCCGCCACCGTCGTCGCAGGAGCTGTGAGAGCGAGAGCGGCGCTGGCGCTCAACGCCAGCGAAGCAGCAAACAGAGATGGCAAACGCACGGCGGTGACCCTCCTGGCTCAGCCATTGAGTGAGTGCAGGCGGTTCTCCGCTCGCTCGGGGACGGAAGATAGCACGGCGCTGACCGCATCGGGAGATGCATTTACCCCACTCGTCGTCGCACGCCCCGGTGGCCGCTCCCCCTGCCGTCCCTACAATCGGTCGCCATGCCGCGTCTTGAGCTGGTGGAGTGCTCGCTGCGGGCCGGTCAGCAGGCGCTGCTGCTGAGCCGCCTGCGCAGCCGCCACGCCGTCCCCGTGGCCCACGCTCTCGACAGATGTGGCTTCGCAGCGCTCGACGTCTTCGGCGGCTCCACCTTCGAGGCGTCGCTGCGCTTCCTCGGTGAGGACCCGTTCGCGCGGCTGCGCGCCATCCGCGAGGCGGCTCCCGAGAGCACGCTGGTGGCCTCGATCGGCGGCCAGGCACTGACCGGGCACCGCCAGGTCAGCGACGATGTCGTCGACGCCTTCATCACAGTGGCGGCCGGCGCGGGGATCGATCGCTTCCGCATCCACGACCCGCTCAACGACGTGCGCAAC
>DHIZ01000414.1:0-6437 GCA_002404055.1 Chloroflexi bacterium UBA4733
CAAAGTTATGGCCACATGCTTAGTTGCGGGTTCTTCCGCTCTGCGGTCAGACCCTTGCCATATATCGTCGCATCAGGTCCGCCCGACACGTACGAGCAAGTACCACTAGCTTGATTCTGAACATGCTCTCACACCCTCATTCGTCCATCCGCCGATCAGGTCCTCTAGGATGGTTTGCTCGCCGGCCACGCTCCGAATGGTAATGTGCGTCTCCCCCAACTCGATCAGGACGCCGCGGGTTATTGAAGCATCAGCCAACTGAACTGAGATAGTGCTCCCAATCGGAACTTTTTTCTGTACAAGGCGAATCTTTTCCCCGGTCATTCCACTACTCTAGCATTCCGTTGACGGTAACCATCCTCACACCATCGTCCAATCGGGCGCGACCTCTCCGGCACGTGTCGGCAAACAATTCATGCTTGGCAACAGCAACTGCCGAGCACGCAATTATACATTTCACCCTTTGTGTCAATGCCATTTGTACTACAGCCTCGGATTAGGGAGGGAGCGGTGAGGAGAGGGCGCGGCGCTGGCGGCGGCTGTAGTGACAAGGCATGGCGCGGGCCTGGTGGCGGCGTCGCCAGAGCGACCACCGGAGCGCGCCGGTGGCGGCCCGAAAGTCCAGCCGCTCCACGAAGACCGCGCGCCAGCGCGGCAGCGCCGCCTCAAAGGCAGGCGCCGCCAGCGCGCGCTCGACAAGCCCAGCCACCTCACTCGCCTCGAGCCGGTCAACCTGTGGCATCGCCCCACCGCTTGCACACGCACGTCAAGTCATTGGGGAAGAGTATATACGGTGCAACGGTGGACATCGAACGAGCGCGGGGAAAGGAGGCCAACGGCGAAGACCAGCAGCGTGTGCCTTCAGAGTCTCTCGTTTACCCAATTGCTATCCAGACATCGCGAGCAAATTGGCGCACCTGTGGCAGCAGACTGCCCGCAAACGGTGTTGAATAAACCTGTGCCGGGAGGCGGTCGTTTGCGGTGTCATAGTACAGCGCGTTGTTGCGGAAATCGACAGTCATGAACCGACTGAGCACCGCGAAAGTGGCGGCATATGGCTGTGTCAGATCTTGCAGTTGACCGAAGAGCACCATCCGAAGGCGATGGGCAGATGGTTCGACAATTGCCCCGTTTGGACCGGGGTACAGGCGGACCTGGCGTCCTGTGCTTGGCGAGGGTCCGGTCACCAGGCCGTTGGGGGGTACCTCGTAACCGTTCGCCGCGACAAGGCTGCTCAAGGCACATTCGTAAGCGTGATAGGCGTGGAATACCGAACCATCGGCGAAGCCTGCCTTGAGCAAAGTATCTGCCATTCGAAGGTGGCGCAGGGTCAGATGGAACCACCGACGCTTGCGGTAGCTACGATGCTGAGAAGCGGCAGGGATCATTGCCTCGTCAGCAGCGGTACGCCGAGCGTCTCCTCGGTACCATCCGCTTGTGTACGCGATACAGCGCGCTGCCATTCAGGAAGCGAGTACAGGTGGAACTGCGCCAGGATACGCTCGTCGCGCAGGTCGGTAAACACCTGCTGTGCAATCTCCATGTAGCGGTCGAAAGGCCGTTCCGCGGTGCGGAGCACTATGCCAAAAGTGACTTCTTCGTAGGGGAGATTGCGCAGATCGACCCCTTCGCGCGCCCAGTTGCCTGTCGCTACGACGCGCTCAACTTGGCCTTCAAAGCCACTCCGCAGTCGAGTCAAGACTATCTGGAGCAGTTCTAGTACTGCCGAGAATTGCGAGTCGAAGTGCCGGTTCGTCGTGTTCGCCTGCTTCAGGCGAGCGCTGACTAAATTCAATCCTTCAAGGTCGACCCGGAGCGGTCGATCCTGGCGCTGAACATGTCGCCGCTCCATCCGATCGCGGAGATCATCTGCCAGCGATGGCTGGAAGAGCAAACGAAGCTGGCGGTACTCTGTCGCCCGCTCAGGCGCGAACGCCCAGCGGCGGGGCTCGATTTCGGTTCCGGCCGAACGCAACAGTGCGCTCACATCGTATCGAAGGTCAGCGTCGCCGCCTTCCTGTGAAAATCGGGTGAGCAGATGCCGGGTCACTTCACCTTCGGTGGCTGTGTCGTGCGTCCTCAGCCAGGAAAACACGTAGTATCGCGCTCGATCGATGGCATCGATCGAGGGATCGACCTGAGCTTGCGGCGATATTGCCCACAGAACCTGTCCCGCAGGTGCGCGCCAGGTGACAAACCGGGGTTCTTTGAGCACGTGCTGCAGATCAACAGGAACGAGCTCCGGATGCTCGTGATAATCGCGAAAGACGCCGCTATCAAGCGTTAGACGAATGACGTTGGAGGTGATAAACCCGATGTCGGCATCGAGATAAGCAACGATGATACGCTCGACTTCGCTCGCCAGGTAGTTCGCCGGTGTAGGGACTGCTTGCACAGGCGCGCGACCATAAATGGCAAAGAAGCGATCCGGAGCCATCTTCCGGAAGTTGAGGTACATGTCGCCCTGGGGACTGATGTTAGGATTTTCGATCTGGCGGGTGGAGCGGATCCCAACGGTCTGCCAGACGGCGCTGACGTAGCGCAGACCATTGCTCTCGCAGGCATCGACAATACTTTGCCAGAGACCCAGGTTGCGGTCTTTGTACACCAGCGTGAACCATCGATCATTCTTGAGCGCGATCGCTATAGACCGCATGGAATCCGCAAACTCGCGCCGGAACTGCTCGGGGGCTTTTGCTCTTGCGCCGCCAATGAGTAACTCAGCATCACGCGCCTCCTCGGTGATTTCCAGACCCAGCCAGGCGGCCCAGAGCACCGACAGATCAAGGAACTTGATTTGGTTCGAGTACGGGGGATCAGTGAAGCAGTAGTCTACTGCGTCTGCTCCAGTGACCTCATGGATGCATGACGCGGGCACGCTCGCCAGCGAGAAGGTGGCCGGGCTGTAGTATTGGCCGATAAGGAGGTTTGTCTCCGCTTTAGCTTTGCGCACGGATGCAAAAGTTCGCTCGAAAGTCGGCCAGACCGAATGCTCATGGAAGATCTTCTCTGAGGCGAGTGAAAAACTGAAGCGGCGCAGAAAGTTCGCATTGCCACGGTACGGCGATCCCTCGGCGGCTCCTCGACCGGCGTATGTCCGGTTGGCGTAGCGAACCGTGTTGCCGAAAGCGACCATCAGTAGATCACGAAGATCGTGATCATCCGTCTGCCTGATCGCATCGCGCAATAGGGTAAGCCCCGCCAACTGGCGCACCGTGTGGAGTCGATCCACCGTCTCGGCGCCTGCCCGTCGCACCCCTCTAGGAATTGGGGTCCGCGGGTAATCGAGATGAGACAGCAAACGGAGCACCTCGTCGTCGGACATAGCGGTCAGTTCTTCGACGTGCGCCTGTGCGACGGCACTAACCCGTTCGAAGGCGACCTGAAGGCGCGGGATGTCGATCGGTGCAACAGCGGTCATTCGTGTGATGAAGCGGGCGACCGGATTGATGTCACTCGCCACGGCTCGCCGACCGAGTACCAGGGCCTCGACAGGGGTCACGCCGCTCCCTGAGAACGGGTCACACACGAGGTCGCCGGGGCGAGAGTAGTGCTTGATATATTCCTGCACGACTTGCCAGGGCTTCTTGGCAGGGTATGGGAAGAAACCGAAGTGCCGCGCAGCCCCGGCTTCACGCGGTCGGTACGGGACACTAACGTCGATTGGGGTGTCCGGGATGTCCGCGAATTCTCTCCGGTAGGGGAACTGTTCAGACGCGGCCGCGCTGACCATCGTCAGGCTACCTCCCTCAGCGTCGCAATCTGGCCGTGGACTGGCATAAGCAGCAGCATCTGACATACATCATAGCGAGTCAGCGCCACGAGCAAGGCTCCGGTCTTTCGTCGCCTGTTCGGTGAGCAGTGTCGGTATGTCCAGAATCACCGATGCCAAGCCTTTGCGGATGTGAACGACATCGAAGCGCCTGCTCGTCGGCGACCTCCCCCAACAACGCCGCCACCGTCATTCCACGGTCGGCGGTAATCTGGCGCAGCGACCGGATGAGGTCGTCGGGGAACAGAACGGTGGTGCGTTGCATGTCCTAATGCTACCAGGCGTGGTTGCGTGAAGGCAGTCGGCATCTATGCTCGGGAACCATCGGTCGTGCCGCAGGGCGCCAAGGCCGTCAAGGTGCCGTCCTGGCGCTGCTTGCGCCACATCGCTAGCTGCGAGGAGTACAGTCCCTCCCGTCGCAGCAGCGCTCCTACCTCGCCTTGCTTGCAGCCACGGGTGCCCTCTGGGCGTTCGCACAAGATGCGCAACTTATAGGAGGCCGACAGCTTGCGCCGCCGCGCCTGGGCAGGCGCTTCGGGGTTGGGCGCCGCGTAGGATCCGTTGCGGGATGCCAGCGCCGATGTCGTCACGATGCTATTTCCTTCCCCGCCCTCTTCATTTCTACACTATTTTTCGTGGTCTCCGTGTCTCACCCTATATTGACAGATAGGGCTCTGCCGATACCGCCTTGCGCCTGGCGCGCCTCTTGAACACTTCGCCGGAGTTCTGGATGAATCTGCAGCTGGCGAGCGCCCTGTATCAAGCATCGCGGGTGCTCGAACAAACAGGCATATGAAATGGCCGAAGGAGAACAGCCCTCCTGCTATGATCTCCTCTACTGGAGGATCACATGGCGAACCGACTCCGTGCCGTGGTCATCGGCGCCGGCTGGGCCGGCGAGGGACACACGAAAGCGCTGCAGTGGTGCGGCGTAGAGGTGATCGCCATCTGCGGACGCCAGCCGGAGGTGGTGCAGGAGGTCGCTGAACGGCTCGGCGTGCCCGAGGCGGCGACCGACTGGCGCGCCGTGATCGAGCGTCTGCGACCGGACATCGTCACGCTGGCCACGCCGGCTCCCCTGCGGCGGGAGGTCGTTGAGGTCGCCGGAACGGTGGGCAGCCACCTGCTCTGCGAGAAGCCGCTTGCCTTCACTGCCCTGGATGCCGAAGCGATGTACCGCCGTGTAGAGACAGCAGGAGTCAAGCATGCCTATGCGGCCACCCAGCGCTACGGGCCGGAGGTCGCCTGGCTGGCGGAACTGGTGCGCGACGGCGCCATCGGGGAGCTGATCGAGGTGGTCGGTGCCTTCCGCTCGCCACCTGGAACGGCCTCTACTGTGCGACCCTGGACCTGGATGGCGGATGTGCGGGCCGGCGGCGGGCGCCTCTTCAACGGCTTCACCCACGATCTCGCCATCCTTGCCACCATCCTGGCCGGCCCGCCGCTGCGCGTGATGGGCCGAGTGCAGACGAGCTGGTACGAGGCGTCGGTCGTGCCGGGCATCCACGACATCCGCCAGGCCGGCGCCGTGCTCAAGACGGTGACGCCGGAACTGGCTGGCACACTACCCCAGCGCAGCGTGATGGCGGAAGAGGGCTTCTCGGCCATCCTGGAATTCGCCGGACAGTCCGGTGCCATCCCGGTGACGATGACGATGGGGCAGGGTTTTGCCCTGCCTGGGGAAGTCGACGGCTGGCGGCTCTATGGGCGGACGGGAACTTTGCTGGCGCAGCGGGAGGGCGGACGGTTCTCTTACACCGTATCGCGCCTCGGTCGGGGCGATCAGGTCGCGGAGCCGTTGCCGCCGCCGGAGCGGCTGCGCGCGGCCCTGCCCCAGGTAGGCGACGATGAGCAGAACAAGTGGTGTGCGCTGTTGCAGGACTTCGTTGCCGATATTCGGGGTGAGGCGCATCAGCCGTATCTCACCTTCCGCGACGGCTGGCGGGCGCTGGTCGCCATCGACGCCATCCGGGCGGGTAGCGGCTGGACTGCTCTACCGGCCTGACGTCTGGAACGTCACCGGGAGATGCTTCACGCCGTAGACGATCGTGCCGGCCATCGGCGCTAACGGTTCGTCATCAACTCTGCATCAATATTCAGCCTTCCGCCGTTGCTGTCTCTCGCGCATCCATGTCCGCTTGGGGCCGAAATAGCCCGCACGCCGCCGCAGTCAGTTCGTAGGATCGTCGCCGGTCGGCAAAAGCGAAGCAGTTCGTGGCGATAAAGAGGTCGTTGGTTCCGTAACGTTCGGCGGCCGCCAGCAAGGCCGCGTGGACTATCTCAGGATCGCCCTCGATATAGTGCTTCGTGAAGCGCTCCACCATGGCGCGATCCTCCGGGTTGGTCAACTGGGCAGCAGCATCCTCCGGGGAAAGGAGCGGCTGGCGGGGATAACCGCTGCGGATGCGGGCGACCAGTAGCCGCATGCTGCCGGCAATGTATTGCGCGCGTTCCGCCGTCTCGGCGCAGACCACGTGGACGGCCACGCTGCACCGGGGTTCCGGCAGATCGACCGAAGGTTGGAACTGGCGCCGGTACAGGTCGGTAATCTGCGGTCCGTAGTCTCCGGCCGTGCCGAAGAAGTCGGCGAAGGCGAAAGGCAGCCCCATGCTGGCGGCCAGCCGGGCGCTGTAGTCGCTCGATCCCAGCAACCAGACCTCCGGCA
>DHIZ01000414.1:6479-7070 GCA_002404055.1 Chloroflexi bacterium UBA4733
TGCAGGAAGCCGACGAGGTCGGCCACCTGACGGGGAAACTGTTGGATATCCGCTACCGGCCTGGGATGAGCGAGGGCGACGGCAGTACGGGGGTCACTGCCGGGAGCCCGCCCGATGCCGAGGTCGATGCGTCCCGGGTAAAAGGCCGCCAGCAGCCGGAAGGTCTCAGCGACCTTAAGCGCGGAATAGTGGGAGAGCATCACGCCGCCACTGCCGACGTGGATGCTGGATGTATGGGCGGCAATCTGACCAATGAGAATCTCAGGGGCAGTGCCGGCAAACATTGCGGAATTATGGTGCTCCGCCACCCAGTACCGGCGGTAGCCAAAGCCCTCCGCCGCCTGGGCCAGCGTCACCGTCTCCGCCAGCGCTTGCGCCGCAGTCCCGCCATGGCGAACCGGTGACTGGTCCAGCACGCTGAGCGTCAGATTCGGCATCTGCCGGCGTCCGCTATCGCCCTCACCGGCGCTGCCTCACCATCCGTCACGTCGCGAGCCTCCCGAGTTGCCAGTACGTACCACCATTGCAGTATATCGGCCACGACGTGCGTGAGCCGGCGGGTGCGTCGCGGAGTACAGGGCCGCGATTGCG
>DHIZ01000414.1:7172-17532 GCA_002404055.1 Chloroflexi bacterium UBA4733
CCAAGCGACGAGGGCGACTGCTGTCGCTTCGCCTCGCCGTCGACGGTTTACAATGCGACCGCAGTCGCCCCCCGTCCTTGGCCGCCGATCGCAATCGCGGCCTTGTAACCCGCGGCGCATCGCAAGCGAGCCAGCCGCACCGTGCTATCCTCTCGCCTGTTATCGAACGCAGCGCAGCGCAGAAGGATGCGGTACCCCAATGCAAATCACCGATATCAAGACCTTCCTGGTCGACGCCACACCCAAGGGCGGCTGGGGTGGCGGCGGGCGGAACTGGCTCTTCGTCAAGATCGAGACCGACGAGGGCATCTCCGGCATCGGTGAGGCCAGCGGCTGGCCGCGGGTGATCCAGACGGCCATCACCGACCTCACCACCATCCTGATCGGCGAAGACCCCTGCCGCATCGAACGCCTCTGGCAGAAGATGCTGCTGGGCATGATGGGCCACGGCATGACCGGCGTCGTCGGCGCCGGCGCGATGACCGGCATCGAGATCGCCTGCTGGGACATCCTGGGCAAGAAGCTGGGCGTACCGATCTGCGACCTGCTTGGCGGCCGCGTGCGCGACAGCGTGCGTGTCTACGGCCACGCCGGCACGGCAGAGCGGGCACAGGAGCTTGTCGCGCGCGGCTACACGGCGCTCAAATGCGGCGGTCCCCACAACCCGGTGCCGGCGGTGCGCAGGGTACGCCGGGCGGTGGGCGACGATATCGACGTCTGCGTGGATGTGCATGGCCCGCCCTGGTTCACGGTACCCGACGCCATCCGCGTCGGCCAGGAACTGGAGGAGTACGACATCCTCTTCTACGAGGACCCGGTAGCGCCGGAGAACGAAGAAGCGCTGGCCCGCGTTGCGGCGGCGGTACACGTGCCGGTGTCGGCGGGCGAGCGCCACGCCACCATCTACGGTTTCCGCAACCTGATCGAGCGCGACATCGTCGACGTGATTCATCCCGACACGGGCCGCGCCGGCGGCCTCATGCAGATGAAGAAGATCGCTGCCCAGGCCGAGGCGCACTTCATCCAGGTTGCCCCGCACGACGGCTCCAACGGTCCGGTGGCGGAGGCGGCCGCCGTCCACCTCTGCGCCGCCATCCCCAACTTCTTGATACTGGAGCACCTGGCCGACGACGTGCCGCAGCGCTACGAGGTGGCGACCGAACTCAAGGTCATCGATAGCCACATCGCCGTGCCCACCGCCCCCGGCCTCGGCATCGAACTGAACGAAGAGGCCTGCCGCGCCTACCCCGGCGGCCAGAACGTCAGCCTGGTCAGCGCCGAACGCCTGGACGCCGGCTACGTGCAATCGCGAGCACGGCGCCGGCGGCTGATGGGACGCGAAGGGTAACTTCGCGCCGGTACGAGCACGCCGCACCAGACCCACGGCCAGCCCACGCGCGCGCGGGACGCACCGGTCAGGTCGCCGCGGGCTGTGCCAGGATGCCGTTTACAACTGTTGCCGTCTTCTGGGCGGTATCTCTGGCGCTGGCCTTGCCGGTCCAGAGGTCGGCCAGGGCTCCGTTCGCTGCTTTCATCACGTCGAAGTAGCGTTCGTTCTTCGGGAAGTACAACGGGCCGGGTGTGTTGTTGAATATCTTCGTCAGCAGACCGTAGATATGGTTGAAGCCGGTCAATCGGGGATCGGCCCACACGTCGGGGCGGGCGCCGGGACTGCCGGCGCCGCCCTGTACTTGCAGGACGCCGTTCTCTTTGTTGGTGATGAACTTCACCCATTCCCAGGCAGCATCAGTATGCTTGGCCCCAGTAGCGATTCCCTGGCCCGCTCCGGAATCCTGAGTGCCGTACTTGCCGCTCGGTCCCTTCGGCATCACCGTGTCGGTCCACTGAAACTTCACCCGCACCTGACCGGGCTTGGCGTATTCGGCGGCGAGGCCAGGGGTCGATTGCAGAATCGCCAGCTTGCCGGCTTCAAAGAGATTGCCGGGACCGCCACTGCGCCGAAGGTCATTGATCGTCTTGTATTTGAACTGGGCGTCGGCCATGTATTGCAGGGCATCTGTGGCCGCGCTGCTGTCGATGACCGTCTTGCTGCCATCTGGACTAAAGAAGTCCCCACCAAACGCCCGCAACCAGGCAGTGCCGCACTCTTCGAGGCCCAACGCGGGCCACCACCCCCAGGTATCCTGGGCGGAGTTCGTGAGTTGCTGCGCAGCCGTGATCAACGCAGTGGTATCCCAGTCCGCGGTGTCCACGGGAATCTGCACCTGGGCCTTCTGCACCAAGTCCTGGTTGATGTAGAGGATGTTGCAGCCGTAGTGGGCGAGCACGGGGATGCCGTACTGCTTGCCGTTCCACTGGAACATCGCCATGGACGCCGGGAAATAGGCGGCCTTGTCGAACTTGTCCCTGGCAATAAGGTCGTCCATCACCCGATAGAGGCCCTGCACCATGGGGCCACGGCCGCCATCGCTGATCACGCCGAACCAGACAGCATCCGGCGGCGACCCGCCGGCCTCCAACACCGTGAACTTCTCGGCGACGGAGACGGATCCGCTGGGAGCAATAAAGTTCATCTTCCAGCCCGGATGCAGCGCCTCAAACTTGGGCGACACATCAATGTACCAGCCGGTGTGGCCGGTGGGACCGGGTCGTCCCAGGAAGTCGATCGTCGTCGCCGCACCCGACGGCGCGTTGGCGGCAGCAGCAGAGGTGGCCGAAGCAGTCACCGCCGAGGCGGCCGTGGCAGACTTCGTGCTGGCGGCGGCGACGGCCGTCGTAGCAACGCTCGCTGCGGTGGACTCACTGGCAACCGATGAGGCCGTTGACGCCGCTGCGCTCGTTGTGCCGGCGGCCGGCGCCGTTGTTCCCCCACAGGCTGCGGCCAGGAACACGACCGCGGCGCCGGTTGTCAAGGTTCCGGCGTGGATAAGAGCTGCTCGGCGACTCAGACGGTAGCTTGACTGGTAGCGCATGATCCCTCCACTCTGGCTGCACGGTACGCCCCCTGCCCGGCCGCGTCTCAGGTCTTCTGTCCTACGGGGACGGAACTGTCGATACGGTGTGCAGGCGGTACCAACGAGTATATACCAGTCAAAAGCCACGGCGCCGGCTGCGACGCAGGCCGGGCAACGCGGTTTTGCTGCGCGTTCGGAAGCCGTGGTGGCCGGGGAAGGAGTGCCCCCGCCAGAACGTGGCGCGGCGGGGCATCAAAGGGCAATCGAAGGCGCCATCTCCTCCTATTCCGTCACGGTACCTACCAGCCGGACGCCAAAACCCCTATAATGGAACGCAAGTTCTTGGTTTGTTGGCGCCGGTGGCGAAGGCCGGCTGATGGTCCATGCCTACATGGACAGAGGAAGGGTACGGGATGAGCGGGGTACGGGTACTGGTCGGCACGCGCAAGGGTGCGTTCATTCTGACCTCGGACGGCAAGCGGGAGTGCTGGGACGTGCAGGGACCCCACTTCGCCGGCTGGGAAATCTTCCACCTCAAGGGGTCGCCCGCCGACCCGAATCGACTGTACGTGTCCCAGACCAGCGGCTGGTTCGGCCAGCAGATTCAGCGGTCCGAGGACGGGGGCACGACGTGGGCCCCGGTGGGCAATCAGTTCCAGTACGACGGCGCCACGGGTACGCACCAGTGGTACGACGGCACCCAGCACCCCTGGGAGTTCAAGCGCGTCTGGCACCTCGAACCGTCGCTGACTGACCCGGACACGGTCTACGCCGGGGTGGAAGACGCCGCCCTCTTCCGTACCGTTGATGGCGGCCAGACGTGGCAGGAACTCTCCGGGCTGCGCCAGCACACCTCGGGGCCAGGCTGGATGCCGGGCGCCGGCGGGATGGGCCTGCACACGATCCTGCTCGACCCGAGCCACCCCCAGCGCATCTTCATCGCCATCTCGGCGGCAGGCGTATTCCGGTCCGACGACGCCGGCGAGACCTGGCGGCCGATCAACCGTGGCCTGCGATCGGAGTTTCTTCCCGTCCCGGATGTGGAAGTCGGCCACTGCGTCCACCGCATCGCCATGCACCCATCGCGCCCTGACGTGCTGTTCATGCAGAAGCACTGGGACGTGATGCGCAGCGACGACGCCGGCGAGCAGTGGCACGAGATCAGTGGAAACTTGCCGACCGACTTCGGGTTCGTGGTCGACGTGCACGCGCACGAACCCAACACCGTCTACGTCGTTCCGATCAAGAGCGACTCTGAACATTTCCCGCCCGATGGGAAGCTGCGCGTCTACCGCAGCCGGACGGGCGGCGACGAGTGGGAAGCGCTCACCAACGGTCTGCCGCAACGCGACTGCTACGTCAACGTACTCCGTGATGCGATGGCTGTTGATTCCCTCGATTCCTGCGGCGTGTACTTCGGCACCACCGGCGGCCAGGTGTATGCCTCGGCCAACAGCGGCGACACCTGGGCGCCAATCGTCCGCGACCTGCCGGCGGTGCTCTCCGTCGAAGTCCAGACGCTGCCATGATCCGCGTCATCCTCCCGGCCCACCTGCGCACCCTGGCGTGCCTCAACGGCGCGGCGGAGCTGGAGATCGAGGGTTCGGTCACGCAGGCGTCCATCCTGGACGCCCTGGAGGCAAGATACCCGGCGCTGCGCGGGACGGTGCGCGACCACGTGACGCAGCGCCGCCGACCACTGGTGCGCTTCTTCGCCTGCGCGCAGGACCTCTCGCACGAGTCGCCCGACGCCCCCCTGCCCGACGCCATCGCGTCGGGCAGGGAGCCCTTTATGATCATCGGGGCGATCGCCGGGGGCTAAGGCGCTGGCAGATTTGGACTGCCAGCGCTTCAAACAGGGGATTATGTGCTCCAGGTAACCCGGTCGGCCTCGTCCGGTTCCAACAACAAGACACGCTGGGTGCGCTCTTCCATGAACAAGGCGAACCGGGACAGGATATCCCGCCCGAGAACCGAAGGCATCGAGAATGCTCCGACTGCAGGAGCGAAGATCGTCAATGCGAGCGTGGATGTGTACGTGCCCATGGTGATCTCAACGTCGGCGTTCCGTGTGGCAGTTATTCCCCCGACGCCGCGCAATATCGGGCCGGGAGGAAAGGCGGCTAACAGAGGTTCGATGGCCAAAGCGTCCCTCGGTGACAGGACCGTGCGATCGGCGCCAGTGTCAATGAGGAGCCGGACATCAAGGCGGTGCCCCGGATATGCCGGAAACACGAACGTCGCGTCAACAAACGGACGCCGCATGCCTCGGGCTTGGTTGAAATAGCCCCGAATCACGGATCAAATAATCCAGACGACTTCTTCATGCGTCAGAAACTCCGTAACCGTATGCTCCGGTGGAACCCCCTGTATTCGGAGCCGCTTTACCAATAACTCCAGATCGGCGTGAACGCCGACAACGGTCTCACCATAGACGGCTACCCATTGTTCTGGATACTGGTCCATCAACTCGTCGTAGTGATCCTGCACGTACATGACGTCTCGATGGTAGTGCGCTTGGTCGACCTGGATTTCAGCAATTTCCTTCTGGCTAATTGTCACGACACCCCCAATCGGCCTCTTGTCAAGAACCTTTCCCGTCGCTTATCATCTGCTCATCGTAAGCATTGAACAGCGTACAGTTAAATTCCCCCGCCCAGGCGTTGCGCAGTGGCCTGGGGCGAAACGTGCTGGTCGCGACGCTGAAGTATCATTGATCAACTTCCACCACTGCAGCTTTGACGTGCGCCAGCGAGGATTTGGAATGTCTATCTGCCTCCCCCCCGCTCCTGCCGCGCTAACTGCCCGCAGGCCGCGGCGATATCCTGCCCCCGATCCACGCGTATCGTGCAGGGGATGTGCCGGTCGCGCACGATGGCGGCGAAGCGGGTGATCGCTTCCTGGCGAGGCGCGGCGAACTGGCCGCTCGGCTCCGGGTTGAGCGGGATGAGGTTGACGTGACAGAGCAGACCGCGCAGCAACATCGCCAGTTCTTCCGCTTGCTCCGGTCCGTCGTTGACGCCGGCCAGCAGCACGTACTCGAAGCTAACACGGCGATTGGTCTGGGCGATGTAACGGCGCACCGCTTCCAGCAGCCGGGCCAGCGGGTAGATGCGATTGATCGGCACCATGCGGTCGCGTAGTTCGTCGTTGGCCGCGTGCAGCGAGACTGCCAGGTTGATCTGGTACGGCTCCTGCGCCAGGCGCTCGATCTGCGGCGCCAGGCCGGAGGTGGATACGGTGATGTGGCGAGCGCCGATGCCGAAACCGTCGGGATGGTTGAGTACGGCGATGGAACGGAAGGTAGCTGCATAGTTGCCCAGCGGTTCCCCCATGCCCATGTACACCACGTTGTCCAGCGCCGCGCCTTCGACCAGCAGGACGCGCTGCCAGTGCGCCACCTGGGCGATAATCTCGCCGGAGGAAAGGTTACGCATCCAGCCGGCCTGGCCAGTGGCGCAGAAGGGACAGCCGATAGCGCAACCGACCTGCGTGGAGAGGCAGACGGTGTTGCGCACGCCGTCGCGGGTGGGCTGCCGCATGAGCACCGTCTCGATGGCGGCGCCACCAGCCAGGCGCAGCAGCACCTTCTCCGTGCCGCCATCGGATGAACGCAGCGTGTCGACGATCTCCGGCGTCGCCAGGGGCAGGCACTCCGCTAACTGCCGGCGCAAGGCTGCCGGCAGATCGCTCATCTCGTTGTAGGAGCGCACCGCCCGTGCGAACAACCAGCCGGCCAGTTGGCGGCCGCGATAGGCGGGCTGGGCCAGCCCGGCCAACAGCGCGGGTAGTTCGTCCGGCGTGGTGTCCAGTGCGCGCAGTGGACGTGCCGAGGCGGCAGAACGAACGGGCAGCGCGGTCAAGGGAGGTCCTTAGTTTTGTTCGCGGCTTGACGCGCCGAGCAACCGGAAGACGAAGTACAGTAACGTCGCCATGGACTGCGCCAGCGCCGCCACGTAGGTCAGGGCCGCTGCCGTCAGCACTTTCTCGGCCCCGCGCATCTCGTTGCCGGCCAGGAAGCCGCCCTGGCGCAGCATCTTCAAGGCCCGACTGGAGGCGTCCAGTTCCACCGGCAAGGTCACCAGCGTGAACAGCGTGGCCAGCCCAAAGAGGGCAACGCCGACCCAGGAGAGCGCCAGCAGATGAATCGGAAAGCCGATGATGAAGACCCAGACGCCGACGTTGGAGCCGAAGTTCGCCGCCGGCGCCAGCGCCGAACGGACCCGCAAGGGACCATAGCCAAGCTTATCCTGTATGGCGTGGCCGCACTCGTGTGCCACGACGCCCAGCGCCGCCACCGAAGGCTGAGCGAAGCTGCTATCGGACAGGCGCAGCACCTTGGCCCGGGGATCGTAGTGGTCGGTCAACTCGCCAGGGATGCGTTCGATACCCACCCCGGAAAGCCCGTTCTGACGCAGCAGCAGTTGGGCAACCTCCGCGCCGGAGATCCCATGTGGACTGGGCATCTGAGCATACCGGGCGTAGGTCGACTTGACCTTCCATTGCGCGTACAACACGAAGGCCAGCGCCGGCAGCGTAAAGAGGAAGTACACGGGATCGAAGAACATGCCAACCGCCCTCTCTCGCCTCGCCCGAACACCGGAGGCGTCCGGTGTTGTAGCGATCAGCGCCGAAGCGTGTCACAAAAGTTGCGCGGCCTTACGGTCGCACTTACTCGTCAGTTTACCACTGTGTTCACCGCGCTCGGTATCGGACCTCGCGGCGTGCCGCTATGCCTTGCGCGTGTAGATGACCGTGCGGTTTATGGAAGCATCTGCTGTGCCGGGATCAAAGAGAGGGAATCGGCGCCTCCTCATGCTCTTCCAAGGTCTGCGCCGTAGAGTGCAGAACAGGCAAAGAACAAGGGGAAGCGCTGCAGCGGGTCGGCGCCCGAGGCCGAGGAGGATCACATGGCAGAACGCATCTCACGACGGTTGGTACTGATGAGTTCAGCGGCGATCGGCGCCGTATACCTGGCAGGTTACCTGGACACGCGCTCCGCCGATGCTGGCCTGGCGAGCGCCAATACCACCAGCCTGGGCGCCGTGCCGGCCGGCGGCATGGCCAGCACAACGACAGATACTGCACCCGTCGCCCAGGCCCAGGTCGCGGCGGCGACCACGGCAAACACGGCGCCAACGACGGCCCCCTCAACGGCTGCGCCACCCTCCGCCACACCGAAACCGGCGTCGACGGCGCTGCCGCAGCAAGCCGCCGCACCCGTCCGGCAAGCCGCAGCGGCCCCGCCAACGGCCACGGTACCCGTCCAACGGGCTGTGCCGCCAACGCCGCGAACGCCGACAGCGGTTCCGCCCACGGCAACGGCAAAACCCGCGCCCACCGCGATACCGCGGCCGACCGCCACTGCGGTTCCCACCGGCCTGCGCGACGGCACCTATACCGGCGTAGGTAATAGCCGCCGTGGCGCCATTCAAGCAGCACTCACCGTCAAGGACGGGCGCATCACCAACGTCGCCATCACCGGCGCTTCTACGCAATACCCGGTCTCCTGGATCTCGCAGCTTCCTCCAGAGGTCGTCGCAGCCCAGAGTTCCCAGGTGGATCTCGTTTCGGGCGCCACGTATAGCTCGCTGGCCTTCCAGGGTGCGGTGCGCCAGGCGATCGCCCAGGCCCAAGCCTGACCACCACCACAAACACGAGGAGAGATTTCATCATGCCCAACAGCCAGCCCGTCATACCGGCTACGAGCCGCCCACGCATCAGCATGCTTCTCGCCCAGGACCTTGGCTCGGCAGGTCAGCAAAGCGACGCGGGAGCAACCCGCCCGGCGCCGAAGCCGCGACCGCGTCAGAACCGCTTCCAGCGCTTCTTGCGCAGTCCGAAAGGTACCCTCACGCTCGTCTTCCTACCGCTGCTGTACCTCGCCGGCCTCTCCACCGGCTGGTCGCGCAGTAGGGTCTGCTGGAGTTCCGCCAGCCGGTCGCCACAGAGAGCAGCCGGCGTCAGGCCGTATTGCGCACAGAGCGCCGCTGCCGTGCCGGCGGCCTGGCCGCCCCGGCCCCGGCCACCAGCACATCGGCGCTCAATCGGCGTTCGGTCAGTTCCACAATAGGTCCATCATTTGCTCCGACGCCGGCATCCGCACCCATGGCACACGTTTGCGAATCCTAACACCAGAGTGAGCCGCTATCAATCGGGCGCAATCTTATGCGAACGCTCTCGGCAATTTTGTGCGTTTCTGCATCGACGGCTGTATGCTGCCGCACTGACGACCAGTGTGGTACAAAGCAGTTGAGAACGGAGCGCTCTGATGAAAATCACCAACGTCGAAACCTTTGTCATGTGGGCCGACTGGTGCAACTGGCTGTTCGTGCGAGTGGACACTGATGAGGGTCTCTACGGCTGGGGCGAAGGCTCCTTGCACGGCAGCATCAAAGCGGTCGAGACGGCCATCCACGAACTTGGCGCTTACCTGATCGGCCGTGACCCAGCCGGCGTGGAGCGCCACTGGCAGGGCATGTATCACGCCTGGCGCTGGCGCGGCGGCGCCATCCTGATGACCGCGTTGGCGGCGCTGGACATCGCGCTCTGGGATCTGGAAGGCAAGCGCCTGGGCGTCCCGGTCTACCGCCTGCTTGGCGGCCCCTATCGTGACCGCGTGCGCGCCTACGCCAGCCACTGGTTGCAAGGCGTCGATGACCCGGAAGTCGCCGCCGAAGGCGCACGCGAGGCCCGGCGACGCGGCTTCAATGCCTTCAAGTTCAGCGCCATTGATCGCGCGCTGCTGCACGAGAACGAGAGCGCCGCCCTCAGCCGGGCCGAGCGGCTCATGGCCGGCGCCCGCGCCGGAGCCGGGGACGACTGCGACATCATGATCGAACTGGCCGAACTGCTCTCGCCGCGCACCGTCCTGCAACTGGCGGAACGCCTGGCACCCTACCGCCCCTACTGGTTCGAAGAGCCCATCCCCTTCGAGAACGCCCAGGCGATGGCCACGCTACAGCGCGACCTGCGCGTACCGATCGCCACCGGCGAACGGCTGCTCTCGCGTTGGGAGTTCCGCGAGTTGCTGGAGCGCCAGGGTTGCCGCATCGTCCAGCCCGACCTCATGCATGCCGGCGGCATCAGCGAGGTCAAGCGCATCGCCGCCCTGGCCGATACGCATTATGTCGCTGTGGCGCCCCACAACTCCGGCGGCCCCATCGTCACCCTGGCCGCCATTCACCTCGCCGTGTCCATCCCCAACCTGCTGATCCTGGAGCAGATGGAGAAAGAGCAGGCGCTGCGCGCCGCCGTCTGCGACACGCCGCCCTTGATCGAGAACGGCCACTTCCTGTTGCCCGACCGCCCCGGCCTCGGCGCCGACATCAACGTCGAAGCCCTGCGCGCCCACCCCTACCGTGGCCAGCCGGTGCGCGGCGACACTGAGTCACTCTGGCGGTAGGGTGCGGAGAGACCCCTTCCGGCTCGCACCGCTCGCCAGG
>DHIZ01000414.1:17646-20599 GCA_002404055.1 Chloroflexi bacterium UBA4733
ACCGCTCGCCAGGTTTCCCCCTGACGGGAGAAACCTTGGGTGCAGATCAAGTAACGGCCGCCTTCGGGACAGCGCGGTTGCACGGGAACGTCGTGGGAGCGATGTGCTGCCGAAAACCGCCCATCGGGGTGCATGGTGAGAGGCCAACACGGTACCTTACGCATGGCCAAAGGCGGAGGCTAGCAGCCGTCCCCTGATTTGGAAGGAAGGTTTCTCCCGTCAGGGGGAAACCTGGCGAGCGGTGCGAGCAGGAAGGGGTCTCTCCGCACTCGACTACCTGGCGTACTATTCAGTCACGACACCGACAAGAAGGGAGTTCCGCACACCATGGTGATCGCCCAGCGTCGCTACACCGTCGATGAGTGGATGGGCTCGCCGCAGAACACCACGCTCTCCGAGCTGGTAGACGGGATTCCGGTAGCACGAATGCCGACAAGCGGAGACCACGCCGAGGTCGCCAACGTCATGTGGCGCTGGCTCGACCAGGCGCACCTGGCCGGTTATGGCCGTATGTACGCCGGTCCTGCCGGCGTCCTGCTGGACCCAGACGGGGCACGCAACAACGTGCGCGAACCGGACTTCTGCTTCTTCCGCCAGGGCCGCAACCCGAAGCGGGCGAGCAAGGGCATCGAGGGAGTGCCCGATTTCGTCGTTGAGATCCTCTCGCCCGGAAACTGGAAGGACGATCTCGCAGGCGGCTCCGTCTGGAACAGCTACGAGCGTTTCGGCGTGCCCCTTTACTGGATCGTCGACCCGGAGGCGCGGACCGTCACACAGTACGAGCACCGGCGGGGAGGTTTCGTCGAGCTTGCTCGGCTGCACGCGACCGATGTCTTGACCTGTCCCCTCTTCCCCGACCTGACGCTACCAGTCGCCAATCTGTTCGTGAGGCTCGACACCTGATGGGGGCACAGGCGGGAGCAGAACCGCGGCCGCCAAAAGGCCCGCCACCACCGGCCCCCTTGCGCCCGCGGTCTTGCTCTCCCGCGCCGATCCGCCCTATGTGCTCTGGAACGGCCAGTGCAGGCCGGCGAAGGGGTTGTCACCGCCGCCATAGGCGATGTCGAGGTTGAGGCGGGCACTCAGGTCCTGCAAGCCGGAGGCGATCGGCACTTTGCCGTTGTAGATGTTCAGCACTTGAGTGTTGTAATCGCTCTGATTCTTGGCGGCGTTGTAGTGCGACCAGATCACGCCATGATAGCGCTTCGGCACGTTGGCGAAGACCTGGGGATGCTGGTTGGGATACTGAGACGGCGGCTTGAAGAAGGTGGGCTGAATGCTCAACTTGGCCGGCACGAGGTACTGGTGCTGGGCGAGGAAGGTCTGGAACTCGTCGCCCATGATCCAGCGCATGAAGGCCCAGGCCTCGTCTGTGTGACGTGACTTGGCCCAGGCGTTCATCGGGTGGCCGGCCATCCAGGAACCGCCGGGCTTGCCCTGTATGCTGGGCACGGGCAGGATGTCCCACTCGAAGGCGTTCTTGATCAGCGGCCACATGCGCGGCCAGTCGTTGACAGAACGCCAGTGGATACCGATGTGCCCGGTGGAAAAGAGATTGATGCCGCCGGTGCCGGAGATGCCGGGCTTGCCAGCCTGCAGCTTCTTCGCGGAGGCCTGCGCCTGGGGCGTCGGCGCGCTCACGTTGATCGCCTGCTTGGTCATCCAATCGAGCGCCATCTGGTGGGCCTGGACGCTCTCTGGTATCGCCAGTTGGGTGATGATGTTTGGGTCGTATTGCAGGTGAGAGGCGCCGAGCGCCCAGATCAGCGTGCCAATGCCGTTGAAGTCGTAGAAGCCCCAGTCCAGTCCCCAAACATCGTTGGCCGGGTCGCTGAGCTTCTGGGCAGCGCTCAGCATGTCGTTGATCGTCCAGTCGCCCGGGTTCTGCGCAGCTTCCCAGGGATCGGGGATGCCTTTCGCTTTGAAGAGCGTCTTGTTGTAGTAGACGCTGAACGGCTCCGACCAGTAGGGAATGCCGTAGGTCTTCTGGCGCCAGCGCTCGACTTCGGTCAACGCGTAATCCTGCACCATGTTGATCTTGTCCTGCGCCAGGTACGTGTCCAATTGGAGCACCTGACCGGAAGCGTAGGTCTTGGGCAACGTGTCCGTCCGGCCATCCCACAGGTCGGGCGCCGTCCCCGCCGCCAACTGCGTGTCCAGCTTCGTCTGCGCGTAGTCACCGGACTTGTCGACCTCAAGAGTGATCTTGTTCTTCTGCTGGTACTGCGCCCAGATCGGCGCAAACTGGTCCATGGCTGCCGGCCGCCAGCTCAAGAAGCGCAGTGTGACGGTTGACCCGGCCGGGGCCGCGGCGGAGGACGCGACAGCACTTGCCGCCGCACTGGAGGAGGCCTGCGGGGTCGCTGCCGTAGTGGCGGCAGCCGTAGTAGCGGCAGCCGTGCTGGCAGCAGCCGTGCTGGCAGTTGCGGCACTGGTCGCCGCGGCACTGGCAGCCGGTGCGCTGGCCGAGGACGCCACTGCGGTCGTGGCCGTCACCGCTGTGGTGGTCCCCCCGCAGGCGGCCAGCAGCGGGAGGGCGAGGGTGGCGGCGCCCCCTCGTCCGAGCAACAGGAGAAAGCGGCGCCGGGATTGTCTACGAGCCTCCACAGTCTGAACTCCTTCCTGAACGTACCAACGACGAACCCGTCCACTACTGCGCCTGACCGTCATGCTCCAAGGAGGATCGGCAGACGAGGACGCCCAACGGGCCTCGGCATCCTCTGGGCCGAACCAACAGGAAACGAGGGAAGGTCAGGAACCGAATGGCTGTTTGATGGTACTACACCAGGGCACGTTTCGAAAGGGTGGCCGGCACGCCGCCACGCCAAGTGCGCCACAAAGTTTCGCAGTGCCCGCTTGCCTTCCTCAGAGGAATGGGGCGAACGCACGGTGTCGCACTGGATCTCCCCCCTGGAGAGCGACCGAGGGGCGCGAAAACTTGTGGCGCACCTCG
>DHIZ01000414.1:20758-23746 GCA_002404055.1 Chloroflexi bacterium UBA4733
CGCGAAAACTTGTGGCGCACCTCGCCACGCCCGTCGAACCGCAAGCAGACGCGCTGCTATGCTACACAGGGCTGGCCCCATTGAAAACCGGTCGGCGCGAGGGGAAGGAGTACCGCACACCATGGTGATCGCCCGGCGTCGCTATACCGTCGATGAGTGGATGGACTCGCCGCAAAACACCAAGCTCGCCGAGCTGGTAGACGGGATACCGGTAGAACGCATGACTGCCAGTGGAGATCACGGCGAAGTTGCCGGCGTCCTGTGGGATTGGCTGCGACTGGCGCAACGAGCCGGTCGTGGTCGGGCCTATGCCGGACCTACCGGCGTCCTGCTCGACCCCGATGGGACTCGCAGCAATGTGCGCGAACCCGACCTGTATTTTTACCGGGAGGGTCGTAACCCGAAGCGCGTGAGCAAGGGCATTGAGGGTGTGCCTGACTTCGTCGTTGAGATCCTCTCGCCCGGCAACTGGAAAGACGATCTCCCCGGCGGCCAAGTCTGGGACAGTTACGAACGCTTCGGCGTGCCTCTCTACTGGATCGTCGACCCGGAAGCGCGTACCGTGACGCAGTACGAGCACCGACGGGGTACTTTCGTTGAGGTTGCGCGTCAGCGCACCGGCGATATCCTGACGTGTTCGCTCTTTCCCGACCTACCCCTGCCAGTAGCCGATCTGTTTGCGGAGCTTGATTAGTCGGGGGACGCCGCATTCAGCTCTGGCATGAAGCGCTAGCTGCCGCGGGTCCGTTCGTCGGCGCCTCAGTCGAACGTCAGCACATACTCTCGCCCGGCCTCTACAGCCGCAATTACTGAGCCGTCGCCGTTGTCCGTCATCGGGACAGTGCCTCCTCCTGGGGCCGTGACACTGGCGATGCGCTGGCCGTGCTGAGCCCGCAGACGGCAGTCGCCCGGCACACCAACTCGCATAATCGCCTGCTCCGCGCGTCCGTCACGCCATCGCAGGTCAACCTCCAGCCCGCCGCGAGCGCGGAGACCGTGGAAGGCGCCACTCGGCCAGGCTCGGGGCAACGCCGGCAAGAGATGTACTTCGCCGGCGTGGCTCTGCAGCAGCATTTCAGCAATGGCCGCCGCCGCGCCGAAGTTGCCGTCGATCTGGAAAGGCGGATGGGTATCGAACAGGTTGGGCAGCGTCGAGCGTTGGAAGAGGGCCAGCAGGTTGTCGTGGGCGATGTCCCCCTCTTCCAGCCGGGCCCAGAAGTTGATCAACCAGGCGCGACTCCAACCGGTGTGGCCGCCGCCGTGCGCCAACCGCCGCTCAAGGGAGGTGCGCGCTGCGTGGGCCAACTCCGGCGTGCCTCGCGGCGTGATCTGGTGACCAGGATGCAGCCCGAACAGGTGCGACATGTGGCGATGCCCCGGCTCCGGCTCCTCGAAGTCTTCGCTCCACCCCTGTAACTGGCCATGCTGGCCAATCTGCAATGGCCGGAGGCGCGACCGTGCCGCCGTCAGCCGCTCCCGGAACTCCTGGTCAGTCGCCAGCAGCTCGCCGGCTTCGAGGCAGTGCGTGAACAGGTCCCAGATGATCTCCAGGTCCATGCTGGCGCCCGCGCTGACGCTTGCTGTCTGCCCGTCGGTCGTGCGAAAGCGATTCTCCGGCGACGTTGATGGGCAGGTAACGAGGAAGCCGTCTCTGTCCAGAATAAGCCAGTCCAGGCAGAACTCGGCAGCGCCACGCATGAGCGGATAGGCACGATCACGCAGGAATGCGCGGTCGCCGCTGAAGGCGTAGTGCTCCCAGAGGTGCTGGCAGAGCCAGGGCCCGGCCAGCGCCCAGTTGGCCCAGACGGGATTGCCACTGCCCGCGCCGACGGGCGACGACTGTCGCCAGAGATCGCTGTTGTGGTGCGCCACCCAGCCGGCGCAGCCGTAGTTCGTCGCCGCCGTTCGCCGCCCGTTGACGCTGAGCCCGGCGATGAAATCAAAGAGCGGTTCGTGGCACTCCGCCAGGTTGGCCACTTCTGCCGGCCAGTAGTTCATCTGCGTGTTGATGTTGATAGTCCAGTTGCTACTCCAGGGCGGCCGCACCTGCGCATTCCAGATGCCTTGCAGGTTGGCCGGCTGCGTGCCGGGGCGGGAACTGGCAATCAGGAGGTAACGGGCGAACTGGAAGTAGAGGACGGCAAGGTGAGGATCGGGACGTTCCGCGACCTGACCGAGCCGCTCGTCCGTCGGCAGGCCACCGAAGACCATCGCGCCGAGCCGCCCGTTCCCCAGAGGCAGCGCTTCGGTCCACTGCGTTGCCGGTTGCCGATACCACAGTACGAGTGCCGGCTGCGCTGATACCTCCGGCGGGCCAGAACTCTCCATGTGCCTCCTGTGCGCTACCTTCCGCCCGGCGCGCGACCGATACCGAGATCATAGCGCATCATCTACCGCCGAAGCGTCAGAACGTCAGGCCAGCGCGAGCAGAACTGCGTGATACGATTACCCCGGCAGGATCTGGAGCAATGCGTCATCGCCTTTGGCAAACAGTGGGAACGGGTGATGGCTACAGGCATTCCTCGGCCCCGCCAGCAGGAGACAGCGGCGCACAATGGTCGGCTGTCTCCCCCTGCTATCACCGGCGGAGCGGGGGTTGAACTCGCCTACCCAGGTAAGCAACCAGAAGCCCAAATTCTGAAGTCTGCCCGAGCAGCGCTGGTACCTCTGCACCGAAGAACGGTGACGCCGTTAGCGTTAATGGGTATCCGTCGGCTTTACTATGCGGACAATCTTGGTGTGCTGGCCGCACTGCTTGCTGACAAATCGGTACAAGGACACGTCAAGCTTGTCTACATTGATCCGCCTTTTGCCACGAGAAGCACCTTTCAGTCTCGCGCGCAGAAGGATGCCTACGACGACCTGTTGGCAGGCTCACACTACCTGGAGTTCCTCCGCCAACGGCTCATTCTCCTTCGGGAGATCCTGGCGGAAGACGGCTCGATTTATGTGCATCTGGTACCTGATCACGGCCCCTGTTGTACGTGA
>DHIZ01000344.1:0-4952 GCA_002404055.1 Chloroflexi bacterium UBA4733
GACGGAGAAGGTCGGCATCTGGGTGTCCGGCTTCTTCGGCTCCGGCAAGTCGCATTTCGCCAAGCTGGCCGGCCACGTGCTGGCCAACACGCCGGTCGGCGACGCCACGGCGCGCGACCTCTTCCGCCAGTTGCTGCATTCGGGTAACGCCGGCGACGACCGCGTCGCCGAACTGCTCCGGGAGGCGGCAACGTACCGGCTGGCCTGCCATCTGGTCGCTTTCGACATCACCACGCTGCATACCCCCGGCGCAGAGCAGAACGTGGGCCTGACGTTCCTGCGCGCCCTCTACAGTTCGCTCCAACTCTCCAACGTCATACCGTTTGCGGAACGTGAGCTGGAACTGGAGGAGGCCGGCCTCTACGCTGCCTTCCTGGCCCTCTATCAACAGAAGGCGCAGACGCCCTGGGCCGAGGAGAAGCACCTGATGCTCTCCAGCAGTCTCCTGGCGGAGTGCCTGGCGGAATTGCTGCCTCGTCGCTACAGCACGCCGGACCTCGCCCATCAGAGTCTGGAACTGGCGCTCAACACCTTCAATAACCTGACCATCGACGGCGCGGTGGACCAGTTGCTCCACTGGTTGGACCGCCGCCAGCGGACCGCCGGCGCTGCGCCGTTGCGGCTGCTCTTCGTGGCGGATGAAGTGGGCGGCTGGGCGGCCGGGAACATCAAGCGCATCGAGCAGGTGCGCGCCTTCGTGGAGACGCTGGAGAACAAGGCGCGCGGCCGGGTCTGGGTGCTGGCCACTTCCCAGGAAAAGCTTTCCGCTGTCGTCTCCAACGCGCCCTTTCAGGATGACGGCTCGGCGCAACGCATGCTGGAACGCCTGACGGCGCGCTTCCGGGTCAACGTCCATCTGGAGTCCAGCGAGGTGGGCCGGGTCATCGAAGACCGCGTCTTGCGCAAGAAGCCGAGCGCGCGACCGGCGCTGGAAGCGCTCTGGACCCGCTGCCGGCCGACGCTGGCCGATATCGCCGAGCCGCCGGGCATCGAGCTGGGGGCCAACTATCCGCCGGCCGACCGCGAGCGCTTCGTCACCGATTATCCCTTCCTGCCCTACCAGATTCAGGCGGCGGCCGACATCTTCGGCAATATGCGCAGCGTGCGCGTCAGCTCCGGCGCTCGTTCCATGATCAAGGTCGTCTTCGACGCCACGCGCCAGCTTGCGCCGGCAGAGCTGGGCGTGGTCGTCAGTTGGGATCAACTGTTCGACTCCGCCAACCGCGACAACGAGTTTGCCGAGGAGCAATACCTGGGCAGCGAGGGCCTCTATTACCTGGGCACGGCCGACCGCGACGTACACGGCACGCCGGTCGTGCCATCCCGCGTCCTCAAGGCGCTCTGGCTGATCCAGCAGAGCAGCCGGATACCGCGCACGCGGCAGAACCTGGCGCGCCTGCTCATCGGCCGGCTCGATCAAGACGTGCTCCAGATGGAAGTCGACGTGGCCAGCACCCTGGAGGCGCTGGCGGCACGCAGCTTCGTCCGCCAGGATGTGGCAACCGGCCAGTGGCGTTTCCTCAGTCAGGACGAAGTGACGGTCGAAAAGATCGTCCTGCGCCTGGGCGAGGACCTCCGCCAGAAGGAGGTGCGCGACGAGATCACTGCATTATACAGCAAGCAACTGCTCAGCCTCCTGCCGGGACGGCTCACCGCCGGCAACAGTTCCACCTCCTTCGAGTATGGCGTCTTCCTCAACGACACGCCGTTGAAAAACGAGCTGGCGCCGGTGCAACTGCGCGTGGCGCTGGCGGGGGCCGACGCGGCGCAGCGCATTCTGGAGCAGAGCGCACACAACCTGGAGGAACCGCTCGTCTCCTGGGTTTTGCCGGTGGATGACAGGTTGGCGCAGCGGCTACGGCGCGCTCTGGCGATCGAGCGGCTGGAGCGCGACGAGGAGTTCTCCCGCGTGGCGACACAACGCACGCGGCTGGAAGCGGAGAAGTTACGCCTGGAAAGCGATGAGCTGCGCGTTGCCTGTACGGCGGAGGCGAGCCGTGCCTTCAACGGCGGCACGCTCTACTGGGCCGGGCAGACGCTGCCGGCTGAGGCGGCAGCGGCGACCGGGGGCGGACGGCGCGGTCAGGCCGCTCCGACCCTGAAGTCCAGAGTGGAAGAGGCGCTGCGCGACCGTATTGCCTTGCAGTACGACCGCTTCAGCGATGGCGACCGTCCTTTCAATGCTGGAAATGTGGAGCGGCTCTTAACGGCGCCGACGCGAGACCGCGCCGCGCTGGATGCGGCGCTCGGACTGTTCGATGACCAGGGGCACGTCTATGGCACGAACGTGCTGGCGGAAGAACTGTCCCTCTATCTGCGGGCCAGCACGCGCACCAGCGGCGCGGACATCGTGGAGCATTTCCGGCAGCCGCCCTATGGCTGGCCCGCTGACCTGTTGCGCTACGTCGCTGCCGCCCTGTTCCTGGACGGCAAGCTGTTGGCGACCGACCGCGCCGGCAAGCTGTTTGACGATCCCCGCGCGGCGTTGGCGCGAGCGCTCTTCGGCACCGCCGTCTTCCGCACGACGCGCTTCAACGTGGAAGAGGATCCCCTGACGCCGGAGGAAGTGAGTGCGGCGCGCCGCCTGTTCAGCGACCTGGGCCGGCCACCGGAGGAGGGCAGCGAAGTGGCCCTGCGCGAGGCGGCGCTGAAGGTGCTGGGCGACCTGAAGGACCACCTGGCCGTGTTGCAACGCGCGAAGGACATTGACCTGCCGTTCGGTCCGGCCTACGACGGTCTCGCTGCCGTCGCCGCCGAACTGGCGGCCCCCGGGTCGCGCACCAAACAGATTCGCGCTTTCCTGGCGCACGGCGCGGTCCTGCGTCAGGGCACGGCCGCCCTGCAGCGTCTGGAGGAGTTTGGCCGGCTCGGCGGCTTTGCCCAGTACCGGCGTTCGCAGCAGTTGTTGCAGGCGGCGTTGGCGGCCGGCCTGGACAGCGATGCGCAGGGGGGCGAGCAACTGCGGGACGCTGCCGAGCAAACGGCGGCGATCCGCCAGCAACGCCGCGTCCTCGACGACTGGGACGGCGCTTACAAGACATACCGGCTGAAAGTGCTGGATAGTTTCCGGGCCACCTACCAACCACTGCGGGAAGAACTGCACCGCCGTGTCGCGGCTGCCCGCGCCGTTATCGAGCAGTCGCCGGAGTATGCGGCGCTCAAGCTGATGGACCGCACGACCATTCGCACCGCCTACCTCTCCCAGGGCAAGCCACTGGCGGAGGTCTCCTTGCCGGCACAGTGGGGCGAGCAGGACCTGCTGACCGCCAACGCCGACTACAGCATCGGTCACATGCGCGCCGCCCTGGCAGCGCTGGATAACCAGGTTAGGGAGGCGCAGGCGGCGATCATCGCCCTACTCACCAGGGAGCAAGATGACGGAAAATCGCGCCCGCCTCGTATCGTCGGCTGGCGTCCGGCGGACGCATTCGCTCACCAGCGCTTCACCACGCCGGAGGAGGTCGCTACCGTCTTTGATAAGGAGAAGGAGCGGCTGATGGAGCTGTGCCGGCAGGGGAACACGGTGCAGGTGCTGTGAGGGATGGAGCAGGGCCGCAACTGCGGTCTGCGGCCAAGCGACGGGGGGCGACTGCGGTCGCTTCAGAGGGGGAGGACGGCTGCGTGAGGAAGTGACGGCGAGAGGGGAGCAGGGCCGCGATTGCGATCGGCGGCCAAGCGACGGGGGCGACTGCGGTCGCTTCATAGCCGTCTGTCGTTTGCGACAGGCTCGCCATCGGCGGCCGTCATTCCCTTACCAAGCGACCGCAGTCGCCCCTGTCGCTTGGCCGCAGACCGCAGTCGCGGCCCTGCTCGGGCTAATCTAAACTGTATCGTCGCAGACCGCAATCGCGGCCTTACCCTATAAGCCTTACTCAAAAGTAGGGATAAGAGAGGAAAGTCCGAATGCCGCCGACTCCCGGAGCAACCTGGGGCATCGCGCCGCCGGTGCGGGCCGCCATTAAGAGCAAGGTGCTCGCCTTGCGGGCGGAGTTGGAAGACGACTACGCCAAGCAGCTCGCGGCGTTGGGCATCAGCAAGAATGCAGTGTTACCTGTCCCCGCTGATCGTCCCCTCAGTCCCCCCGACGCCCGCGTGCGGGAGGTCGCGCTGGCGGCTGTCGCCAGTGGGATGGCCGATGGCAGCACGCTGGCGGAGGCGCTGACGCGCTTCCTGCGCGACTCCGCTTTCACCTTTCTCAACCGCATGGTCGGTCTGCGCTGCATGGAGGAGCGGAGCCTGTTGCTGGTGGACGGGCAGCCGGAGACCGCCATCCGCGCGGACCCGGCGCGCGGCGCTTCCTCGCTCTACTGGCAGCAACGGCGCGCCGGCGGCGGCGCGAGCGTGCGTGACCTCTGGCGGACAACCATCCGGCGAGCCTGCCTGGCGGTCTCCCAGCAGGTAGGCGTGCTGTTTGATCCCGACGCCGAGTACGCGGCGCTCTTCCCCCGGACGGCAACCGTGCTGAGCGTCGTCGCGGCGCTCAACGCGCCGGAGGTGCCGGCGGAAACCTATGCCGCCGACGAGCTCCTGGGCTGGGTCTACCAGTACTACAACAGCGCCGAGAAGGACGCAGTCTACGCCAGGTTGAGCAAAGGCAAGAAGTTGGAGCGACCGGAGGAGATTGCCGCCGCGACCTGCCTCTACACCGAGCGCTACATGGTGGACTACCTGCTCCAGAACACGCTCGGCGCGCTCTGGCTGGAACTGCACCCGGAGAGCAGGCTGCCCGCACACTGGCCCTATTACGTGCGACCGCCGGAGGGCGAGCCGCGCCAGGTGCGCGAACCGCGCCGCCTGCGCGATATCACGCTGCTCGACCCGGCTTGCGGCAGCGGCCATTTCCTGGTGCGGGCCTTCGACCTGCTGGCAGACATGTACCGGGAAGAGGGGATCGAAGCGGCGGCAGAGGTCGCCAACCTGATCGTCGAGCGCAACCTGCACGGCATCGACAT
>DHIZ01000344.1:5067-5328 GCA_002404055.1 Chloroflexi bacterium UBA4733
CAACCTGCACGGCATCGACATCGACCTGCGCGCCATCCAGATCGCCGCCCTGGGGCTGTATCTGAAGGGCTGCGCGCTGGCCGGCCCCGGCTTCCGCCCGCGCACGCTCAACCTGATCCCTGCCGACGCCATCCTGCCGCCGGAGCCGCCGGCCGCCTTCCTGGCCCGTTACCGCAACGACAAGGACGCGGAAGCGTTGATCCGCAGCATCTGGCGCGGCCTGCAGCACGTCCGCGAGTTCGGCTCCCTGCTGCACCCGGA
>DHIZ01000344.1:5537-15176 GCA_002404055.1 Chloroflexi bacterium UBA4733
CTGCACGGCCTGCGCGAGGAGTTCGAGCGAGAAGCCCAGAGCGAGGACCTGGGCCGGCGTCTCTTCGGTGAAGAAGCAGCCAAAGGCATCAGCCTGGTCGAAGCGCTGGGCCGAAAGTACGACGTGGTGGTGGCGAACCCACCGTACGCAGGGAGCAGAAATCTGAAGCCTGCCTTGAGTCAATTCCTTCAAGGAGAGTATGGGGATGCCAAGGCCGATCTATATGCTGCTTTTATTGTGCGCTGCGAGGACTTTTCTCGTCGAAATGGCTTCGTCGGGATGGTCACTCAACAGTCCTGGATGTTTCTAAGTTCGTTTTCGCGATTGAGACATCACTGTCTAGAAGCTATGACTGTCACGGTCCTCGCCCATCTCGGCACTCGTGCATTCGAAGAGATCAGTGGTGAGGTGGTCAGTGTAGTTCTCTTCGTTCTGCGTGTAAGCGCGCCTACTCCGAGTCATCGTCTAACCGCTGCGAGAGTCCTTTCTCCGAAATCCGTTCAAGAGAAGCAGTGGATGCTTCAGCAGTCGGCAGAGGGGCTGCTGGCAAATGTGCTTTCGATGCCTAAACAAAACGCCTTTCTTACAATTCAGGATAGTCCCCTGGCATACTGGCTCCCCGATAAGGTCTTTCAGATCCTGGCGGGAAGAAAAATGGTGGCAGATGTAGCGTCCGTGGTAGCCGGACTGTCAACTGGTGACAATGAGCGGTTCACGCGCGGCTATTGGGAATGCAGCGGTTTGGACAGATGGGTTCCCTACGAAAAGGGGGGCGGTTACATGAAGTGGGACGGGCTGCGCCACTGGTCAGTAGACTGGAGTGAGCGCGGGGCTGCGATCAGGACTTACGCGGGATCGGCCGTTAGAGCTGAGAGTCGATATTTTCTCCCCGGCCTTACCTACACGGGTCTCGCCCAAGGATCAGTCGGTGTTCGCCTTCTGCACGGAGGAAGTATCTTTGCCGTAAATTCCTCTTCGGGTGTATTCCCCCATGCTGATGGCAGTCGTAGTGAGTTGGCTGCGGTTCTGAATTGCCGATTCTCCTCCTACTTACTCCGTAGCATTTTACCAAAGATGCAAATCAGCGAGGCATACTTCTGCAGGCTGGTGCTTCCCCGGGTAGTACCTGCTACTGTGAAAGTCGTCGCCAGCGCATGCATTGCATTGAAGCAGAGTCTGATTAGCCACGATCCAACGGAGCGCAGTTTTGCGGGCGTAACGCTGGAGAGCGACCGCACCCCGTCAACGCATTCCGCATGTTTCACGAAGACTCGGCGGGAGGCACATGACGGAAGCGAACGACAGGTCAGCCTGGGCTGGGGAGCATCGCGCGACGAGTGGATTGTGGCCTCGCTGCACACCTTCGAAGGACTGAACGAACGCCTCGTCTTCGATGCGTATGAACTAGATGAGGGCGACCTGCAATCCGTTCTGGATGAAACCGGCACTCCTGCCGGTTGGCACCCGCTCATCGCCGAATACGACGTGCTTCCAGAAGCCCCAGCCGACGTCGAAATCCCCGAGGCGCTGTACAACTACGTTGCGGCACAGCATCGTCAAACGCCGTCTGCAAGTGACCTGGCCCGGCTGAAGGACCGCCTGCGCGCGCTCTATCGCGCTGGCCCCGGCGCGAAGGTGCCGGAGGAGGCGGCGGCGCCGAAGGATGAAGACGGGGCGGAAATCGTGCCCGGCGGCTACCTGCCGATCCCCACCGAAACCTTCCTGGAAGAGTTGTCCCAGAAGCTGCGCGTCCATCCCATCTCCGTCTACCGGTTGCTGGAAGAGATGCGGGAGCAGGAAGGGCTGGTCTCGCCACCCGAACTGAAGCGGCAGTTGGAGGATTATGCTTCGGTCAGCGTACTGCGCCTGCTTGGCTATCGCTGGCCGGAGCAGGATGCCTACGAGCAGGAGCACGGGCCGCTCCTGCCGGCAGAGTTGGTGGACGACGACGGCATCATCCCGCTCGTCGCCTGCGGCGAGCAGCCGACTGCGGAGCAGCTGCTGCAACGCCGGTTGGAGACGGAGTTTGGCGAGCAAGGCGCTGCGCAGTCGGAGACGGAGTTCCGGCAGTGGGTGGGCCGCGACCTGGGCGACTGGCTGCGGCGCGACTTCTTCAAGCGGCACGTGCAGCAGTTCAAGCAGCGGCCTATCGCCTGGCATCTGGTCTCGCCGGAGCGCACCTTCGAGGCGTTCGTCCTCTATCACAAGCTCAGCCGTGCCACGCTGGAGCGGCTGCGCACGGACTACGCCGGCGCGTTGATTGGTACGCTGCGGGCAGACCTGGAGCGCGCCCGCGAGCGCCGGGCGGCGGTCGAGGTCAGCCGGTTGCAGGCGCAGATCGAGGATGTCGAGGAGTTCCGGGAGCGGCTGCAGAAGATCGAACGCGGCGACGAGTTGAAGTACCGTATCCGCTGCCGGTGGAAGGGCGAGGAAGAGACCGGCCGGCCGGGGCCGTACAATCCAGACATTGACGACGGCGTGAAGGTGAACATCCGGCCTTTTCAGGAGGCTGGGCTGCTGGGGGTGCGGGAGGTGATCAAGAAGTGGTGATGGCCATACGAGAGTAGGGGCCGGCGACTGAAGTCGCGCCTACTGGGAGCGAAGCCCGCCTTCGCGGGCTGGGAACGAGTCCGCGCAGGCGGACTTCGCCTGGTATAGCCGCGACTTTAGTCGCCAGGCGTGCGTTGGCTACGTGGACCGAAGATCGTAGATGCACCAGTAAGTCGCGTGGGTAATCCGGGTGAGCAGCCGTCCGAGGCGCCGTTCAGCGGTCGCTAAACGCCGCCGTGAGCAGTCCCCAGCCGCGGTCCGCAGCGTATGCGTGCCCGACGTCCTCAAGCAGCGCGTCCACTTGCTGTTGGGTATATCCGAGCGGCGCCATTATCTGCTCAAGCGCCTGTTGGTCATTGGCAGTGTCGGGGTGATCGATGCTCCGGTCGATCAGGACACAGAGTGCCACTAACCGCACCCCTTCGGCGAGCCGGTCCTGTTGCGCTGCCATCTTGCCCAGGATGAAGAAAAGAACTCCCTCCTGGTAGCGGTCGCCGAGCTTCTGTCGGGCCGCCAGGGCGCGCTCCAGGTAGGGCCGTGCTGCTGCGTAGTCTCCCTGGAGTTGCAGCAGGAAGCCCAGGTTGCCGATGCTGCTAGCGGTGTCTGGATGGTCGGGACCCAGCGCCTTCTCCCGGATCGCCAGCGCGCGCTCGTAGCGGGGCCGGGCGCCGGTGTAGTCGCCCTGGGCCTGGAGCAGCGTGGCCAGGTTGTTGAGGCTGGCGGCAGTGTTGGGATGGTCAGGACCCAGCGCCTTCTCCCGGATCGCCAGCGCGCGCTCCAGGTAGGGCCGGGCACCGGTGTAGTCACCCTGGGCGTACAGCAGGGAGCCCAGGTTATTGAGGCTGGCGGCGGTGTCGGGGTGGTCGGGACCCAGCGCCTTCTCCCGGATCGCCAGCGCGCGCTCCAGGTAGGGCCGGGCACCGGTGTAGTCGCCCTGGTCCTGCAGCAGGGAGCCCAGGTTATTGAGGCTGGCGGCGGTGTCTGGATGGGCGGGACCCAGCACCGTCTCCCGGATCGCCAAGGCGCGCTCGTAGTAGGGCCAAGCGCCGGCATAGTCGGCGCCTAGATAGAGGTGATGGCCGAGCACGCTGCACAAGGCAGCCGCGCGGTTGTCCTCCCGCGATCTCGCAGCGTCGGTCACGGCGCGCAGGTGCCGTTGCAACGGCAGCAGGAGTGCGGCGTAGCCCTGCGCATTCCGACGCCCGGCTTCCTCCAGCAGCGCCTGCTCCACCGCCTCCTGGGCGGTAGCATCCGGCGCTACTTGCCGCACGAACGCCGCCAGCAGCCGGTGCAGTTGCAACGCCCCCGCCGCTTGTTCCTCCAGGAGCCCCAGTTCCACCAGGCGCAGCAGCGCATCCTCCACCGAGAGGAGCGCCTCGTCGTCGCCGGCGGCCTCGCCCAGTGTCGCTGCCAGCAGCTTGCGCGGGATCGGCTCCCCGGCGGCGAAGTAGGCGGCGCGGGCCAGGAGTCGGAGCGCCAGCGCGTCCGTCACGTCCTCCGGCAGCAGCCGCTCGTAGCTGAGAGCGAAGGTGCGGCCGACGTGCTGGACGTGGGCCGTCGGCGAGAGGCCCCCAGCGACGAGCGAGCGATGGTCGAGCAGGCCCGGCCGCTGTAGCTGCCCGAGGTACCGCGCCGGGGCGACGCCGTGCTGGTAGCGCCACAAGAAGCTGCCCGCCAGGTGCAGCGCTAACGGCAGGTCGCCCAGTTCTTCGGCGATGGCGTCCAGGTCGGCGTCGTCGGCGAGTAGGTCCGGGCGGTGCTTGCGCAGCAGGGCGACGCTCTCTTGCCGGTTGAGCACGCCCAGGTGCAGGGGCTGAACTCCCAGGAGCGGGTCCCAGTCCGGGCGATGGGCGGTCACCAGCACCCGGCAACCCCCAGAGCGCGGTCGCCACTTGCGCAGCACCTCCTCGTCCTCGCAGTTGTCGAACACCAGCAGGCGCGGCGTCGCTCGCTCCCATTCCCGCCGGACCAGCTCGGCCTGCTCCGCCACCGTCTTGCCGGCGAAATCGGTCCCGAGCGCCAGGTACAGCGGTCCGCCCAAGGCGGCAACCTCGGCGGGGACGGCGGCGGGGTCGCTGCAGCCCAGCCAGAAGACGCCGCCGGCGAAGAGGCGGCCGTAGCGGTAAGCGAACTCGCAGGCGAGTTGACTCTTGCCCAAACCACCCAGCCCGCTCGCCGCCGCTGTCGGCACCTCGCCGATCGCCGCCGCCTGCCCTACCAGTAGGGTCTTCGCCAGCGCCAGCAGATCGCCCTCCCGCCCGACGAACAGGCGGTTGCGCTCCAGCGGCATACTGGAGCCCGGCGGCAAGGGACCCGGCTCGGGAAGGGAACCTGACGGGAGGGCGGGAGTGGTCGGCGTGTCGGTCCCTCCACCCGGGAAGAGGGGCTCCTGGTGAGCCACCCCGCCAGGGAAGGGGGGCTCGGCCACGGGCTTGGCCCGCTCCCGCCGCACTCCCGCCAGCAGCGAACGCCGCGCCGCCTCGGCGTCCAGCCCGACCAAGTCGATGTATGTGTGGGGGAGCAAGAAGGCTTCCGGCTGGAAGTCGACGACGCGCACCGGCAGGAGGGCGCCATGCTTCCCGGTTGGGTCCTTCGCGATGGCGACGCTCAATTCAAGTTGGGCATACGGCGCCTGCTGGTAGGCGGGGGAGAGGACGGCGATGGTGCGCTCGCTCTCGCTGCCGCGCCGCATGTCCAGCACGAAGTTGGAGCCCGGCCGGAAGTCCCAGGCTTGCAGGATGGTGCTGTAGCCCGCCGCCTCGATCTGCCAGGCGATCCACTCCGCCCATTGACGGTCGGCGCCGGTGTAGCTGACGAAGAAGTCCGTAAGCGGCAGCACGGTTCCTCTGTTCCAGTCGAGGTACGGCGTTGGTCGGGAAACGACAGTAGGCATTGTAGGCTCCGCCGCTCCGCAGCGGAAGTGCGGCGCAGAACGAGCGGCCCGCGAAGCTGCGTATGCGGGGGTACCCGCACCGGCCCCACCAGAGGCAACGGCGGGCCGGCAATGCCGCACTGGCGGCAAATCTGGGCGTCCGACCCCAGGTATGGATTTATAGCACTCCAAGGCAAGCTGCGTTATCCTGGCGTCATGCCCAATATCACACAGGCGCTACTGACTGGATTCGTTGCGGCAGTCTTATCTACCCTTGGTGTCCTTCTGGCCCAGAGCAGGCAAGACCGCCGCGACGCCCGGAACGATCTTCGGACGCTGCGTGACGCCAAGAGTCGGCGTGTTCGTGCCGCTTGCCATGCCATGCTCAGTGTCGCAGCCACCTGGCAAGACATCAGTAATCGGCAAGCGATGATGACAGCACCATCTGGCACGCCAAAGACGCAGGACCCGGCGCTGCGAACGCTGTTCGATCAATCACTGGCCGATGCTATCAAGTCGGAGGCCGCGATCGTGCTGGAGGAAGACACCGATGATATTCGGGATGCATTTTACCGTGCGAAGTTCGCATACGTTAGCTACTTCTTCAACGCCGAGATGGCCGGGCAAATCGCAGGACCATCGCCTGCTCGCACCGCAGCCGATCCGCGCGGCGTCTCTGCGGAGATTGAGGCGCTCGCCACAGAGTGCAGAAAGCTGTTGCAGAGGATCGAGCAGCCTGTGTGGCAGCCACGTCGGCTCAGAATTCCGTTCCGACGAAAACAGCTAAGGTTTTCACCGCCCGCCGCCGACCCCATTGCCCGGCAGTTCCGGACAGGGGCCTTCTCTGAGGGACCGCAGCCACTTGACCGACAGCATAAGCCATGAGAGACGCAAGCGGTCGGTCACAGTAGGTGGATGCCGACCAAGAGTACTTCCCAGGAATATTAACAAGGGAACAGAGAACGACTTTATGGGGCTTGCTTATTCGGATACCAGCCTCTTAGGCTGATCTCTTGCGAAGAACCTGGCCAGGCAACCCATCGGGAGTTCGCAATGCCGAGTACTGTGGCGTGCCTCAGTGGGCTGTTGCTTGTATAACGTGATTATGACGGGGCCGCCCGGCACCGGCAGGATATTGCTGGCGCGTTGTCTGTCCGGCATCCTGCGTGGTGGGTGCGATGAACCCCTGCCCGTGCGGCTTCGCTGGAGATCCGGCGTTCGAACGTACCTGCACGCCGCCGATGATCGGCCGCGATCAGGCCCGCCTCTCCGGTCCGCTGCTCGACCGCATCGACCTGTATGTGGACGTGCTGCGCGTGGCCACGAGTGCCTCCAGCACGCGAGCCTCACCTGCAACGCCAAGCTGCGCGAGCGCGTCGTCATCGAGCACAGCCTTGCTCACATCGGCCACCGACAAGGACGCGATGCTCGCTACGTCGGCCTGCGCAAGAACCTCTTCGATCTGCGCCGCACGGCCGCAGTGCATAACCTCCACGTTGTGATCCGTCAGTCCCAACCGACCGACGACGAGCGGGCGGCATGATTAGTGGGCCGGTGTTCTAGCCTGGAGCGGGCAGGCGCCAAACGAACACGCGCGCTTGACACACGCCTACGTGCAGCCTTCTACCCAAGTTCTGTGGTAACGGAGCGTGCGATCGACTACGCGCCCAATAGAACCGGCTGGCAGAGCTACGCGAAGTGGGCCAACGGCTTCGCAAGAGGAGACTTCCTTGGGCGACGCGCCTTGCCCGCGTCACTTCGCTTTCTGCGCCACGAACCATCCTGATTTCGCGCTCGTGGCTGAAGACCACCGCCCCTTTCGCTAGGGACGTATGGTCCCTGATGCCTGCCCGCTCGACGATCTGCCATCACTGACTCCTTACTAAACCGACCAATGATACTACCATACCATGCGCGAGAGTATGTTTACAGCAGTGAAAGCCTGTATAATCATGTTTTAAATGTAGATTTACATACCAAACTATTGCGAGAGGAGTAGCTGCGTGACTGACCCAGTAATGCTCACGCCTGAGCAAGTGGCGAAGCGACTTCAGGTGCAGGAACGGACTATCCTGGATTGGCTCCGCTCTGGCCAGCTGCGCGGCTTGAAATTGGGGCGTCTTTGGCGCATCGAACCTGCGGATCTACAAGCGTTCCTGTCGGCAGCGGCGCGGGGGCGAGATCGTGCGACAACGGTGAGTCGCAGAACTCCGTCGCGAAGAAGAACTGCCGGAACTGCAAAGCGAACGGGGCCGAGCAAACGAGGACCACGGTCTGATTGAGTAGCTGAAGACGTATGCCAGGCGGACGCTTTGAGCACAACTGGGGCCTGTACATAAACGGCGACGTGTCTTCCGTTTCCTCGCCCCGCCCGGCACTGACCACTCCGGCGCTTCTACTACAAGCCTTGGGGCCAGCCAGGCGCCTCGGCCGGTCCAAGGCTAAACGGAGGCGGCACGCTGGAGCGGTTGCGTGTGGACTACGCCGGCGCGCTGATCGGTGTGCTGCGGGCGGATCTGGAGCGTGCCCGCGAACGCCGGGCGACTGTCGAGGTCAGCCGGTTGCAGGCGCAGATCGAGGATGTGGAGGAGTTTCGGGAGCGGCTGCAGCAGATCGAGCGCGGCGACGAGTTGAAGTACCGCATCCGCTGCCGCTGGAAGGGCGAGGAGGAGAGCGGGCGGCCGGGACCGTACAATCCGGATATTGACGATGGCGTGAAGGTGAACATCCGGCCTTTTCAGGAGGCTGGGTTGCTAGGGGTGCGGGAGGCGATCAAGAAGTGGTAGGTCTCACGTGGGCCTATGGCCCGCGGCGGCGCTACAAAGAAGGGATGTATACTGTCAATAGTAAGTGGCAGGTACAGTGCAGGTAGGTGGTTTGGATGCCGAAGCTGGCGGACATTCGGAACGTTCGGTTCCTTAATCAGCGAGAGCTTGCTGAGAAAGCTGGCATCTCGCGTTACACGATAATTCGGATTGAGGCGGGCGAGGTGCGGCCCTATACCCATACAATGCGAGCGATAGCGGAGGCGCTTGGGGTGGAACCGGGTGAGATAGATTGGCCCGCTGCGGCGGCAAGTGACCGCTCAAGGCCATGATCAATCACTTGTCTAGTGAGGGGAAGGATTCGCTGCCCTCGGGGTATCCTGGCCACGAAGAGAACGCTATGGAGTCGGCGTGATTAAGGCTATCGACTTTTTTTGCGGGGCTGGGGGGCTGACGCGCGGGTTGCTTGATGCCGATATCAAAGTGCTGGCAGGGGTTGACGCTGACCAGCGACTGCAGAAGACCTACGAGTATAACAATAAGCCGAGCAAGTTTGTCTGCCAGGATATCAAGACGGTTGATATCGATGACCTGCGAACTGAACTGGGTATTGTGCCGGGTGATACGGTGCTATACGCCGCCTGCACGCCCTGCCAGCCGTTCTCAACGCTGAACCAGATGAAAGGCCAGGACGAACGCAAGGAGTTGCTGCTCACGTTCGCCGCCCTGGTCAGCAAGCGTCCTCCTGACTTCATCCTCGTTGAGAATGTGCCTGGTCTGAACACTGCGTTCGGACGCGAGATTTACGACCAGTTCGCCCAGACTCTTGCGCAGTGTGGCTTTGTCGATCCGGCCGCAGGCTTCCTCGACGCCGCCGACTACGGCGTACCGCAAGTGCGCAAGCGGTTCATCCTCCTGGCGTCACGGCACGGACCAGTCAAGCTGCCGGAGCGAAGCAACGAAGAACCGGCGACGGTCGAGCATTACCTGAAGAACTATCCCTCGCTCAATGACGGGGAGAGCTCCTCCGAATATCACAACCACGAAGCGCGCAAGCTTCCACCCCATCACAAAGTCATCGTGGGTGCGGTACCCAAGAACGGGGGGAGCAGACAAGATATTCAAGACACCTCCATCCTCTTGAAGTGCCACCGAGATAATCCGACCGTGCATAAGGATGTTTTCGGCCGCATGGCGTGGAATAAGCCTGCACCGACGCTGACCTGTCGTTGTACGGACGTCTATTGCGGACGGTTTACCCATCCTGTTCAGGACCGTGGAATCTCCTTGCGTGAGGCTGCTGCATTACAGACCTTCCAAGACGACTATCAGTTCTTCGGGAGCTTCTTTCATATTGCTGCACAGATAGGAAATGCGGTACCCGTCAAATTCGCTGAGCGGTTAGGCATGTCAGTCAAGTGTGCCGCGCAGGCCTAAGAGCCTATCCTAAAA
>DHIZ01000075.1 GCA_002404055.1 Chloroflexi bacterium UBA4733
GCAGTATCGGGCGTAAAATGACACTCCATGCTCGCCGGAAGTAGGTTGGTAACTGCGCCTCGCCCACGTGCTCGAACATGCCGACGCTGACCAGCTTGTCGTACCCGTCCGGCGCCGCCACCTCCCGGTAATCGCGCAGCTCGACGCGGCAACGGCCGGCCAGCCCTGCCTCGTTGATACGGGCGTTGGCAAGCTCCGCTTGACGGGCACTCAGAGTAATTCCCGTGACATAGACGCCATAGTGCTTCGCCGCGTGAAGGACCAGGCCGCCCCAGCCGCAGCCGATATCCAACAGCGACTCGCCCGGTTGCAGGCGCAGCTTCCGGCAGAGGTAGTCCAGCTTCCGGGCCTGCGCCTCCTCGATGCTCTCCTCTGGAGTGGCAAAGTAGGCGCAGGAGTACACCATCCGGCTGTCGAGAAACTGGGCGAAGAACTCGTTGGATTGGTCATAGTGGTAACTCACCGCCTGACGATCCCGTTCCAGCGAGTGCGTACCGCCTTGCAGGCGTACGCCGTGGTCAGCGCCGCGCTGCTTGCGTGCGGACGGCAGCGTGAACAGGCGTTTGGCCTGCCGCAGTTTGCCGGCGAGACCAAGCTGCTGATCGGCGAAAAGATCGTCAACGAGAGGAAACACCGCCTCGATATTGCCCTCAATGTCGAAGTCATCGAAGATGTAGGCCTCGCCCATGGCCAGATCGTCTGGTGGCCAGAACATGGCCCGGAGCGCCCCCGGGTGGCGCAAGTGAATGGTGAAACGCGCCGGCTCTCCCGCCGATGGTTCCCAACGACTGCCGTCCCATAACTGGACGGCAAAGGCGCGACGTTGCCGATCACCGAAGAGCACGTTCAGAAATTGCAGGCTCGTCTCGGCTGCCCGATCTGTTACCGTCGCCTGTTTTACCACCATTGTCGGCTCCCTTTCTCCTTTGATTGGTAGACGATACTACGGAAAGGCGGCAATCCGCGCCACTGTGAACCGGACCCGACCGTCTTGCTCAAGGAATGACTGATCCGGTATAATCCGTAGATACTACCGTACAAGGGCGGAAAAGCAAGCGCGAGCAAAGGGGAGAGGCAGATGGTGGCGGCAGAGCCCTACCGCGTGCGACAGTGGCGGGAGCGCGAGCAGGAGATCCTCCGTGTGGCGACGGACGTGTTAATGGAACGTGGCTACCGGGATACCTCGATGGACGACATCGCCGGCCAGATGGGTCTGTCGAAAGGCACCCTGTACCACCACTTCCCGAGCAAGGATGTCCTGATGCTCGCGCTCTTCGAAGGGCGACTGAGCAGCCTGCTGGAAACGTTGCGTCAGATTCAATCCGAGGCGACCAGTCCTTCGGCGGCGCTGGCGGCGGCGCTGCGGGTGCTGCTCCGTTCCCATGGGGAGGCGCTGCGGGTGGCCGGCGACATGGCGGGGCCGCCGGTCCTCGCCGTGCGGGAGCAACCCACGATCCGCGCCTTGATGACGGAGATTAGTGGCGTCCTGAGCACGATCATCGACGCGGGCAAAACGCAGGGCATCTTCGCGCACGGCATCGACACCGCCATTGCCGTGCGCGCGCTCTATGCCCTGGTGACGTCGCACGCCTATCGCACGATCCTCGGGAATGGGGCCGTGACCGAAGAGCGCCTCCTCGACACCCTGGCGCAACTCTACCTGGGTGGCCTGACGGCGCCGGCGCCATTGCCCATGGCGCTTCCCAACGCCACAGGAACGGAGGTGGCAAGGCGCTAGAGCATGGGACGGGACGACGCTCCCGGACAACGGAAGGACACGATATGAAAGGACATTGCAATGGGCAAGCACATCTTGGGAGCTGTCGCGAGTTTCGGCGTCATGGTGGCGGGATTGTGGTTGATGCAGGCGCCCTTCGCCTTTGGCTACCAGCCGGGCGGGGCCGGCTGGCTCGGCGCCACCAAGAACGACTTCTGGGTGGGGCTGGTCATCGCCGTGGTGGCGCTGGTCGGCGTCCTCCTCTTCGCCATGTCGCTGCTGGCGGAATTGCGCCGGCTTGGCGTCATTGAACGCCGAGTTGTCCCCCAGGCGACTGCGCCGGCCGCGCCGCCGACACCGGCGCCAACGTCACAGACTGACTTCGAACGGGTCCTTTTGCCAATGGCGACGGCCTTGCTGGCCGATATGGCGGAGCGGCGAGGGATCACTCCGCCATCGAATAGCACGGCCACCGCCGCCGCCTATCGCCGACCGGAAGGAGAAGGACGATGAAGCGCATATCTCTGGGCGTCTACGCCCTCATCCTCACCTTGCTCTGCGGTCTCTGGCTAACCTACGCCCCCTTTGTCGTGGGCTACCAGCCGGCGGGGCAACCATGGGCACTCGCTACCCGCAACGACCTGGTTGTGGCAATCCTCGTGATCGGCCTCTCGGTCGCGGGGCTCGTTGGCTACGTGACGCTCGCCCTCCGCGAAGCCGTGCGGGCGGCGTGCCTGCGGAGGGCAGCCGCCTAACGGGCGACCGGTTGCGGTGGATGTGGCGGTGCTGCTCCTTCCCACCGTACACCAGTCGAGCCGGCACGGAAGGAGCGGCGTCATGGGTAAGGTCCCCCGGACGGTGTTACTGGCCACTGACGGCTCGCCGGAGATGGCGGGCGCGTTCCGTGCTGCCGCCTTTCTCGCCCGCGAAGCCGGCGCTGCTGTTCACCTCGTGCATGTCTGGCCGTATCCTTCCTGGCCCGTGTCCATGATGCCCGTTCCGCAGGCCTACTTCGACGCCATGGCCGGCGCTGGCCGCTTCCTCTTGACGATCGGCACCCGGATGATTGCGGAGTTCGGTGGTACCGTCGCGGCCACCCATCTCCTGCCCGGCCGACCCGCCACGGAAATTGCGGCGTTGGCGGTCCAGCTCCAGGCGGACCTCCTGCTGCTCGGTCAACATCGTCACGGGCGGTTCCGGCGCTACGTGGCGCTTGGTGTTGCCGGTGCGCTCCTGCGTGAGGCGCCCTGCCCTCTCCTGCTGTTCGGCAGTGCTTCGTCGAATCCGCCGACCCGCATCGTCATCGTGGACACCGCCTCCTCCTCAGCGGCCGCAGCGGCGCGGCTGGCCGTGGGCCTGGCAGAGCTGGCAGACGTACGCGTTCACCGCCTGCGCCTCGACAGCGATCGTGGTCTGGTCGGCACTGGTGGCAACCCGAGCGGTGACGCTGGATCGACGACAACGGTAGCCCAGATGATTCTGGCCGCTGCCAGTGACCTGCCAACGCTCCTCGTGTTGGGTGAAACGTCGCTGTGGACCGTCGCACAGGTGCTCCACGACGCCGGCGGCCCGGTGCTCATTTGCCCATCTCAGGCGGCGGCCTCGCATTCCACAAGGCCACCAGACGGGCCGCGGCGGGGGCTCCGCCACTGGAATAGGTGGAGCGCAGTGAGACAGTACCGTGGCCTTTCGACTTTGGGCAATCCAGCCCTGGTCACCAACATCGGGCCTTGAGGCAAAGGCTGACGGGGACGCACTGGCCAGAAGCGCGTAGTGCAAAGCGGATGCTGCTTCACGTCCAGCCTGACAGTCGGCCAGCTCTGCCGCCATACCTGGGGGTACCGGCATGTTCTGGACGAGCGAGAACGGCGCGGCACCCGCTGCTTCGGCGCCGGCTCACGGTTCGTCCATCGCGCCGACAATGGCGAGTTCCAGGTCTCCCTGGGCAGTGGGTGCCGCGTGTACCGTGACAGCGTCAATGCCCCGCAGGACGGAGCGGCCCGAGACAAGGACGAGGATGGCGACGACAACGGCGCCGGCCCCGACGTAGAAGGGAACCTGACGCGCGTACCACTCAGCCAGCTTCCCCGCCAGCTAGGGTGCGATAGCGCCGCCCATGAAGCGCACAAAGCTGTAGGCCGCCGAGGCGACCGGGCGCGCCACGGGCGAGACTTCCATCACGGTGGTGGTCACCAGGGTGTTATTCACGCCCAGGAAAGCGCCCGAAACGATCACTGCCACGATCAGCGTTGCCTGTGAGCCGGCGTCGATCCCCATCACCAAGAGGTCCAGGGCGATCAAGCTGAGCACCGTATACATCGTGCGGAGTGTCCCGAAGCGCGCGGAGAGGCGCGGCGCCAGAAACACCGAGGCGATCGCCAGCAGTAAGCCCCAGCCGAAATAGACGAAGCCGAGGCCGTGCGCATCAAGCCGCATCGGGAATGGCGCGTAGGCCAGGAGCGTAAAGAAGCCAAAATTATAGCAGAATGCGGTCAGTCCCATCGTCAGCAGGCCGCGGTGAAGTGCGCCACAAGTTTTCGCG
>DHIZ01000264.1 GCA_002404055.1 Chloroflexi bacterium UBA4733
GGGGGGGGGGGCGGGGCGGGGGGGGGGGGGGCCCGGCCGGGAGCCGTAACCTGCCGTTTCGGACGGTGCGTTTAGACCGTCCGCTTCTGGTGGGTTACAGCCTGTAGTGGCTGAAAGCTCGGTTACTTTCCGCCATCTTATGCATATCTTCCTTGCGTTTAATGGTGGCCCCGAGACCGTGGGAAGCGTCAAGGATCTCGGCTGCCAGTTTTTCTTCCATACTCTTGCCGGCGCGCTTGCGCGCCGCGCCAATGAGCCAGCGAATGGCGAGGGCCTGCCGGCGATCGCCGCGTATTTCCACGGGTACCTGATAGGTTGCGCCGCCCACCCGCTTCGGCTTGACTTCCAGGATCGGCGTGACATTGCGAAGCGCCGTCTCAAATGACTCCATCGGATGCCGTTTGGTCTGCTCCTCAATGCGGTCCAGCGAACCGTAGAGGATCGACTCGGCAACGGACTTCTTGCCGTTCAGCATCAGCTTATTGATGAACTTCTGGACTACCCGATTGCCATAGCGCGTGTCGGGCGGCGTCACCCGGTGGACGATCGTTCCGCGTCGAGACATCGTGCCAACCCCCTCTACCCTCAGCGGAGCGAGCGCCAACTCGCCCCAGCCGGACCATGCGACGGTCCAGTCATCTGACCCTGTTCGCGTGTGGTCATCAGCACCGTGGCTGAGGACCAGTGTGCCTTAGCGCCGCCCGCCGGCGCGCGCGCTGCGACCGCTGGCTGCAGCGGTGGTGGCTTCCTTGGCACGTTTCGCCCCGTATTTGGAGCGACCTTGCTTGCGATCTTTGACGCCCTGCGTGTCCAGCGCGCCCCGAATGATGTGATATCGAACGCCCGGCAGGTCCTTGACGCGGCCACCGCGCAAGAGTACAACCGAGTGTTCCTGTAAATTGTGCCCCTCGCCGGGAATGTAGGCAGTGACCTCCATGCCATTCGTGAGGCGAACGCGCGCGATCTTCCGCAGGGCGGAGTTCGGCTTCTTCGGCGCGGCCGTACGTACCTGTAGGCAGACACCGCGCTTCTGCGGCGCGCCTTGAACGCGCTCGGTGCGACCCGACAACGAGTTTTGCACGTAGGTCAGCGCCGGCGCTTTCGTCTTCTTTTGAATACGCTTGCGGCCCTGGCGGACCAATTGATGGATTGTCGGCAAACCCGATCCCCTTCGTCTTCCAGTGCCCCGCCTCGCGGTCGCTCACGCGCCAGAAATCGCCCCCGGAGCACTCCGAGGGCGATCATCAAACCGGCCATGGATACTAACACGCCGCTAACGTGCCGGTCAACTATTTCCGGCGTGTACGCGGCCTTACGGGCTGCATCTTCGCGCTACCGTTCGCGCACCTTGTGCGCGGTGCGTAAGCAGCGCGTGCAGATATTGAGTTTGGTCGGCACGCCGTTCATGACCAGCGTCGCCCGCTGAATGTTCGGCACGAAGGCGCGGGCCTTCTTGGTCGCGCGCCGAAACCACTTACCGGTGTTCTGGAAGCGGATGGTTCGCCCCATGACGACAGACTTGCCGCACACTTCGCAGGTGCTGGGCATCTTGACTCTCCTTTGACCCGATTGCCGTGCGCGGCTTACAATGCGCGGGCAGTGAGCGTACCATGGCGATCCGAAGGGGAGCAACGCATGCCAGCGTCGGCAGAGGCCGTTTACCCGTGGCGCAGTTGACGAGCACTTCCTCAGGCGTAGGCTGGCAGTACGATGGCCGGCAACTGGCAGCGGCTTACCGGGCCGGCGCTCACTGGCTAGCTCGGCACGCTGCCCGTGTCGATGCGCTTAATGTCTTCCCCGTGCCGGATGGGGACACCGGCACCAATATGCGCCTGACAATGGACGCGGCGGTTATGGCGCTGGAACGACAACCGCGCAGTAACGCTGGTGAGGCGGCGGGCATCGCTGCCCAGGCCGCCCTGCTCGGCGCTCGCGGCAACTCCGGCGTCATCCTGTCGCAAATCCTGGCCGGCGTGGCGGCTGCCTTGCACAACAGGACGACGATTGACGCAGCCGTCGTTGCCGTCGCGGCGCGAGAAGCAGCACGGTTTGCCTACAAGGCCGTCACGGCGCCCGTGGAAGGCACGATGCTTACGGTGACGAAGGAGGTTGCTGCGGCCATCGAGGAAGCGGTGCAACGAAATGCCGCTGCGGGCGCAACGCTGGAGGCGGCGGTGCAGTCCGCGCACCGCGTCGTTGCTCGTACGCCTGACATGTTGCCCAGGCTACGGCAGGCGGGCGTGGTGGATGCCGGCGCGGAGGGCCTTGCCGTGATTCTTGACGGCGTGCTCCGCTTCGTACGTGGTGAGTCTCTGGAGGTCACCGTGTCGCCCGCCATAGTGCGTCCCAACGCCGCGGCCCTGACCGAGAGTGCTCATACCCTCGATGCCAACGGCTATTGCACCAACTTTCTTGTGCGCGGGGTGAGCGGAGACACCGAAAGCGCGCGTGCGGCGATTCTCGCGCTCGGCAGCTCGGTAGTCGTGGCCGTTGCCGGTGACCTTCTCAAAGTCCACGTCCATACCGAGCACCCCGGCCTGGCGTTAGAAGTCGGCGCGCGCCTGGGCGAGCTGACGGCGATCGAGATAACCAACATGCGCGATCAGGTCGCGGCAGTTCAGGCGCTGAGTGCGACCGAAGTCGGCGAGAGGCCGGGAGCGCCGGACCTGGCGGCGGTTATCTCGGTAGTCGCCACACCGGAACTTGCTGCCGTCTTCGCGGGCTTCGGGGCTGGCGCCGTGCTGGGCGGACAGACGATGAACCCCAGCGTCGGTGAACTTCGCGCGGCGATCGAGGCGACCGGCGCCCGCCACGTGTTCGTCCTACCCAACAACGCCAACATCCTCCTCACTGCTCAGGAGGCCGCTCGCTTGAGCGAACGTCCGGTTAGCGTCATTCCCAGCACCAGCGTGCCCCAGGGCGTGGCGGCGGCAATCGCTTTCCTGACCGACCGGACCGACGCTGAGAACGCGCAGGCGATGGCGACTGCCGCGAGTACGGTGACGACCGTCGAAGTGACGTTGGCGGCACGCGATACCACTGCGCATGGGTGCGCCGTAACGGCGGGCCAGCCGATCGCTGTGGTTGACGACGTCATCACGACGACTGCGAGTACTGTTGAAGCCGCAGCGCTGGCTGCCGCTGTCCTGGCGTTCTGCCCCCAGCATACGCTGCTCACGATCTACGTTGGGGTCGGCATTGCGCCCCAGCAGGTCGACTGGCTAGAGCAGCAGTTCCGCACGCAATTGCCTGCGGTGCAACTGGAAGTGGTCACCGGTCGCCAGCCCCATTATCCGTTCATCCTGGCCCTGGAGTAAGGACATCACGATGCGAACGGTACGCGTGGTCACAGACTCCACGACTGACTTCAGCGTGGAGGAGGCTCGGCGGCTGGGGGTAAGTGTCGTGCCCCTCCTTGTGCGGTTCGGTGAGGAGACGTTCGAAGATCGTGTGACGCTGCCCCCTGCGGAGTTCTACGACCGGCTGTTGCGCACGACAGTCGTGCCAAGCACCTCCCAGCCGGCTCCCGCCGCCTTCCTGGCGGCTTATCGACCGCTACTCGATGAGGGCTCGGACATTGTTTCTCTGCACATCTCCTCGGCATTGAGCGGAACGTTCAACTCGGCCAACATTGCTCGCCACCAACTTGATCCGGCGCACATCGCGACGGTCGACACCCGGCAGGCATCGTTCGGCGCGCAGACGCTCGTTCGGGAAGCCGTGCGGCTCGCCGGCGAAGGCCAGTCGTTGGCACAGATCGTGGCCCGAATGGAGGAACTGAAGCCCTACGTCCGCATCGTCGCCACCGTGGAAACGCTGGAGTATCTGCGTCGCAATGGCCGCATCGGGCGCGTATCGGCCCTCCTGGGTAGCCTAATGGCAGTGAAAGTGCTGATTACTGTTTCGGACGGCATCGTCGTGCCGTTAGACAAAGTGCGCACGCGCGCACGCTCGCTGCAACGCGTACAACAACTTATCGAGGCCGATGCGCCCTTCTATGGCCCGGTGCTGGTCGGCCACATTCACGACCTTGCTGCCGGTGAGGCGCTGGTCGCGGCCTTGCAGGCCAGCTTCCCGGAGCAGGAGGTACTTCTCTGCGAAGTCGGTCCGGTCATCGGCGCGCACGCCGGCCCCGGCACGGTGGGCGCCGGCTACATCATGCTACGTCAGGAGCAGGCAGGAGCAGTCAACGCGTGAAAATCACTGGCCTACAGACCTTTGTCGTCAGCGCCGGGAGCGGCAACTGGGTCTTCGTCAAAGTGCATACCGACCAGGACGGCCTGACGGGTCTGGGCGAGGGCACCGTCACCAGCAAAGCGCAGACGATAGTGGCCGCTATCGAAGAGCACGAACGCTTTCTGGTCGGGCGCGACCCGGCGAACATTGAGTGGCTCTGGCAGGCCATGTATCGCTATCCGCGCTGGCGCGGCGGACCAGCGCTCAACTCGGCGATCTCCGCCATCGAGATGGCCCTTTGGGATATCAAAGGCAAAGCGCTGGGCGTGCCGATCTGGCAGTTGCTCGGTGGCGCGGCGCGGGAGCGCATTCGCCTCTACGCGCACGCAGCGCCCCATAGCGACAGCGGCATGCGTCGCGTCCACGAGCTCGTCGGTCTGGGCTACACCGCCATCAAGACCGGTCCATTCGCGGTGCGCGACGGCATCGTTCAAGCGGCGCGCGACGTGCGAGAGGGTGCCGCGGCGATCCGGCGCATGCGCGAAGAGGTCGGCGACGACATTGACATCCTGATCGATGCGCACGGGCTGTTCACGCCGACCATGGCCGTCGACTTCGCTCGCCAGGTTGCGCCGGCGCGGCCCCTGTGGATCGAAGAGGCGACGCAACCGGAAGACCTGGCCACCCTGGCCTGGGTGGCCGAGCGCAGCCCTGTGCCGCTCGCCACCGGCGAGCGTCTCTTCACCAAGTGGGGCTTCAACGACCTGCTCCAGCAGCGCGCCGTCGCCTATATCCAGCCGGACGTCAGCCACGATGGCGGCATCCTGGAGACCAAGAAGATCGCCGCAATGGCGGAGGTCAAGTTCATCGAAGTCGCCTTGCACGGCGCCAGCTCCGAGGTACTGACCGCCGCGAACTTCCATGTCGACGCGGGCACGCCCAACTGCACGATCCAGGAGCACCCGCTCGGCTGCCCCTGGCGCTACGACGTGATCCGCACCAGATGCAGCGTGGAGCGTGGTTACGCGGCGCTGCCCCAGGCGCCCGGTCTCGGCGTGGAACTTGATGAGGCGGAAGCAGCCAGGCATCCATACGAGGCCGACTCCCGTTCACAACACACGTTCGCCGATGGATCGGTGGCGGATGCGTAGGGGCAGGGGGTTCGCCAACAAAGTCATTCATCGTCGAGTGACCCGGCAGACCTGCCCTGAATCGACGCGGGCGCGCTATTTGCGATCAACGAACCTCGATATCCTGGCTCAGGAGGAGATGATCGGCTCCTGGAGGCGCAGCCAGGATTAAGCGCTGGCCGCTGGCGGCATCGTACCAACCGAGTTCGATATGGTAGGTCCCGGCTGGAAGTAATGACGGCAGGCTGACAACGTGCCGATCCGAGACGACTTCGTTGGGCAACCAGCCGCGCGTCGGCAGTGTGCCGCCGCCAGGTTGGCTGTCGCCCTGGGCGGCAATCTGGCCTTTTGCATCGAGCAGGTGGATAAACACCGTGTAGTCCTGGCCTGGCGTCTTCAGAGCCTGCCAGTTGAGCGTCATGGTCAGTTGCTGGCCGGCTTTGACGACGGTCGCCGGCAAGTCATAGCCGCGAAGAGCAATCTGACTGCCGAAGGTGGCAGACAGCGGAAACTGTGAGACGGGTACCGAAAAGGTGTGCTGGCGATCCTGGGCCTGTACCATCCCGAGGGAGATCGTTGCCGTACCAGCCGTCGTCCGTTCCGGCGTCACGCTTACGACGACTCGCAGCGGCCCGGTCTGGAGGACTGCTGGTAGCTGAAAGGTGCGGGGATCGGCCACCACGCGACCGGTGGGCAAGGCGTTCACCGGCAGGGCGCCGTAGCCCGGGTCGCCGGCGCTGGTCGCGACGGGTTCACCTGCCGCGTCAACGAGAGCCGCCACAACCTTGAGCGACGGTAGGCTCGCCGTGCGCAGCCAATGTAGCGTGACGGTGAACGTGTCGCCCGGTCGGACTGGGCCGCCATTGAGCGGCTCCGCAACAACGGAGAGACCCGGAACGACAGCGGCCATGCCGGAGGACGGCAAGGCGGTTCCGGCTCCGCCACGGAGTATCTGAATGGTTGTCAGCGGCGCTGGTGCGCCGAGCGTCTGCAACACGGCGGCCGGCTGGTGCAGCGCATCCAGAATGGAAGCGCTGGCGACGATGTGCAGCGGTATCGGCGGCGTATCAGCCGGAACCGTGATCTCGTGGCGTGAGACGAAGAGGTCGCCGCTTTGCCAACCGTTATACATCATTCCCTGGCGGTCGGATTGGGCCCAGGTCAGGCCATGGTCGTCGTTCAGATGGACGGACAACCCGAAGTTCACGGTGGCTGGTTGCAGGACCTGCCAGAGCAACAGCACGGTCACAGTGCCGCCAGGGTCAACCGACGTTGGAGTTTGCAACTGCGTACCCACCAGTCGCAGACTGCCGCCAAAGGAGGTGGGCTGGGGCGGTGGTGTAAATGCGTTGCGGAAAGTCGCCAGCGCCTGCGGCGCCATGCGGTAGAGGAAGTAGCCAGGGTGACCGGGGTATGCGTCGCCATGGGCCACAAGTGTTGCCTGTGGCAGGTACGCCGGCAGCGGCGGTGTGGCCTGAAAGTGCGAGTAAATCCACAGCGCCGGCTGGCCGGCGGGCGGCAAGGCGACCACTGACGAGTACTCACGCAACCAGCGTGCATCGGTCGTCTGCGGACGGAAGAACAAGAAAGGCGCGGAAGCATCAAGCTGGATGAAGGTATCTCTTACAGGCACATCGCTCTGGCGCAGGGAAGCCGCAGCGGCGTCGCGGATGTCAGTATCGAACGCGGTGTAGACGCCGCCCTGCCGAGCCCAATCGGCGAAGTAGAGGCTTGCCGTGCGCACTCCTTCCCCAAGGATCAGCGCCACGATCAATAGGGCCGGTACACGACCGGCAGCGTGCAGTCGTTGGCGCAGCACAAGCCGGGAGAGAAAGTCGCCAACCTTTGAGACTCCAAGCGAGCAGACGATGGCGACTGCCGGCATCAGCGCAGTTAGTCGCAGGTAGTTGGGACTCTCCTGCGTGACCGAACTGCCGGCCAGCAAGGTACACGTCCAGATGAACAACCAGAGGGCTGGTACCAGGGGGATCGGTCGGCGGCGGCCGTCGGACATCTCGGCGGTCGGCGCCATCGTCAGCGGTTGGGACGCCGGTACACCGCGCCGGAGCTCCCAGAGCGTTGCACCCACGCCGACGAGGAAGAGGATCGTCAGCACCGGATCCAGGACCGGCAGCCCGGCGATGTTATGAAGCCAGTTTGTATCGCCCGCCACCCAGAACATGCCAAAGGTTCGCGCGATGCTCTGTTGAAACGTGATCGGCGTACCGATAATGGCCGGATGGCTGCTGAAGACCAGCACCTGATCCGTCCGGCCAATGAGCATATCGGGGTGGCGGTAGAAGTAGTAGGCCTCCGGGAGCACGGTCACGATTGACGCCGCGGCTGCAACACAGAGTTGCTGGAACAGCGGCGCCATCGGGCGACGCTGCCGCCCTTCTCGGACGAGTATCACGGCACAGATCAGCAGGAGCACCACCGGGAGGATGCGCGCGGAGATATATGTATACTCGGACAGCCCCAGGAGCACGCCGGCGAAGGCAAAGCGCAGCGTTCCTCGACGCTGCAGTGCCGCACCCAACGCCCACATGACGCCAACGTAAAAGGCGGGCGCGGCTATGGCACGGAGGCCGACCCTGCTGAGAACAACGTGCCAGAACGCCACCGCCAGCAGTCCCGCACTGACCAGGCCGATGCAGTTGCCGTACCACCGCCGAGCCAGGCCAAACGTGAGACCGACCGTCAGAACTCCCCAGAGTGCCGCCGTGAGGCGCAGCGTCATCGGCGTCACGCCCAGCAATACCCCGACGAGCGCTTGCGTGTACATGAACAACGCCTCGCGTCCGTTATTGGCGGGTAAAAAGATCGGACGCCAGCCAGCGATAATGTGCTGCACATCCAGCGCATTGACGCCTTCGTCGTGGTTCAACCCAGGCGGGAGCGTACTCAGATGCCAGAGCCGTAAGCCGGCAGCAACAGTCAGGATAAGGACGAGCGTCAGACTGGTCCCGAGCGCCGAGGACAGCAGTGCGCGGCGGTGGCATGCCGGTAGCGCCTCACGCCCAGGCGTGGGCAGAACGGTCTGAGCGATCTCCAGTCATCCTCGTGAGCAAGTGATTCGGCGGCGACCGGCAGGACAGTCTCCGGCAACCCGATTCGGGCGGAATTGTAGCACGCGACCCACGTGGAAACGACAGGGCGCTACCGTCCGTCTGCTACGGCTGGGTCGGCGCGGCTACACTCGAGAATGAGATCGTCCCGCGCGCCAAGACGACGTGGCCGATGACCGGTCGGTCGGTGCCGCCGCAAGGCAGATTTCGGTATCCATGGGGAAGAGGCTGGTATACCACCACAACAAGGTCATAGACGCCGTTTGCCAGGTGACTGAGATCAAGTTCGTAGTAGTCGGCCGTGATTTGACCGGCAACCCAATGGGACGTCGGTGAGAGACCCAACACCGGCGACGCTTCATCCCGCTGGACAGCAACGCGGTTCGGAGTCGGCATGAGCCGCACGGAAACTGCATAGTCTGCCGCCGGTGGTCGCAGGGCCCGCCAGTATAGGGTCACGGGCAGAACGCCGTACTGCGGCTGGCGCAGTGGTGCAATGCCGGCGAGCTCGATCTGCCCGTCATAGGCGCAGCGTACGGTGACCAGGCCCGCTGGCAGCACCGTGTTCGTCCGCGACCGCACCTGGACAAACGGGCCGAGCATACTCAGGTTGCTCGTCGCCGGCCGAGCCGCCGCCGTCGCCAGATACACTGGACCTTCGCTGCGTTGCAGCACGGTCGGCAACGTGCTTGTCGGAAAGGAGATGCGGACGGAGCGGTTCGTGCCGTCCACATACTGGGCATACCAGAGCACTGTTGCCTGGTCCCAGTCGGCCACAACCGTCGAGTCCGCCGGCAGTGCCGCGAAAGCGTCGGCCAGCCGCCTGCCCTGATGGCCCTGGAAGAGGTTCAGGCGAAAGTCGCCGAGCACCTCGCTGGGGGCCTGAAAGTGGCTTCTTCCAGCAGTCAAGCCGAGCGCGGCAACGAGCAGTGCCAGCGCCCAGGGAAGGCTGCTACCAAGTGGAACCTTGCGCATGGCTGCGTCGATGGCGCCCAGGCCGGCCCCTGTCAACACCGCCAGCGGCACCGCAGCCGGCAGGAAATACACCAGATTCAACGTCGAGCCGATGTCCCACTCAAGCGCTAACAATCCCAAAACTGCCGTGTAACCCAGTAAGAGCAGCGTCAGCGCGGGGCGGCGTGCAACGAGCCACAATGACCCGATGAAGGCCAGGGCCAGAGCAGGCGCAGGTACAGCGCTCGGCAGTGCCTGGAGGAGCAAGGGCAGCCGCGCCAGGGCAGCCGGCGGTGACAGGTCAAGGTGCGCCGACGTGTCGGGGCTGCCGAGCACGAGATTCCAGAATCCGTGCCACGTGCCGGTGTTGTACTGATCCCAGGTCACCCCGAACCGCGCGCGTAACGGCAAGATGAGGTAGAGCGCGAGCGGCAACACGGCCAGTGCCAGCGCCTTCGCCAGCAGCGGCAAATCCAGCAATGTCCGCCAGCGAACGAGTAGAACGAAGGCCGCCAGAAATGGCAGCATGAGGGCAATGGTGCGGTGATGATCGAGTGCCAGCCCAACCAGCAGCGCCAGGATCAGCAAACGCCTCGGCTGAGCCGGAGCGTCTGTCTGGACGGCACGCTCCCAACGCAGCGCCGCAAGGAGCACCGCGGCCACAAAGGCCACAGCTGGCGCGCGTACCCCGGCGACCGTTGACCATGTCCATTCGAGCGGCATCAGCCCGACCACCAGCGCCGCCACGACCCCTCCCGCCGCGCCGGTAGGTGAGGCTTGCTGCTACGCCGCCGGCCAGAGCCGACAGCAGGTTCATGCGCCATGCAACGCTGCCGAACGGCAGCATGCTCCAGGTTTTGCCGATCAGGAGTTGCAAGGGATAGCCCGTAGCATGCGGGATACCGAAAATATAGGGCACGAACTGAAACTCGCCGGCGTCATGCCCCACCACGTCCGGAGCAAGCGTGCGGTAGTAAAGGGCGAAGAAGGCCGTGCCGACGAGCACCGCTGACCACGGAGCGTCCACAGTCCGCTTCATCCACGAACGAGTGTTGGTACGCAAGAGTATCCCCATGACGGCGGGCAATCGCTGGTGCGCTATGGTAGCACCGTGGTAGGCGCATCCGGCGCAGCGCCGTGGGTATCCTTACTGAGAGGGTCGACGCTCTTGCATTCCCGCTCTGCCCTGCGTCAGAGAAAGGACAGCCGTCCCATGCACATAACACTGGCCTACGATAAAGCTGGGATGACAGTGCAGTTGCCCGACCAGATAACTACGGTCATCGAACCGGCGTTCGTGCCCGGCCTGCCCGACGAGCGCGGCGCGCTGGCGGCTGCCCTGGCAGCTCCGGTCGGGACACTTCCTTTGCGGGATCTGGTGAGCGCCAACGATAGCGTCGTAATCGTGTTCCCGGATATGACGCGGGCCATGCCCAATGATCGGGTGCTGCCGGTCGTGTTGGAAGCGTTGGCACACGTGCCGTCCGAGCGCATCACGCTGCTCAATGCCACGGGTCTCCATCGTGAGAACACACCGGCTGAGTTAGGACCCGTCACGAAATAACTTTGACAAATGGGCAAGGTAGCGGTAGGGTTCGGGGATGGACGAGGAT
>DHIZ01000132.1 GCA_002404055.1 Chloroflexi bacterium UBA4733
GCGACTGGGACGCCTTCCACACCTTCCGGCGTCGCCAGCGGCATAGCAGGCTCTCCCTCGTGCCCTACCCGGCCCCGCCTGCCCCACTCGAGCTCGCGGTCCTGGATAACGCCCCCGCCACGCTCCTATCGCTAGTAGCCTAGCGGTGTCAACAGAGGTGAAACACACCCGAATGATTATGCGGGGAGGTCACCTACTGCCGCCAATCCGCCGTGTCGTCTGATGGCGCTCACGGAAAGACTTCAGCGCATGCGGCGTGATGCGGTAGTGTGGATGTCCACTCGCGTTCGGCACTGCGGTAGCCGTGATTTCACCGGCCACGATCAGGCGGTGTACGGTAGCGCGCGACAAACCGAGCACAGCAGCCGCCTGCCCGGTAGACAGTGGACGCGGCGGGCTGTTGCCCAGGTCACTGGTTTCCTCAGTGGCAGTGCGGAGCCTGGACTGGTTCACGCTCGCTGGACTCTTCTTGTTCGGATCATCCGTACCAGGACGGCCCGTTTCAGCGTTCATCCCGCCCCGCCTCTCGCTCTCGCCGCTTCCAGTAAATACTTCACTACTGCCTCGACAGCACCCGGTCGCGGCGCATAATGGCGGACCAAGACGTACTCCGGCGGGTCCTTGCGCCGACGTGACGGCTTCCTCACTACCGGAGTCGAATCCTCGTTGATCGGCATCGTCTGGTCGGTATCCATGTCCCTCCCTTTCTGCACTGTCGTGGCCGGCACAGGTACCGGTCTCCGAGCGCTAGATTCGCGCACCGCTCGTCTTCTTGCTACCAAAGGCGAGCACGACTGGCAACACTTGCGCCCCCATCGCGTCAGGGCGACTGACAGCAAGAGCGCCGGCTAGGACCGTAGCCCCAGCCGGCGCCGTTGCTCGACTCCTACCCCGCTGTTCCCACGGGTGTGAAGGCTCGCTCGTGTATCTGCTGGAGCCGCTGTTGGGTGATCTGGGCGTACCGCCTGGTCGTGTCGGCGCTCTCGTGCCCCAGGAGGTCCTGTGCGGCTGCCAGGTCGGACGTTTGCTCAATGACGTGTGACGCGAACCAACGCCGGAAGCTGTGCGGCGTCAGGGCCGCTCCCTCTTGGCCGGCGTCATCCCCGATCTGCCGGACGATGGCGCGGATGCTCTTGGTAGACAGCGGTTTCACCGCATCGGCCACCGCCCGATCGTGGCGAAGAAACACCGGCTCTACCCCAATCGCCCGCTTGGGCCGGGCCGGTCGCAGCGCAAGGTAGGCATCCATCGCCGTCCAGGCTGCCGGCGTGAAGTAGGCCAGGCGCTCCTTGTCGCCCTTGCCGATGATGCGGGCGGCGTGGTCCTGTGGGATCAGGTCACGCCGGCGCAAGCCCACGAGTTCCGACACACGCAGGCCACTGCCGCGCAAGCATTCCACGATGGCGAGGTCCCGGCAGTCAATGGTTGCCGCATCCGCTTCCGGCACGCGCTGCTGTGCCAGCCGCACCACGGCGTCGATGGTGGCATCAGTCGGTACCTTGACTAACCGCTTGCGCTTGCGTCCGCGCAAGGATTGCAGGCGATCATCCAGCGGTCGCAGGTCAAGGTCGGGCCGGTAGCGTTCCCGTACCAGCCAGTGATAGAACGTCAGGACGGCGGTACTGTACGTCGCCTGACTCACCGGGCTGAGGCCGGCTGCGGGTTTGGCACACTGGCGGGCATAGTCCATCACGTGGTCTTCCGTCAGGGCGTCTACCGGCAACGGCCGTCCTTCAGACGTCGGCGCCACAAAGGCGAGGAACCGCCGGAGTGACGCGCGGTAGGTCTGGACGGTCGCCGGCGCATGGCCGATGGCGAGGTCTTCCAGGTAGCGACCAATGGCTGCTGCTGTGGATAGCGTCGTGTCGGGCATCGTTACTCCTTTCTCCTTGTTGCTGGTAGGCAGCCCGGCCGCTGTGGTCAGGCTGCCCGGTGCTGCTACGCGCGGTCGCCAGCCGCGACATTCGCCACTTCCTTGCTATTGATGTAGCCATCCAGTCCGGCCAGGACGGTGTGTACGGTCTCACGGGCGATGGCGCCGCGTTGGAGCTTCAGCGCCAGTTCCAACGCCTCATACGCAGTTGCCGCCTTGGTTTTGTCGGTCGTGTCGGCCAGCCGGTACAGCGCGTTCGCTGCCTGTTCGACGCGCTCTTGATGCCCAGCCAGTTCGGGCAAGCGCTCCATCAGCCCGAAGGCGAACATGCCCCCGAGGTCCGCCACAACGGCGACAGTTGCCTTTGCCTTCCGCTCCTCGGCCAGTTCGTCACGGGATGCGGTTTCGTCGGTGGTCATTGCTTACTCTCCTCTGCGCTTACGCCTCCCCGCGCCACACGACGCGGTTTCCGGTTCCTCACCGGTAGAAGCGGTGTCCAGTGCCGAACACCGCTTGCCCGCACGCCTACGCCGTCGGTTCGTCTTCCGGCATCGGCCAGGAGTAGATTTGTCGCAGCGCCATACTGCTGCCGATCTGGACGGCTTTTCCCAGCAAGTCAACCATGGTGTCTTCGGCGGCGTCCCCACCCGCTACCGTCGCCAGTGTGGCCTTCATCTGGTCACACAACGCGTCAAACCTGAGGCCGAATCCTGTTTCAAGCTGCTGTTCCACTGCCGGTGCGTACTGTTCCACCAGCAACGACACCGCCTCCGGCGTAAAATCATGATGGCAGTAAATGATTGTGCCGATGTGCCGGATTCCCTTTGCGATAGCGGCCGTGTCGGCATCCTGCGTGGTTGTGGGCATCCTGTGCTCTCCTTGCTGTCTACGCCAGCTACCGGTACACCCGGTAACTCCGGCTCTTGTGCCGGTAGAGCGGTTGCCCGCTCTCGCACGCCTCACGCGCTCAATGCTGCTGTCAGGGTGTCCACGTCCACGCCGAACCGTTCCGCGATCTGCCGCAGGTCGCCAGCGTGGCGTGGCATCCAGCACAACCGGATCAGCACGGCGGTATCTTCCGTCACTCCCAGGGCAGCCACGAGGGCGCTGGTACTGACGTGCCCGGCGGATGAAGCAGGGATCATCACTCAGGCGATCGGCCAGGTGGGGAAGGCCGCTACTCGGTTGCATCGGTGTCGCCTTCCGGCCAGTCCAGGAGCTTCCGGCTTATGGCGTTGACGCTGCCTATTTCTTCCTGCCGGCGCACCAGACGCTGTTCCTGCACCAGTCTTTCCAGAACCAACGGGTACGCCTGTACAATGCGCGCATGCATCCGTTCCTCAGCGCCAATGAGCAACGACTGCTTCTTGTCTGCATCTGCAAGAGCGCTACGGACCCAATACTCGACTTCCCAGGCCATTGCTTGATCCGCGACTTGGTAGGCAAGCGGCGTCGGTAAACCGAGGTACTGTTTCTGGACAAGGCCCAAGGCGTAGTTGCCGAAGGCCATGAGCTGTTCTTTTCGCTCCGGCGTAAGGCCTTCCACCTATGCCACCTCCACTGCGCTGATTCTCACCCGCCGACAGCCTGCCTGCTGTGCCTCATCAGCCGAGTCTTCCTCGCGCCGTTGGTCGGCCAGCTTCGCCACGAACGCGGCCCAAGCCTCAGCCGCCATCGCCTGCGCCCACTCCCGACGTTCCGCAGCGGCTTGGGCAGCGTCCCAATCGAGGTCCGTAGACTGGCTCCAGGGGCAGTCGCCGCTGGACTCGTACATCTGCTCATCCACGATCTTGCTCCTTCACTGTTTGCTCGTAATGCTTGATCCGGCTGCGCGCCTGGTCCATCGCCTCGCGCTCGCTGCGGAAGGTGCCGACGTAGCCGATACGCAGGGTAGGCGTCAATTCCCCTTCCACCGTGACCGCCCAGCCACTGCCAATAGGCCGAGTGTGGGCCGAATACTCGCCGTCCGCGCTGGCATAGGTGACGATGCGACCGGTGTCACAGGGTGCCGTGGTGCGTTGCATCAGACACCCATCCGCCGGCGCACGTCGGCCAGCACGACCTTGGCGAGCCGCTGGTACCCCTCGTCGCTGTCGTCGGCGTTGTGGGCGGCAATCAGGCCGTGGATACGGTGGATGTGGAACTCGTAGTCCCGTGCGTCCAGGATGGCGCTCTCGGTGAAGTCGTAGACCTCCTCCACGGTACCCGATCACGGCCCCTGTTG
>DHIZ01000167.1 GCA_002404055.1 Chloroflexi bacterium UBA4733
AGGGGCCGTGATCGGGTACCATACAATCGTCGATTGAAGCCGATGGAGAAAGAGCTGACGAAGGGAAATCCGAAACCGTAGGCGAATCCGAAGATGACAGAACCTTGAACTGTATGTAGGCTTCCCCCACCAGACTGGCTACCTGTATTAGGATCAACGCCGCCACACTCGCGAATACTGTGCCGAGCGTGCTGCCCATCAATATGCTCACGGCGACAACCCCTACCGCCGGGGCGAGGGCAGTTTGTATGTTGGGATAAGATGCCGCGGCGGTGTATAATCCGGCACCATAGGCGACGGGACCGACAATCAAAACAGAAACGAGCAGTCTAAGTGCGACAGCTTTGGTAGTCACAAGGTAACTATACGCTCGGATCTTCAGTTGCTCGGAGCGCTTCACTGACATTCATCGCAACCGTTCGCTAAGACAAGTGAACGTACGGTGGCACCGTACACGGTGTTGCTGCTTAGTACGAGTAGCGACCTCAGTATGGCCGCTACCATAATCGCTGGGGTCATCCGTCGTGCCCGTCAGGCACTCGATAAGCCGCACCGCATTTCCACCATACCGCAACCCGCGAGGCAACGCCAAAGCACAGCGCGGGAGCCCGTCGGCGAACCTGCCTCATAGGATCGTGGGTGTTGCGAGGCGGCGGACTGCGGTGGGTATCTGTGGACGGCGATCCTTCGGACTCTTGATCCGTTGGCTCAGGCTCCGGTGGCGATGCCGTTCCTACGAATGGGGGAAGCTGAGGCTGCCGATCCTCCTATCCACGGCCCTCCGGCCCGTCGGCGTGGTATGCCTTCGGGGAAGGGGACAATGCCGTGCCATACGATTCCATCGGTTGGTCATTGGCTCGAACGATGTTGGCAGCCGTCTTACAAGCCATCGTCACGGCTTGGCCGACCTTCGTCGGCTTCGTAGTCTTGCTCGCTATGGCACTGGTTGTCGCCCTCTACCGAGTGCGACGGCTCGCCCGCTCCGGCATCGCCGCCATCGACCAGATGGACGGGCGGACGTTCGAGCATCGTCTGGCCCTCCTGTTGACTCGCCTCGGCTACAAGGTAGAGGAGACGCCGTACAGCGGGGACTACGGTGCCGATCTCATCGTCAGCAAGGACGGGACGCGGATCGCTGTGCAGGCCAAGCGAGCAAACCGTTCCATCGGCGTAAAGGCCATCCAGGAGGTCGTCTCGGCCAAGGACTTCTATCGCTGCACCGGCTCGATGGTGGTGACGAATCGCACCTACACCGCGCAGGCCCGCACGCTAGGGGAGGCTACTGGCACGGAACTGTGGGACCGGCGCACGCTCATCGCGACGTTGCTAGCGACCAGTGGGGCGCCAGCGCCGATGGGCGGCGCCCCATCTGCCCTCACGACAGGCCGGGCCAACCTCCGCCCGACCTGCGGCAAGTCGTTGTCGGCGAAGGTGCTGGCGTTCTGCCTGGCACACCCGGAGCGCTTCGGGGGACATGGCTACTGTTTTGAGCATCAGCGGAGCGTGCAGTCAATTGATTCTGTAGCCACAGGCTCATGGCTCACTGGGCCGGAGAGGCAGCAAATGAGCAGGTTGTCGTGAACAACAGCCTAACTGGACACGTTCCGCTCGCCCCCCTCAGGGAGGAGCCACAGCGCTACGGCTGGGCTGCCTTCCAAGAAGGGAGCGATGGCGGCCTACCTGATCCCGATCGTGGAGCGAGCCGACCAGATTGCCGTGGCCTTCCGCGAACGGCAACTGACGACACAACAGGCGCTGGAGCAGCTCGAACAGTTGGTGCGCGAGTACCGCACCGCCGAGGAGACCCGCAAGCAGAGCGACCTCTCCCCGGAAGGCTTCGCGGCCTTGCTCCTCTTGCAGCGCAGCCATGTCCAGGGCGCCGAGCAACTCGCCCAAACGATAGCGGAGGCGTTCGCCCGTTCCCCCTACTGGAAGCAAGGTGGCGATCAGGAACGGGCGTTACGCCGAGCAGTCTACAAGACCCTGGTGGACGGGGATTACCCGGTCGAGCAGATGGCAGTCTTCACCGACCAGTTCTTGCGGACGGTACGACGGGCGGGGAACGGCGCATGACGGCTGTCCCATCAGAACTGCCAACAGGCGCGGCAATCATGCCGGAGGCGTTCAAAGCCGAAGTGGCAGCCTGGGCGCAGCGCCTTGGCGTCAGCCCACAACAGGTAGCGCTTCGGCCAATGCGGCGCAAGTGGGGCAGTTGCTCCTCGAATGGGCGACTGACCTTCGACACAGGTCTGCTTGCCGAACCAAGTCCAGTCCGGGCTGAAGTGATCGTCCACGAACTGCTACATCTGAGAATACCGAACCACGGCCCGTTGTTCCAGAACTTGCTCAGGGCGTATCTGGCGCAAGACCGCTCGGTTTAACGGGCTGCCACAAGGAGGAGCCGTGGACGTCGCCAGCCTGTTGGCCGAAGCGCTTTGCCGCATGCTGCTATGCTTGCAGAGGAGGTGAATATGAGCGAACTGCATCGCATCACCGTGAAACCTGAGCAGTGCGCAGGGCGCCCCTGCATCCGTGGCATGCGCATTCGGGTGAAGGATGTCCTGGACCTGCTTGCTGCGGGGGCAAGTCACGAGGAGATCCTCGCGGACTACCCGTACCTGGAGCCGGGCGATGTCACGGCGGCGCTGGAATACGCGGCGAAACAGACGGATCACCTGGTACTCAGGGCGATCTGATGCGCTTCCTGGTGGATGCCCAACTTCCGCCAGGCTGGCTGAGCGCGGCCACGCCGCCAAGCACGTCTTTGATGCGGACCTGGCGGAGGCGGCCGACACGATTTTTGCGGCGACGTATGAGTGACCGGCGGGCCGTGGCACTGAGGACAACGGACATGGTGATAGACCTGGACCGCCAGGAGTGAACAAGGGTGTCACGCCTGCTCCTTGGCGAGAAACGAGCGTTGCTGTTGCCGATCACCGAGCCCGCGGTTAGGGCCTGGCGGCGAGAGCGTCCGGGGCATCGACGTTCAGGCGGAGGCGGCGTGCGGTCCGCGGTCAAGAGCGCCAGCGTCCCTCAGCCCCCGGACGAGAGGGTCGTCGCCAGCCAGCAACTCGCCGGCTCCCGCCATTTCCACCTCAACGATGGTAGGGGCAGCCATCCGCGAGCGCAAGCCGATAATCTCCATCGCCACGGCGCGGCCCTCCTCATCGAAGTCCACCACCAGGCCCGACGCGACCTCGCGGCTCCGGCCGCCGGCCGCCGGGCGATCGCTGAAGGTCACTTTCGCGGCATCCGCTTGCATGTCGATCTTGACGCGCATTTCAGGAATTCCTCCAACATGTGATGAAGACCAGAGCGGTCACGGTCGCCTTCGCAACTACCGTTACCCGCGAGCCGTCCTCCTGCGTCGCCGTCCGCACCCGAGCGCCGGGGTGGTCGCGCGAGGGGCGGTCGACCTGCGCAGCCGTCCAGGCCCGCGTGATCTCCTCCAAGGTGATTCTGTCGGCTGCCATTTCAGCCTTGAAGTGCTCGGTAAGGACGACGCGCACCGGGGCCGCCTGTTTCCGTCCGCCACCAGCCACTGCCGCCGGAGCATCGCTCTTGTCCGTCGCATCGAACGATACCACGACTTGCTGATCGGCCGCGGGTCCGCCCGGGCGCGTCTGCCCCGTGAAGACTGATGGCGGACACGCCGGCCGGGAGGCCAGGAGCAACGATCAGGAGGGTGGCGACGGAGCCGGGTGACGGGGAAACGATGCGCTGGTTCTTCGAGGAGAAAATGACGCGCCTGGTAGTACCACTGGAAGAGCAGTTGGAGGATAATGGGAGATCAGAGACGCAGATTCTGCAGACCTTGAGGGGATTGGACGTCATGAGAATGGAGCAACTGACGTGATTGCACTCGTGCGTGATCGCCAAGCTGAACTACGGATGCTCTGCACACAGTACGACGTGCGGCGCCTGGCCCTCTTCGGCTCGGCCGCCCGTGGGGATGACTTTCTCCCGGAGAGCAGCGACCTGGACTTCCTCGTCGAGTTCGCGCCGCTGCTGTCGGGTCAGCATGCCGACCACTTCTTCGGCCTCTTGGCAGACCTCGAGCGGCTCTTCCAGCGGTCCGTGGACCTGCTCGAAGTTGCCGCGATTCGTAACCCTTTTCTGGAGCAAGCCGTGACGGCAAGCCAGGTGTTGCTCTATGCCGCAGCGTGACCTCCGGCTGTACCTCTACGACATCGCTCGTTCTGCCAGCCTGCTGGGCCAGTTTACAGCCGGTAAAACATTGGCCGACTATCGGTCGGACGCGCTGGTTCGCTCGGCGGTCGAGCGTCAGTTCGAGATCATCGGCGAAGCGCTCAGCCAGGCCTGTCGCGTTGACCCTAGATTGCCCGATCGTGTCAGTCATTGTAGGCAGATCATCGCCTTCCGCAACCGTCTCATCCATGGCTACGCCACCGTGGCGGATGAGGTGGTGTGGGATATTGTGGAGGGGTACCTGCCTACCCTGGTTAGGGAGGTTACCGGCCTACTTGGGAAAGAGGCAGAGCAGCCGTGATGGAGTTGCTGGCCGACCACACCGAACTATTCAAGCAGTTCAGCGACAACGCCTCCTTCCGCAAGTGGCTGGCCGACACGATCTTCGCGGCGACGTATGACTAAACGCCGGACTGGAAGTGACATCACGGCTCACACGCTCGTAGTTTCTACGTTATGTAATGTAGTTGGCGCTCATCCACGCCCTGCCAATGACGCCCCTGGGCGCTTGCGGCTTCCGCATCGTTTGCATAGACGACGCTACGGCTGCGCCGTGGCAGTGGACACTCTGCATGAACGAGTCGTGCGGGAAGGTGCAACACAGACCGAGTCGGAGCTTCCATGGGATGCGAGGATGTGCATCGGCTCCTGCGGTTTACGTGCTGGGATCATTCCAGCGGATGTTTGAGCGTCCCGTGGAAAATCGACGAAGCGCATTGGCCAACGAATGCAGCTACGTCCGTGGCGGCGGGCGGCCTCGAAAGCCGCTACATTTACGCTGTAGCTTGTCCATCGGACGAAGGATAGTATCATACGGGTGTTTGGCAGCACCGATGCTACGTTACGCGAAGTGCGCCACAGATTATCGCG
>DHIZ01000335.1:0-1320 GCA_002404055.1 Chloroflexi bacterium UBA4733
CACCGGCGCCGATGTCGGTCCACTGCCGGCAAGGTCAATCTGACTCCCCATAACCCATGCGCCCTGTCCCGGCGGGATCGCAGTCGCGTTCTGGTAGCCGCCGCTTGGTGTATACGTGAACGCGGTGTCGGCCCCGGAGACGGTCACCACGGCCTGCGACGGATTGCCTACCATGATGAACTGGCCGGGAATAGACGCCACGGAAAAGGTATTGCTGCCGCCTGCGAGCGTGATGCTGCCACCACTCGGAAAGAAGGCCCAGTAGCCATAACCGCCACGCAGCGGGGAATCAGCCGCGAAGACCTCATAGTCGGTGTCGCCGGGTTGGAGGGTGAAGATAGACCCGGTGGCACCGCTGAGGCGCGATCCTTCCGGCCCTGCAACAAGGTTCCAGCCGGCGGCGTAGGTGATCGCGAAGACGTGCTGTGTCCCGTGGAACCCGACGAAGAGTAAGGCTGCAAGCAGGGCGATGCTGAAACGGCGCATGGCGTGGTGCCTCCATTGCGGCACTCAGTATGTGCCGTGTATGAACATTCCGCAAGCATGAAAATTCAGGAGTCGAGCGTTTGGCCTGGCGGTGGCGGCGTGGCCTTGGTGGCCTCGTGGCCTGTCATCGTGTTCTGTTGCTGTGCTCCGACGTTCACTTGCCCCGCCTGCGCAATCGACACGGCCGGCGCCGGCGGCGTCCGCAGGTCTTTGAGCGCCCGCAGATTCCTGATGAACATGCGGTTGGAGCGATCTAGGAGCGGATAGAGCCGCTGCACCAGCCCTTCCACGATGTCTTCAACGCGCAGCCCTTCCACTACACCGTAATCGTGCTTCAGCTTGGCTGTAGGTGACTCCCGCCCCCATAGTTCATACTCGGTGGTGGTCGAGCTATCGCCTATCCACCGTTGTAGCCGCAACGTGTTGTAGTAGCCAAGGATTGCCAGGTCCACCAACATGCATTCTGCCGGTCCCCGCGCGTCGAACTGATGAAGCAGTCGTTGCCGCAGCGACCACAGCACGGCCATCATCGGCGGGTCCAGGAAGCGTTCTGCGCCCAATTGTTCCACCAGGAAGCGGCCAGACTCGTAGTCCTCTTCGGCTTTCAGCCACTTCTCGCGCCACTCTTCGTCGGTGCGTATCTCGCCCCATGCTTGCAAAGCCCGGCCTACACCGTAGCCGTCGTTTCGGATGGCCTGAAAGCGCCGCTCGCCGTCTTCGTGCCAGCGGCGGTATCGCTCGTTGATGTCGAGCTCTTGTTCCGCGTCTGCCGGCACAAGCGCTTCGGCGTCGTCAGTCATCGGCGCTTCCTTCCAGATGGTGCAGCACGTCGTC
>DHIZ01000335.1:1447-9707 GCA_002404055.1 Chloroflexi bacterium UBA4733
TCGCGCTCGCCACGCCACGCCACCACGGCGGCGCGGGCGACCTCCAGTTCCGCCAGGCGGACATACTGCCGCCGCCGCCTGCCATTCTGCCAGTAATGCCGGCGAAAGTACGGTCCGTGCAGCTCACCGCGGGCACAGTGGCACGTCGGAGCTCCACAGCGCACGTAACGCGCTTCGACGTTGCCGGGCAGTGCCACGGTCTTGGGGGCCGGTTTACCAGGATTATTCTGCATTGCGTCCGCGCCGTGTTCCAGTTAACGTCTCAAACCATTTCAAGCGGTTGGTCACGCTTCGCTGCCCTGCGGCCGATCGCGCCCAGCAGCTCACAGCTCCAGGCGCTCACGTTGAGCCCCGCCCGCCGTTCATCGGGCCTGCCCGGTCTACCACCTGAGCTTCACACGGCCCTCGATATGCACTTCGGTGCCCTTCCGCAGCACCGGCTTCAGGCGTTCGGCCAGGTCCTCCCATGCGGTCACCTTGACCCGTTCGGTGGGCGGCGGTTTGGCCCTGTCATTCGTTCGGTTCACGTCCACGGCGACGCTAAAGTTGAGCATCGTTTTGCCCGTGTGGTGTACTTCAGTTCTTCATCTCAATCGCCTCCCCTCAGATCGTCGTCAATTGTGTTTAGCTCAAGCGCTGTGAGCGCAGCACCCATGTCCGCTAGCTCGACGGGGGTGCGCGGCACCCAAGCATTCGATGGCGGGTCTGCAATCGAAAGCAAGAACCACTGGCCCACATCCGGCACGTAGTAGTCCAATTCACGGAGTCTAGGACGTGGCAGAGTCAGCACCGGCCGGCCCAGTGCCACCCACCGGCCCATGAACGCGCGCAGCGTGGCGACGTAGCCCAGCGGTACGCGGCGATCTGTCTCCGGTGTCGCTGCGACAACTCCCGAATCTGGCGCCGTATGCCCTACTACCGCACTGACAGAACTGACAGAACTGCTTTTGTCGGTTTTGGCAGTGGCATAGCTCGGCGTATCCACCGAAAATTCCAGCCAGCGTGAGCGGAACTCAGGCATAGCGCCCCGCCCGCAACTCGGGGTGCAGCCGGACGATCCGCGAGGGTCGCCCCCCGGTATCCACGGCGTCGATGCGTACCCAGTGGGCGGATTCGAGTAGCGCAAGGGCAGCCTCTACTCGCTCGGCCGTCGTCAGCTCGGCCCAGCCGTTGCGGTAGATGTCACGAACCGGCGTGCCGTCCGGCACCGCCCCCAGCCGTTGCGCCAGCGCGCGTGCCGCGGCGTAGCCCGAGGTCAGTTCGTCGGCGTAGACCTTGCGGGCATGGGCTTCGAGGAAGTCGCACCAGGCCGCTGCTAGACGCGCCGCTTCGACGCGCACCGGCCCCGACGGTTCACCGGTTGCAATGGAGATCAGGTGGAACAACAAGGCCAGCGAGGGGAACAGCGATCGCTGCTTCGACACGGCCGCCTCGAAGGCGGGGGTGGCAGCCAGCGCGTTTGAGCGCAGGCGTGGCTCGAGCTCGTCGCGCCAAGCATCCGCGAGCTGCTGCGCCTGCGGGTCGAAACGGAGGTACGGTAGTCCCCCCTCTCGCTCGTCCCGCGCGGCGCCAATCTGGACGGGGGTCATGGAATCCAGCTGTTCAAACAGCGTGTCCACCTCGCGCGCGGCGTCATGGTTCGGCCAGCGCTCGACGCGCTCCCAAGCCGGCAGATGGTCGGGCCAGACCAGGAGCTGTACGCGGGCGAGCAGGCCATCGGCCCCGTCGTTCGTGATGGCATCCCGAACGTAGGACTGCAGACGCGCCGGCTGAATGCCGCCGATGACGGACAGGCAGAGCGCCGGTATGTGGATCGTGCCGCGACCGATGCGGTCGAACGTGTAATCGTTCGTTCCGTTCCACGCCTCCAGCATGAAGGCGCGGTCGTTCTCGTGCCCCTGCCGGTCAAAGTTCCCCAGCCAGCCGGCCAGCTCGTCGCGTTCGATCAGCAGGCCGTGGGGGTTCTCAACCAGCAGCTCGCCGATCTTCTCGACCGTACCATCCTGCGTGCTGTAGCGCTGCTGTATCAACGGGGCATCCCGGTGGTCCTCCATAACGCGGGCGAGATCGTCCTCAATGTCGGTAACGTCGCTCAGCCCCTTCTTGGTGGCCTGAGCGATCCGCCCCTTCAGGCCGTCCCGCTGCGCCTTCAGGCTCTCGATACGCGCGTCCGCCTGCGGCGCGGCTGCCTCGTAGCGTCGGCGCGCTTCGGCTGCCAGGCGCCGCAAAGGGCGCGTGCCCTCACTCTGAGCATGGCTCTTGAGCTTCCCGGAGCTTGCGACAATCGCGCCCCACAGGTTCGGTACGACCATGTAGTCGCTGAAGCACCAGGGGCGGATCGCGACCGCGCGCCCCACGACAGTGCCGAGGGCCACCAGGGCGGGAACGGCGAACATCTCCAGCGGGAGACGGGCCTGCTCCGCAAGATCGCAGATCCACGGCCGCAGCGGCCCCGGCAGCATCTCCGCTGGCAGAGTGGGAACCGCCGGAGCGGTAGGAATCGAGCCGCGCGGCGCCCACACCCGTTCATCGGGCCTGCTGGCCGGTTGCATGTTGACCCCCACCCCGAGCCACTCCGCGACTGTGCGCAGCACCCGCGGTTCGATCTGTTGCTCGGCGTTCGGGTAGCCGGTTGCCTTGTCGCCGGCCGCCAGGCGGGCGGCGGTAGTTGCCACCGCCTTGCACCGGTCGTCGGCCTCGTTGTCCCCGGCAGCCACCGCAGCGGCGTGGATGAGGTCGGCCGCGTCGTCAGCGTCCAGTCCGCGGCGCAGCAACCAGCCGGCTAAGGCCAGCGCTACCGTGTGCCGGGCGCCCTGCCCCGGCCAGTAGCGGGCGAGCAGCGCGGCTGCCGCCGTGCGGTGCACGGCCTGGTCGAGATCAGCGGCGGTCAGGACCGCGGGCGCCGTGCGCTCGCGGTACAGGTAGGGGTCGCCGGATGGATGGACGGACGGCGGCATGATCGTTTGGCTGCCGGTGCTGCGCAGCTCCAACAGCCGGTGCCCCGGCTCGCTGGCCGCACGCAGCGGGTCGTCATAAGGCGTGGAACCCTTAGCCGGGGATACATCAACGCGATAGCCGTAATGTGACGCTGGCCGCTGCCCTCGACCCCAGATGTACCCGGTCGGGGGCAGTAGGTAACGGGCGGCAACCACAGCTTCGTCGCTGTCCAGGTCAACGTCTACAAAGCCACCGCTCGGAGCGCCGTTGAGCGCGCCGATGTTCTGCAGCGTCCCGTTGAAGTGATCGGCTAGCGTCTCCGGCGTCAGGCGCAGCTTCTGCCACGCCTCAAGCACCGGCACCTTGCTCCGGTATGGGACTGGGACAGGCGATATGCCTTCGCCGAGCAACTCACGCGCGGCCTCCAGCAGGGTATCGGGGTCTGTGGCCGTCGGCATGGCGACTACCTGCCGGCCGTGATGCGCTGACGCTCAACCCAGGTCCGCAGCGACTCCACCACCACCAATCGAGAGGACCCTACTTTGAGTGCTTCAATATCGCCGGCTGCCATCAGCTCGTACAGCCTGGAGCGGCTGATGCCGGTGGCCCGCACAGCGTCGGGGATTTTCACCAGTAATGCTTCCACGTTGCGCCTCCTGTATCCCATCGATTCACTACGGATACAGCTACTCTGGTACACTTCCCAAGGATTGCCAATAGCGCGAGTTTGACAAGAGTTTGACAGGCGGGGCAGAGCCATGATGGGTGCAGGGGCTTCTGAGGTGACGTTGCCAACCGGAAGGGTGCTGCCTCCATTCGACGGCGAGTTGCTGGACGGGACATGGCTTTCGTGGAGCTGGGAGCACCGACCGGAAGGGTACCGATTGCCAACCGACGTGAGTCGCCCGGTTGGCGACACTCGGCAGATGTTGGAGCGGTTTACACGCATCCGAAACGCCGCCGATGTTATTGCGTTCGGCCGGCGGTACGGAACGCTTGGTATCTGCGAACATGGACGGCCGCGGACGCATTCGATGGTGAAGGATGAGTGGGGGCGGGCTGTCTACTGCACGCCTGATCTGCCGCGCTTCGAGCCACTGGACCGCTGGCTTCACTACGCCCACCAAGGCAGGTGGCTGGTCCATCTGGCGGCCGAACTGGTCCGTCCTTCGGAGCCGGATGAGCCAGCCGGTGGCGAGCGCTATGAGGCCCGAATGCGGTGCTGGCGCCAGATTTATCGGAGCCAGTTGAGCGCCGAGACTCAGGCGAAGGCTCGTGGCGAGTGGCCGGCATATGGAAGCCAGCGCAGTTGGGAGGAACGAATCGATGAACTTTCAAGGAGCCGTGCTGTGGCCCGGGTCTGGTTCCAGGGCGACGTCAATGACTGGCTTGAGGAAGGTGACGTGCGACCCCGCGTCGCCCTTAGTCCGGACTACCAGTCGGCGGAGGACTATACGTGCATTGCGATTGCGGAAGGGACGTTCGGTGTCCTGGCAGTGCAACTGCTGAGCGTTGCGCTCCGTGCGAGGGAAGTGGCGACCTGCGACGCGTGCGGGGGATCTTACCTACGTTTGTACCGGCGCTCGCCGGTCGGGCCGGCGGGGCGGCATAACTACTGCTCGGACTGTGGCAAACGGGCGGCGTGGCGGCTCGGACAGCAGGATCGGCGGGCGCGACAAGCTGCCGCGCGGATCCCCGGCCCGCCGTAGTAGGCAAGCAGCAAACCAGCGCGACACCTCTATGATGACATGGCCCTTCTGTGTCGCATATCGGTAACATATCGGTCGGGTCCTATCCAGCCGTGCTCAATCCGCCCGGCCGTACCAGCGGCGCGGGCGGCTCCTCTTGTATGTCAGTATAAGCGTTTGAACGAATGGCTAGGATTGCGCTGGACAGGGACGGACATAACCGCACGACTTAGGCTCGCCCTGCCGAAAGCCGAGGCGGCGCCGCCGCGCAGCACTTGCCGCGCCAGTTGTGAAGTCAAGGCGGGTTGATAGCGTGGCGTACAATGCGGGTGCCCTACGGAGCTGAAGTGAGGCACCCACCATGCGCTACTACCTCGTCCTTGGCCTGCTTGCAGCGGCCCTGCTCATCGGCTGCACCAGCAACAGCAAGGCGAACAGCAATCAGATACGTGACCTGCAGGCGACGATCGCCGCCCTCCAAAAGGCCGCGACCAGCGCGCCGGTGCAGGCAGCAGTGCCGAGCACAGCGCCCACGGTCGCCGCGTTCGCCTCTCCGTCACCAACGTCGAGCCCCACGGCCAGTCCGACACCGAAACCCAGTCCCAGCCCGTCGCCGAGTCCGTCGCCGACGGCGGCGCGAGGGACGCTGCAGCCCGGTCAGCCGACACAGGTCGGTGACGTGCGGGTTACGTTAAATTCCTCCCGAATCGTCGTGTCTTCTAACCAGTTCGAGAAGCCGAAGGCTGGCAACCAGTTCGTGGCCGTCGATCTAACCATTGAGAATACAACGAATAAGGCGTACGACATCTCGTCGTTCTCATCCGCGTCGATGCTGGACAAGGATTCCCGCAAATATGACCAGGCGTCCATCTCGTCACAGTTAAACGGGAAGCTCGAAGGCTCGATACCCCCTGGCGAAAAACTTGTCGGGGAGTTGGCGTTTGAGGTGCCGATCGCCAGCGCTCCATATGTGTTCCGATTCACGCAGCCGTCTGGGGGGCAATTTGGTAGCTGGGTGGTAGCACCTCAGTGACGTGAGCGGAGCCTTCATTCAGGACGAATCGCTCCGCGGAGGGTAACGTTTGTCGCGCCAGAGCCGTCTAAATCTCATCAGGCAGATAGAAGCAAGTCGCGGATCGCGGCTTCTCATCGCCATATGGGGCGATCGGCCGAACCTTGCCACCATGATCGCGCCAGATGTTCAGCAAGTCATGTTTGAACATTTGGAACGGATCCAGAAGGTCTCGAAGATTGACGTGCTTCTTTACACGACCGGAGGGCAGACACTCGCCGCTTGGGGTCTCGCGAACATGGTGCGAGAGTATTGCAGCGAGTTAGCCGTACTTATTCCACACCGAGCCCTGAGTGCCGGGACGCTCTTCGCGCTGGCCGCAAACGAAATAGTTATGAGTCGAACCGGCCAGCTCAGCCCGATCGATCCATCGATAACATCGCCGCTCGGCCCGACTGTCGTTGTGCCCAGTCAACCGGGCATCCCCCAAGTGGTCCCTATTAGCGTTGAGGACGTGATTGGATTTCTGGACCTCGCGACAAAACAGGCTGGACTTAAGGAGGAGCGCTCACTATTCGGGGTGTTCGAGAGGCTGTCGCAGCAAGTCCACCCTCTGGCATTGGGTGCGGTATATAGGGCGCGAGAGCAAATAGTTGCACTAGCTAACGGTCTTTTGTCATACCATATGACGGACACCGAGCAGCAGGAAGAGCGCGAGCGAATCGTCAATCGTCTCACCCGTGAGCTTGGGTCACACGATTATTTGATCGGCAGATCCGAAGCAAAGGCGTTTCTAAAGCTTAATGTTGTGGACGTCCCGCAAGACATGGAGCACGCGATCCTTCAACTGTTCCAGGAGTATTCAGCTCTGCTAGAGCTTCGGACGCCATTTACCCAGGAGGCTTTCTTAGGAGCGGATATCCAAAAGACCGGCAATTTCAACCGGGCGATCATAGAAAGCGACGACGTAACTCACGTATTCCGAACGACGCAAGAGCTTCAACGGGTGCAGATCCAGGCGCCACAGGCTGGCCTACCATTTCCCGTGCCCACGACCGCTTACCAGACGCGAGTCCTGTTCGAGGGTTGGGTAGCCGACAACGACGTGTAGAGGTGTTCCATGGGTACTGCCGCTGAATCTTCACACAACCCGGGGTTGCCGGGATCCATTGCTGCCGGATTAGGCAGCGCCAACCAACTAGTAGCACTCACCTCGTCTGTCTCGGTGCAGGTTGCGGTAACCACCGCACCCTATCCACTCTTCATACTGCCGCCCCGGTGGGTCACACATTCTGACGTATCGGCAGTTATCCCGCTGCGTGGCGATGAATACCCTGTGCTGGCCGAGATTTGGGACAACGAAGAGGATGACGTCTTCGACAGGATTTAGGGCCGGCGACGTTGTACGGGTTTCGTTCATCTTCACTTCTCAGACGGGTGCCAAGGTCCGGCCGGCTGTAGTAATAAGTAGCGGGGCGTTCCATGCTTCGCGGGCGGATGTCATTATGATGCCCCTTTCAACCCAGACTGCCGGCTACTTTGGTGATCGTCCACTACTCGATTGGCAAGCAGCCGGATTGCCCCGGGCTTCTCACATCAAGGCGGTAGTCCAAACCATTGCTCGATCCGCAATCTCCGGGCGATTTGGCAAGTTGACCATGCGCGATATTCAGCAGGTGAAGGACACGATTGCGGCTGTTATTGAGTTGCCGTGACGGCGGTGCACGAAAGAGCCGATTCTCCCCGCGGCTGCGCGACGCTGGAAACAAGATTCTTGCGCTAGTTCGGGCTGGATCCGATTCCGCTGCTTCTCGTCGCATGCCTGCTTCCGGGCCACCGCTTAGCCTGTCCGATATGAAGCCCTGCCGTGTAGCAACCCATGTAGCAACCGCCGTAGTAACCGGGACGGATAGCCGGGGACGGCGGGGGACAACGAGGGATGCGACAGGCGGATTTCACGCCTAAAGAGCGGACACCAGCGGGTGTATGCGGACTGCCGTGGACGGGTTGGGCCAATCTGTAAATCCGCGTGTCCGTGGTTCGAATCCACGTCCCGGGACCGCGTTTTACGCGTGAAATCCGGCCGGAAATGATCCTCCCTCGAATCAATTCCCAGGTGACCAATTGCGACTAGCTGGGTGCGAGGTACAGAGCTACGTCACGGTCGTACTGTTCCCTGGCCGTGAGCGCGGCGATCAGATCCGGCGGCGCTTCCATGCCTGCCGCCTCCGGGCGCAGCGCTTTCAACGCGTCGTACGCCGCCCGAGCAGCGGCCCGGTACGGTGTGTGGCCGAGCAGCCGGATACGCACGCCTTGCGCTGCAAGGTAGTCCGGATCCTGCAGTTCAGCGGTGGCGCTCCCCAACACGATCGGCAACGGCGTTACCGAGCGCAGCGCTTCCAGCTCTCGCCGCGTTTGTATCCCGGCGAAGAACATTCCATCGATGCCGGTGCGGGCGTATACCTCAGCCCGCCGCAGGCAGCCTTCGAGTCCTTCACCCCTGATCGCACCGGTACGTCCCAGTATGACGAGCGCGGGATCGGTGCGAGCCGCAACCGCGGCCTCCAGCTTTCCGACGGCCTCGGCGATCGGGATGAACGTGTCCCTACCGGCGCCGAAGGGG
>DHIZ01000267.1 GCA_002404055.1 Chloroflexi bacterium UBA4733
GTGGGGCACCCACCTTTTTCCCCGTCCCCTGGCCGCCCCCCCGGTGGCCTCCGACCCCTGGCCCCCGGCCCCTGACCCCTGACCCCTGGAAGGGTCTTGTCGCTGAGGCGGCGCAGGCCATTCGGGATGGCCAGATGGAAAAAGTGGTATTGGCGCGGCAGGTTCGCTTGCCGGCTGAGACGATCGTCGATGCGCCAACAGCGCTGGCCCGGTTGCGCGAGGGGACGAGCAACGGGCTGATATTTGCTGTGGCCTCGGGCAGCCGCTGCTTCCTGGGTGCGACGCCGGAGCGACTGGTACGATTGCAGGCGGGTCAGGTCAGTACTGCAGCCCTGGCCGGCTCGCGGCGGCGTGGCGCCACGGCGCTAGATGACGCTGCCCTGGAGCAAGAACTGCTGCGCAGTAGCAAGGACCGCTGGGAACACGCCATCGTCGTTCGGGAACTGACGGACGGCCTGCGCGCGGCGGGCGTGGACCTGTCGCCGACGCCGCGCAGCGTGGTGATGAAGCTTGGCAGCGTGCAGCACCTCTACACGCCGCTCAGCGGGTGCGTCGACGCCGACCGCACGATACTGGATTTGTTGGCGCGGCTGCATCCGTCGCCAGCCGTCGGAGGCTACCCGCGCGGCGAGGCGCTGGCCTGGATTCGCCAGCGTGAGGGTCTGGATCGCGGTTGGTACGCCGGTCCCGTAGGCTGGCTGGACGCGCAGGGCAATGGCGACTTTGCCGTCGGCATCCGGTCCGCGCTGCTTGATCGCTATGGAGCGTTGCTGTTTGCCGGTTGCGGCATCATGGGCGATTCGCGGCCGGAAGAAGAGTACGCCGAGTCCGAACTCAAGCTGCGCCCCATGCAGTCAGCGTTGCTGAGACGCTGAACGTGGAGGCAGTCAGCGACCTCTACCGCTGTGTGGATGCGTTTGCCGGCGCGCTGCACCGACTCGGTCTGCGCCACGTCTGCCTCTGCCCCGGCTCGCGCTCAACGCCGCTGGCGCTGGCCTTCGCTCGCCATGGCGGTTTCCAACTGTGGGTCCACCTGGATGAGCGCTCTGCCGGTTACTTTGCCCTGGGTATAGCAAAGGCAGCGCGGCAGCCCGTGGCCCTGCTCTGCACCTCAGGCACTGCAGCGGCCAACTTTACCCCGGCGGTGGTCGAAGCCTTCTACGGTCAGGCGCCGCTGCTCGTCTGTACCGCCGACCGCCCGCCGGAGTTGCACCACGTTGGCGCGAACCAGACGGTGGAACAGCACGGTATATACGGGCAGCATAGCCGCCTCACCGTTGACATGCCCGTGCCGGACGCGGAGCCGGCGACACAGCGCTACTTTGCGTTGATGGCCTCCAGAGCGCTGAGCGCCTGCCTCGGCTCGCCGAATGGCCCCGTACACCTGAATTTCCCCTTCCGCGAGCCGTTGGTTCCCAATGGTCCCCTGCCCGACGTACAACGAGATGCGAACGATGTATCTCCCGGTCTCGATGCCCTGCTGATGCCTTCCGTCCGCCAACCGGCGCTGCCTCAGTCAGCGGCGGTTGCCGAGCTCATTCGCCGGGCTCAGCGGGGCTTGATCGTCTGTGGCGGGCAGAACGATCCGGTCTTTCCGGCAGCGGTTATGCAACTGGCAGCCAAAATAGGGTTCCCGGTACTGGCTGACCCGCTGTCCGGCGTTCGCTGCGGTTCGCACCACGGTCCCCTGGTGCTCGATAGCTACGATGCACTGTTACACGCTGCGGCATCTGGCGCGCGAGTTGACCCTGACCTGGTGTTGCGTTTCGGCGCCGCACCGACCTCCAAGACGTTGCTGCAGTTCCTCGAATGCAATGCCGAATGTCCACAGGTACTCGTGACGGACGCCGGTTGGACCGATCCGGCGCTGGTGGCTGGAGCACTGTTGGACGCCAATGCCCGTTCCTGTTGCTGGGCCTTGATCGCCGCGCTCGGCAGTCACACGCCGCCGGCCGGCGCGGCAGAGTGGGCGGGGGAGTGGCGGCACATGGACGCTACAGCGCGCGCCGCGCTCAAAGCGGGCGTCGAGGCCATTGTGGAGCCGTTTGAAGGGCGGGTCTTGCTGGAGCTGGCCGACCTGTTGCCGGAAGACGCGGTCCTGGTCGTCGGCAATAGCATGCCGGTGCGTGATCTGGACACTTTCTTCCCCGGCAGCAAGCGTGCTGTGCGCTTTCTGGCAAACCGAGGGGCGAGCGGCATCGACGGCGTGGTGTCCACGGCGCTCGGCGCGGCAGCCGTTAACGCGGGGCCAACCGTGCTGGTGATCGGTGACATCTCCTTCTACCACGACATGAATGGCCTCCTGGCAGCGCGCCGCTACGGGCTGGACCTGATCATCGTGCTGGTCAACAACGACGGCGGAGGGATCTTCTCGTTCCTGCCCCAGGCAAACCAGCCTGAGCACTTCGAGCACCTATTCGGGACGCCGCACGGTCTCGACTTCGCACCTGCCGCCGCCATGTACGGCGGCAACTTCACGCGAGCGGCAACCTGGCCTATCTTTGCTGACGCCGTGCGGGCCGGGCTGGCCGACGGTGGCTTGCACATCGTCGAAGTGCGCACCGAGCGGCCAACAAACGTGACGCTGCACCGGGCTCTGTGGGCCCAGGTGGCGGAGGCGCGGGACCTCACCCCCGGCCCCTCTCCTGGACGGAGAGGGGAGAGGGATACGACGCAGCCGCGTGTTCCTCTGCTCTCCGCCCAGCAGGGGTGGAACGGCAGTATCCAAGCGCACTCCCCTTTCGTCCCCCCTCTCCGTCCAGGAGAGGGGCCGGGGGTGAGGTCCCGCTACGAAATCGATGGCCTTGGCGTTCATATCGAGCGTTGGGGGACCGGCAGACCCCTGGTGGCGCTGCATGGCTTCACCGGCTGCGCCACCACATGGCGCGACTGCCTCGCCGGCCCTGGGTTAGCGATGGAAACATTTGTCGTCGACCTCGTCGGCCACGGCCAGACCGACAGCCCTGCTGCCTTAGCCCACTACCGCATGGGTGCAGTGGTCGCGGACCTGGCTGCGTTGTTGGATCAGCTTGGACTGGAACGCGTGGCCCTGCTCGGCTACTCGATGGGCGGGCGGGTTGCGCTGCAGTTCGCGGTGGCCTATCCCGAGCGCGTCTCGACACTGCTGTTGGAGAGCGCTTCGCCCGGCATTGCCGACCACGTAGAGCGAGCAGCGCGCTGCCGGAGCGATGAGGCCCTGGCGGAGCGGATCGAGCGCGACGGCGTGCCGGCCTTTGTGGCAGAATGGGAGGCGTTGCCGCTCTTCCAATCGCAGGCGCGGCTGGCCCCGGCGGCATGGGCAGCCCAGCGTACACAACGGCTGCGCAACAATGCGTGCGGGCTGGCGAACAGTCTGCGCGGTATGGGCGCCGGGGCGCAGGAACCGATCTGGCAGGCGCTGTCGGGCCTCAAAATGCCCGTGCTTTTGATAGTCGGGGTGGAGGACGAGAAGTACGTGACGCTGGCACGGGCGATAGCCGGACGACTGCAAAACGCTCGAACGGTCGTGGTCCCGGAGGCCGGGCACACGGTTCACCTGGAACAGCCGGCGGTGTTCAGCGATGCTGTGCGACAATTTGTGCTGAGTGCCGAGGACGCAATGGCCCGGCAAGGAAGGGAAGACACATGGCGGTGAGTTGGCAGCGCGGCGCCGAGTATGAGGACATCCTTTACGACACGGCGGAGGGGATCGCCAAAGTCACTATTAACCGACCGGAGGTGCGCAATGCCTTCCGCCCACTGACCGTGTCGGAGATGGCCGATGCCTTCGCCCGCGCCGGAGACGATCCGGCCATCGGCGTCGTCATCCTGACCGGCGCCGGTGAGAAGGCCTTTTGCAGCGGCGGCGACCAGAAAGTCCGGGGGCACGGCGGCTATGTTGACGGCGCCGGCGTGCCACGCCTGAATGTCCTGGAGTTGCAGCGCCAGATTCGCTTACTGCCAAAACCGGTAATCGCCATGGTGGCCGGCTACGCCATCGGCGGCGGCCAAGTCTTGCATCTGGTCTGCGATCTCACCATTGCCGCCGACAATGCAGTCTTTGGGCAGACCGGCCCCAAGGTCGGTAGCTTCGACGCCGGCTATGGCGCCTCCTACCTGGCGCGCGTGGTGGGGCACAAGAAGGCGCGGGAGATCTGGTACCTCTGCCGTCAATACTCGGCACAGCAGGCGCTGGACATGGGCCTGGTCAACGCTGTCGTTCCGCTGGCGCAGTTGGAAGAAGAGACAGTGCAATGGTGCCGGGAAATCCTGGAGAAGAGTCCGATCGCCCTGCGCTTCCTCAAGGCCGCCTTCAACGCCGACACTGATGGTTTGGCCGGCTTGCAGCAACTGGCCGGTGACGCCACGATGCTGTACTACCTCACAGACGAGGCCAAAGAAGGGCGCGACGCCTTCGTGGAGAAGCGCAAGCCCGACTTCAGTCGCTTCCCGCGACTGCCGTAGCGCTGCACATGCGACCATCGGTTTCTCGGTCCTCGCTGCTGCGCACCTGGCTGGTCGCTGCCCGTCTGCCAACGCTCTCCGCTGCCGTGGTGCCCGTGCTGGTGGGGACGGCCGTGGTACACCTCAGGCATCCCTTCCATCCGCTGCCATTCGTGCTGGCGCTGGTGGCGGCGGTGCTGATCCAGATGGGCACCAACTTCGTCAACGACTACTACGACTTTCGCAAAGGCGCCGACACCGGGAAGCGCCTGGGACCGGTGCGGGGCCTGCAAAGTGGCGTCATCACGCTCGCCCAGATGCGCAACGCAATCGTGCTCACCTTCGGCGCCGCGCTGCTGATCGGCGTGTATCTCGTGGCGACGCACGGCCTGCCAATCCTCTTGATCGGCGTCGCCTCCATCCTGGCCGGCATCGCCTACACGGCCGGACCCTGGCCCCTCGCCTATCTCGGGCTGGGCGACCTCTTCGTGTTCCTCTTCTTCGGCGTGGTTGGCGTCGTCGGCTCAGCTTTCTTGCAGACTGATGCGTTCAGCGTCGGCGCAGTTGCCGCATCGGTGCCGGTCGGACTGCTGGCGACGGCGATCCTGGTGGTGAACAACCTCCGCGACGCCGACACCGACCGCGCAGCGCGCAAGTTCACGCTGGCGGTGTTACTGGGCCGCGACTTCGTCAAGGTGGAGTTTGTGGTCTGCCTGATCGTCGCCTATCTGGCGCCGCTGGCGATGCACTGGCGTGGCGCCTTGCCCACGGCGATCTGGTGGCTGCCCTGGCTCACCCTGCCGCTGGCAGTACCGCTGATCCGCGCCGTACTGACCAGCCAGGACGGACCACGCCTGAATCAGGCCCTCCGCGAGGCGGGCCAGTTGCACTTACTCTTCGGCGTCCTGTTCGCTGGTAGCTTCCTCTGAATCGTTGCCAGGGCGGTCGTAGGTAGAGTACACTCAGGTCGGGTCTGTCGGTTCTCCCAGTGCCTCGCGCCGCCGCTGCTCGACCTCGTAGAGTCGATCCAACGCCTCAGACAATTCGGCGTTGCTGCGACCAAGGTCTTCCAGCTCGGCGACGAGGTCGGGCAGCATGCTGACCGGCAATTCCTCGGAGCGCACCTTGCTGACGAGTTCGGCAATCTCCGGCGGCAGCTTGCGTAGCTGCTGCTCCATTTGCGCATCGTTCACCGGCGGCTCCGTCGTCACTGCGGCCGGACAAGAACGTGCCGGACCGTGTCGCTTGAAAGCCTAGCATACTGCCCACACTCAACGACGGCTCGGCGCCCGGTTTACCTCGCTGCCTGTGCCAGTTCGCGCAGTGACAGCGCGCCTTCGGCGTAATCAGCGACGGCGGTACGGCGGTTCGGCATGATCTCGAACTGGCCGTCACGCAGCGTCACCACGCCGCGGCGGGTGAGGCGGCTGAGGGAGCGGTTGATTCGGTCGCTATTGCGCCCCAGCGTCGTGGCGAGTGTAGCGGCATCGGCGCTGTGGTGGAGCAGCAGATAGTTGAGGAGTGGGCGCGGCCCTGCCTCCTCGGCGATCATAATCGTGGCCATCAGGGGCATTCCTTTCGCATGCGGCAGAGCCGCGTCGTATGAGCAACGTATTCGGCTCTAAACACACCGAAAGCGCCCGCTGCTTGGCAGGCGCAAACTTACAGACTACCATCTACCGGCACGCCATTTGGGCGTAAAGCTCGTTGCTGCAGGACGCGCCGCGCCAGACAGCGATCCTTGCAACGAGACTGCTACAGGTAGTACGAGGAGAGGCAGCAAGTGAACGACGATGAGCGCTATTTATTCGACCTCATGGGGTATCTGGTCGTTGAAGACGTCCTTTCCCAGGCTGAACTCGACGAGCTCAACGGGCTGGTTGATCGGCGCGATCCCTGGGGAGCGCAAGAGCGCGGTGATCGCGGCGGCCTCCTCGGTGAGGGCAACCTGCACGTCGGCCCCTTACACGCCTGGGAGCCGCCCTTCCGCCGGCTCATCAGTCACCCGAAGTTGCTGCCCTACCTGCTGGAGTTGATCGGACCGAAGTTCCGCTTCGACCACGGCTACGCCATCTTCATGAAGCGCGGCGGCGTCAAGCACTCGCTGCACGGCGGCAGCACGCCCTACGATCCGGGGCAGTACTACCATTTCCGCAACGGCAGGCTGTTTAACGGCCTGATCGTGGTGTCCTACGCCCTGGGCGATGTCAACCCCGGCGATGGTGGCTTCGCCGCTGTGCCCGGCAGCCACAAGAGCAACTTACCCTGTCCGGTCCGCATCAAGCAGTTCGAGCAACCGGGACCATGGCTGCAGCAGGTGCCCCAGAAAGCCGGTTCGGTGGTCATCTTCACCGAGGCCATGACGCACGGCACCTGGCCCTGGACGGCTGATCGCGAACGTCGTTCGCTCCTTTACAAGTTTGCCCCCGGCCACATGGCCTGGAACGGCAACTACCCCGCGACGACCGACGTGGCCGATGCCGATTGGACGGAGGAGGAGACACGCATCCTGGAACGCCCCTCCATCGGACGACGAGCGATGGTGGTGGCGCCGCCAGAACGCTGAGTGTCCGGGCGGCGGAAGCGAGGATGCCGTCATCGTCGGAGAAGCGCGCTAGCCCGCGCGCCGACGTGGGTCCGGCAGGATCCGCAAAGCCGGCTTTGTCGCTTCCGACAGGCGAGAATGCCCATCGCCCCGGAGATGGCGAAGTGCCGGAGGGCCATCACCAGGAAGCCTTGCCACTGGACGTGCCGCCGACCCAGGCGGTCCAGCAACGCCACCGTCGCCCAGTAGCCAGGCACAGTCACTACCAGGAAGATCAGGCCGGCGATGAGAATCGTGGTGAGCAAGAAAGCATTCGGTAGCAGCGCCTTCAGGATGAGCTGGGAAGATATCCCGTTGCCGTAGAAGGCCATATCCATGAGCGCCCAGGCGCCGGCCGTGCCGATCAAGCGGCGGAGGTACGGGGCTTGCAGCAGACCACGGCGCGGCGTCGGAAGATGGGCAACCGCCTGCGGCTGGGTGACTGTGCGGAGCGCCCACTTGACCGTGGCCGCCGTCGCGGCCACGTCATCGCTGACGCCGAGTGTGTAGCGAGGGGTCCCCTTTTCCTCAGGTCTGCGGGGTCTCCGGCTTCCGCCCCCGCACGAACGCACTCATAAAGGCGTGGTTGAGGCGGCCTTGCTCCGCAGCCGGCTGGGCCTCCCACCAGGCGGTAAACGACGGGTCGCCCATCTCCTCCATGGTGTAGTGGCGAGTCGGCTCGATGGCGACCTCCGCAAAGCCGGCGGCCTGCAACTTCGCCCGGTAGTCGTCCCGTTCCAGGGCGCCGGCGATACAACCGACCCATAGTTCCATCCGTCGGCTCAGGTCCCCCGGCACCGGACCGTCAATCACGACGTCTGAGACGGCGAAGCGCCCGCCCGGCTTGAGCACGCGGAAGGCTTCCCGCAGCACCCGGTCCTTGTCGGTGGACAGGTTGATGACACAGTTGGAGATGACGACGTCCACACTGGCATCCGGCAGGGGGATCGCCTCAATTTGGCCCTGGAGGAACTCCACGTTCGTCGCACCGGCCGACGCGGCGTTCTGCCGTGCCAGCGCCAGCATCTCGTCGGTCATATCCAGGCCGTAGGCTTTGCCAGTCGGTCCCACCCGCTTGGCCGACAGCAGCACGTCAATGCCGCCACCGGAGCCAAGGTCCAGCACGATCTCGCCGGGATGCAGTGCTGCGAGCGCAGTGGGGTTGCCACAACCGAGTGATGCCGCGCCCGCCTTCGCCGGCACGGTCGCCAACTCCTCCGTCGTGTAGAGGTTGCCCGTGACCGAATCGGCGCGGTCAGTACAGCAGGAGCCGCCGCAGCACGACGTTGCCCCTTCGTTCTGCAGGACGTGGAGGGCCGTCTGGGCATAGCGCTCCCGCACGGCATCTCGTGTCATCGTCGTTTGATCCACCATCTCGTACTCCTTTGCTAGCAACACGTTGGACAGGCAACACGCACCATTGTCCGTTCCTGTGCAGTCCGATATCGATAGCGCCGGAGAAGGACCAAGCGCTCCCACAGCGCGGTGCTCCAGCGCCAGGTCGCCGCGCTCCGCTGCGAGCAACTGCGAGCCAATGCGTCCCGGCGCGCCGCCGCGTGCCGAGCGGCGATCTCCAACACCGCCAATCGGTACAGACTCTCGGGATCGGACATCGACATGGTTACCCTCCTCAAGGCATCGACAATCTTCGATGCCTGCGACAGTCTAGCCAATATATCGACAGTTGTCAATGGGTCGGGTCGACTGAGCGCATGATGACGACACTGCCGGTGCTTCCGGCACCCGTAGACCGCGTTCGGGGCTGCTGCCTCCCGTTGGCGCCCTTCACTGTTCGTGGTGCGCTCGACGCGAACGTGGACACCCGGCGGAGCAGCCAGTCGGGCGACGTGACCGCCGAACTGCGGGAACTGGAGCGCCTTTACCCTGGTTTTCCATCCGCGTTCAGATAGCACCTAGCAAGCGGCGCGCCAAATCTCCCCTTCAGGGCCGCCGCATCCCACCCGCCGAGCGCGGCACCCGGCTCCCCGAGCGCCGCCCGGACCACCTCCGGCAACCGACCTGACAGCATGTCAGCGAGTTGTTCCTGCAAGCCCAACATCGTTCAGTGCTCCCTGCGCACTGACCCCTGGGTCTCCCGGTCATTACTCTCGGTCGTCCTGCGAACGCTTCCGTTCAGGGTTCTCCAATGACACCAACTGATCCTCCCCGTATCCGGCTCGCTCCGATCGCCTTTGCCTGGTCGGGCATGGTGACATGAACCCCCTGATGTACGGCGTGTCCATGGCCATCGACCAGTACAACATGAAGCCTTGCCGTCCAGAAGATATCCCAGCGATCATCAGGTTGGAGGCGCGCTGGCTGACCGAGGACAGCACTATTGGCATGGCGCCGGTCAGCGCCGACGATGTACGCGCCTGGCTCGGTCCCTTCTGCTGGTTGGCTGAGCGGGACGGCGAGGTGGTCGGCTTCGCCTACGCGACCATCGAAAGCAGCGAGGGCCTGGCTGTCATCCCTGCCGGTGCGCGCTACTTACGGCTTGAGGAGTTGTACGTTCTGCCGGATTATCGCAACCAGGGCATTGGTGGTCGGCTCGTCGACCGACTACTTGCAGAGGCGAGCGCCCAAGGCATTACCCGAGGGCGGGTGTACTCGTCGTCGAAGGATTGGCGGCGCATTGAGGGCTTCTATCAGCGCCACGGCTTTCAGATGTGGTACGTTGAGCTCTACCGCTAACAACGCAAGATAGCGTCATGTCACAGTCATTCACTTGCTTTAGCCAGCCAAGCCAATGCAACAGATGCACTGTTTTGTTAATTTCGCGGCGGACGAGGTGCACCAGTGGCGCCCGGCCTGGCCTCAGGCGCAGGGCATGAAGGTGGCCGACATCTGCACCTGCCCGGCCTCCGGATGGTCGGCGATGGTGCGCTCGATGCGCGCGGCAAGGTCGCGCAGCCGCGCCGCCGCCGGGATGACCGGCCGGATGATCATCTCGTCCCAGTGGACGCGCTTGAGTCGCCCCCCGTCACGCACCGTGAGGTCATAGACCGGGGCCGGCAGCCGGCCGGATACCGTGCCGGTGGCCGACTGGCCGGTGAACCGCTCCGGGTAGCTGAAGAAGTCGATGTTCTCCACCCGCGCTTGGATGCCGGCCAATTCCGTCGGGGTGAAGTGCAGCGGGACGCTGGCTGGCGGCGTCTTGCCGACCGGCAGGCGGGTGTAGGTGCCGGCGGCGGTGTCGAGCCGGTAGAGAGGAGCGCACGGGCCGTCGGTGAAGACCAACGCGAAGGAGCCGGTGGCCGCAAGCGTCGGGGTCGGGATGGGCGTCGGCCACGGCGTCACGGTGATCGGTGCGGTAAGCGGCGCCGGCGTCCAGATAGGAAGCGGAGTGGCGGCACGTACCCCCGCGACGCACCCAACCAGCACGACCAGACAGAGCGCCAGTGCGGCGGCCGCCGCGCCGCGCTGGCCTGCTCGCCGCCAAAAAGTCATCTGTTCGCTCCTCCCTGCCGTGATTCGACGCCCACGGAGAAGAACGTCGGCAGGCTCGCCGGCGTTCCCTATAAGATCGTCAAGGACGACGGTAGCGTGTGCCGACTCAACGGGGGCAGGGTAGGGTAAGATGCGCTGGCGTCCCTGGTTCGCTGGCAGCAGCTAGCCTTGCCGGCGCAGCGGACGTCGTCGCCAGGCCCGGCAGCACGCGCCTGACCAAGCGAAGCAGCGGGGCGCCGTAACAACCGTTGCCGTGCATCGTTTTCATTAGCAACTGCTGCTGTCGAACGGTGGAGGTTCCCATGCCTGCTCGCCTCGCCTGGTCCGTGCTGCTGGCGCTGTGCGGTTCCCTCCTGGTCTTCCCCACCGCGCCGGTGCGGGCGCAGTCGGCGCCGGCGGTGGATGCCAAGATTGAGATCGTCTGGCCGCACGACGTCCAGGGCAACGCGGCGCCGGTCGGCACGGCGCCGCTGGTGAACATCGAGGTCTACTTGTTCCAGCGCAGCACGCTCAACCCCGTGCCCTGTTCCTTCACTAACACCGTGACCCTGCACTCCGCCATGAACTGGGAGATCTACGGCCAGGGCCACGGGACGGGCGGCGAGATGACGGCGGACCGCACGGAGCCGGTCACCGCCCAGCGCATCACGCGCACGGTGGACGGCAAGCCCTTCCCGGTCTGGGTCTTCAACAACGTGCCGATTGGCATCCCCGCCTCGACGCCCTCCATCATGAACATCAAGACGTTCTACTTTGTTGATGTCGCCGGCGTTCCCTACCGGACGAACGTCTGGGCGCACGGCGCCGATGCCCGCACCTTCTCCCCCAGCCAGGTCGTCGCCCAGAGCACGGCGGCGAGCCCTGTGACGCCGATCGAGTCGATCATCCAGATCGTCTGGCCGCACGACCGGCAGGGGAACCAGGTACCAGTGGCGCAAGCGCCGCTCGCGAACGTAGCGGTCGATCTCTTCCGTTACCCGCTGGACCTCGCCGGTCAGGCCGCCCTGGCGAACCCCGGCGTCGCGGGGCCGCGGTCGGAGCCCTTCTCCTTCACGCCCGCGCCGCAGCTGCTGCAGTCGCTGAACACCGGCTACCTCAACCCCGTGGGGCAGCCGGCGCGGGAGGTCACGGAGACCAACGCCACCTTCTCTCCGCACCCGATCACCTGGCCCCACTGGGACTTCAACGACGTGGACGTGTCTGCGGCGGCGACCAACCCGCTAAACAAGTATTACTTCCTGGTCCGCCTGCCCGGCGTGGAGAACCACACCACCGTCTGGGCGCACGGCGCCGATGCGCGCACGTTCTTCCCCCAGCGCGACGTGCCTGCCAGCGGCGGCGCCGGCTGCTCCTGAGCCGTGATCGCGTTCACGCCGGAGGAGGGAGCAGGCACGTACGTGTAGGCTCCGGTCTCCGCGCAGCTCGAACGCTACCTATGCGGAACCGACGCCCGCTCTGTAACGATGATCGCCGCACGGCGTTAAACATTAGCGGGGACCGTCGCGTCATCGCGTCCACTAGCGAGGGAATGCATGCACCGCTGGCTCATCATCGCCGGATTCCTCGCGGCGCTCGTGCCGATCGGCGTCACGACGGCATCGGCGCAGGCGGCGCCAGCCGGCCGTCTCACGGTGGCCGGCACCGTCGCAGTTGGGACGCAACCGAATGGGGTGGCCGTCGATCCCACGACCCACACCGCCTACGTCGCCAACCGGGGGAGCAACACCGTCTCGGTGATCAACGGAGCTGCTCAGGTCACGCCGACAATCCCGGTCGGTAAGGGCCCCGCTGGCATTGCCGTCAACCCGGCGACGCAGCGCGTCTACGTCGCCAATCGCGATGACGGTACCATCGCGGTGATTGATGGAGCGACGAATCAGGTCGTGGACACGATCGCCGTTGGCACCCATCCCGAAAGCGTTGCCGTGGACGCCACGACGAACACCGTGTACGTTGCCGATGAAGGGACGATCACCGCCGGCAACCCCAACGGGACGGTGCGCGCCATCGACGGGAAGACCGATCACCTGACGGCCGTCGCTGCGGTTGGCGGCGAGCGCAGCCAACCGCACGGGATCGCCGTGGACCCGGCCACGCACCACGTCTTCGTCGGCTACAGTACGCCCTCCTCCAACGCGGCAGCCATGCTCGACGGAGCGTCCTTGCAGACGCTGGCGACGGCCCTCCTCGGCAGCCCGCCGTTCGCCGTCGCGCTGGATGCGGCGACGCAACGGCTGTATGTCACGCTGACCAACGGTCCGCTGGTGCAGGTGCTCGATGCGAGCGCCATCCCCGCTTTCCAGGGCAACCCGACGACCATCAGAGTGGGCGCCAACCCCTCCGGTGTGGCCGCCGATCAGGCGAGCCAGACCGTCTACGTGGCCAATGCTGGCGACAACACCATCGCCGTCATCGACGCCAGCAGCAATCAGGTCACGGGGACGGTGCCGGTGGGCACACGGCCATGGGCCGTCGCCGTCGATCCCACGACCCACACGGTCTACGTCGCCAATCAGGACAGCAATGACGTGACCATCCTCAACGAGGTCGGCCAACCGCCGGCGGTCCCGCACGACGGCCGCTACTTCCCGCAGACCGGCTACCGGATCGACAACGATGTGATCTGGAACTACTTCCAGCGGCGGGGGGGCGTGCCCACCTTCGGCTATCCCACCAGCCGCACCTTCCTTTTCCAGGGCTTTGTCGTCCAGTTCTTCCAGCGCCGGATTGTGCAGCTGGGGGCCGATGGTCAGGCCCGCTTGCTCAATCTGCTCGACCCCGGGCTCTTGCCTTACACCAGCTTCAACGGCAGCACCTTCCCTGGCGTCGAG
>DHIZ01000250.1:0-209 GCA_002404055.1 Chloroflexi bacterium UBA4733
GCCTGGCAGGCACAGGTTAGCGCGACTGAAGCGCACCTGGCACAGTATCAACGCGAGATCGACAACATTGCCTTTGATCTCTATGACATCAGTGAGGCCGACCGCCGATCCATTGAGGCGTCGAGGCATGGCGATGATGGCGCGGAGCCGAGCGTCGATGCTGACGAGGCCGGGGATGACGATGGCGATAACGTCGGGACTGTTGACCG
>DHIZ01000250.1:400-9972 GCA_002404055.1 Chloroflexi bacterium UBA4733
GTGCGCATCGCCCTCCGTCCCTCGCTGGCGCCAAAACTGGCCCGTCCCTTCGATTCGCTGCCCGTGTGCTCCCCCGGTATGCTAGTGGGTCCTGAAGGCTTGCCGGCCACCCGCGATGCCCTCGTTAGCGAGGAATGGCTGCGTGCCCGGCCTGACGCGATTAAGCTGCCGCCGGACGGCAGTATTGAGACTCCGACGATCAGCGATGCTGAATATCCGCTTACTCTTGCCTGGGACGGCATCCTGGTCGACGATGTCGAGCATCCGGCTGACATCGTACACCGGCTGCGGGAGGTGCTGATGCTGCTCTGGCAGGAAGGACAGGGTGGTCAGGCCGAGGCCATCGAGCAGGAGATTTGTGTCCTACTTGGCGTCCGCGAGCTGCGCGACTACCTGCGGCGACCGGGAGGTTTCTTCGAGGAACATCTGAAACGCTACAGCAAGAGCCGCCGTCAGGCTCCGATCTACTGGCCGCTATCCACGTCTTCCGGCAGCTATACGCTCTGGCTCTACTACCCTCGCCTTACTTCAGATACTCTTTACTCTGCCGTCAACCGTTACGTCGAGCCGAAAGTCGCCAGAGTGGAGCGGGACGTCAAGGATCTGGTTGCGCAACTTGCCGATGCAACCGGGCGTGAGGCCAGCATGCTGCGGCAGCAGTGCGAACAGGGGACAGCACGCGTGCAGGAGTTGACCGAATTTCGGGATGAACTGCTGCATGTTGCCAGCCTCCCTTACCGGCCGGATCTGGACGATGGCGTGATCATCAATGCAGCGCCGCTGCACCGGCTCTTTCGCCTACCGCGCTGGGCCAGAGACGCGCGGGCCTGTTGGACTAAGCTGGAACACGGTGATTACGACTGGGCGCATCTCGCTTACACACTCTGGCCCGAGCGTGTTCAACGGCAGTGTCGAAGTGATCGCTCGCTGGAGGCGTATCTATAACTGGCTCGTGCCGTCCAGCGTGAATTGCCGATCGAGCGTGTGCTCGGGCAAACCTTGATCCTCGGCGGTCACGATACTTTCCCTTGCCAGGAAGCGGCTCGACTGCGGGCGGTGGTACAGGCGCTCCAACACGACGACATCGGAGCGGCGCGCGATCTCTTGTTGGCGGCCGAGCGCTCACCCTGGCGCGGCCAGCAGGAACGGGCGCTGCTCTGGCAGGCTGCGCAGCGTTGCTTGCAATTCCAGGAGGTAGCGGAAAGCCTTCGCAATCATCCGCTGCCGCGCGGGCTACAGAGCCTCATCGAGACGTATGTAGAGACGGACGGCTTTTGGCGGCTTGATCGTGCTCAGCGGCTGTTTGAGCAGGCTGGCGCCCAGTGCCATGCTGACGAGGAGGTCGAGGCTGCCATCGAGCGCTGCCGATCTCGTTACAGCGAGGTGGCTGGACGGTTGCAGGCAGCCTTTCAAGCAGCCGTTCAGCAGGAGGGTTGGCCACCGGAGGGCCAGGTCCGTCAAACGCAGACTTTTGATTCCCACGTTGCCCGCGACCTGGCAGAGCGCCGAAAGGTAGCGTTCATCCTCGTCGACAGCTTGCGCTATGAGATGGGTCGGGACCTGGCGGAGGCGCTACGGGAAGTGGGCGAGGTCCGTATTACGGCGGCGGCAACCGTGTTGCCCACGACGACGCCCTGCGGAATGGCAGCCCTGCTGCCGGGCGCCGATGGCGCTTTCCGGCTCGTTGCGGAGGGTGTTGGCCTGGAGCCGGCGATCGGCGAGACAATCTTGCCAAACCTCCATACCCGTAAGGCGTTGCTTGCCGCTCGTTACGGCGACCGCATGCTAGACCTGACGGTGGAAGAGGCGTTGCAAACCTCCCAGACCCGTTTGCAGCGCCAAGTCGCAGCGTTCGATCTCCTCTTGCTCCGCAGCCGCGACATTGATTCGCTTGGCGAGGGACCGAACCTGTTTCAGGCGCGCCGACTGATGAGCGAGGTTGTTGGTGACTTGCGGACGCTGGCGCTGCGTTTGGCCGGAATGGGATTCCAGAAGCTGATTTTTGCGGCCGATCACGGTCACGTCCTCATTCCAGAAATTCCTCCTGGTGATGCCCTTACTACACCGCCTGGCCGCTGGCTGCTCAAGAAGCGTCGTTCGCTGCTTGGTGCAGCTCAGGGTCAAACGCCGGGGGTGCTGCTGTTCCCTGCTCGTGCAGTGGGCATTAACGGACCAATCGAAGAGTTCGCGGCGGCTGCCGGCTTCAAGACCTTCGGTGACGTCGGCGGTTACTTCCACGAGGGCCTGTCCTTACAGGAGTGCATCGTGCCCGTCCTGACCGTGCAAACGCAGCGGATGATGGCCACCGCCAGTGGCGCGGTGGTGACCATCGCCTATCGCAGTGATCGCTTCACTAGCGCCGTCGTCGGTCTGAAGTTGCGCGCCGATTCGATGCTGGCGCGCTCAGTTGCAGCGCGATTAGAAGCCTTTGATGGTCCTGGGGTAAAGGCCAAGGCGGTTGGTCAGGCTGGCGACTGCGACGCCCGCAATCCGGCCACGGGAGAAGTCACCCTGCCGGTAGGTGAGGAGGTGCCGATACCGCTGGTGGTGGATCCAGACTTTCAGGGTCGGCAGATCGAGGTTCGTGCTGTCGATCCCACGACCGGCGTTGTGCTCGGACGGCTGACGCTCCAGAACGCCAGGATGGACTGATCGTGTCAACGATGGATCGTCTCGATACCCTGCTGTCAAGCGTCTACGGCGGCAAAGTAGTGCGAAAGGACCTATTACACCAGATCAAGGGTGGCGAAAATGTCCCTAGCTACGTCCTGGAATACTTGTTGGGACGTTATTGCGCCTCCGACGACCCAGAAGAAATTCGCCTCGGTATCGAGGCGGTCAAGGCAACCCTACAGAGTAACTACTTCCGGCATGACGAGGCGAACAAGGCTCAGTCGTTGGTCGAGCAGCAAGGCAAACACCGCTTTATCCCCTTCGTGGAGAAGAACTACAACTTCATCGAGTTGGGACCGCGTGGTACGGGCAAGAGTTACATCTTCAGCGAGATGTCACCTTACTGTATCCTGATTTCCGGCGGAAAAGCCAGCAGTGCCAATCTCTTTTACAATAACGCTCGGCGGCAAGTGGGTCTGGTCGGGCACTGGGACCTCGTGGCCTTCGACGAGGTGGGCGGGATGAAGGTACAAGACCCGGATACCATCCAGATTATGAAAGACTACATGGCGAATGGCCGTTTCAGCCGTGGCGTCACGCAGGTGCATGCGGATGCCTCGATGGTCTTCGTCGGCAACCTCAACCAGAGCGTCGAAACTTTAGTACAGAGCGCCGGGACGGACCTCTTCCAGCCCTTGCCGAAGGAGTTCGATCTGGCGGTGATGGACCGGTTGCACTGCTACTTGCCTGGTTGGGAGATCCCGAAGACCTCCAAAGATTTGCTCACCGACCATTATGGCTTCGTCACTGACTACCTTGCTGAAGCCTTCAGGGTACTGCGTAAAGAGAACCGTTTCGACGCACTAGATGGACGCTTCAGCTTCGGATCGCATGTCGAGGGCCGCGACGCCACTGCCGTCCGCAAGACGGTGAGCGGCCTGCTTAAGTTGCTGCACCCGCATGGTGACTACACCAAGGCCGAGTTACAGGAATACCTCGAGTTGGGCTTAGAGGTTCGTCGGCGCGTCAAGGAGCAACTCAAGAAGCGAGGCTCTTTCGAGTTCTACAAGACCAGCTTCTCGTACATCGACCGAGAGGACGATGTGGAGCGCACCGTGGGCGTGCCGGAACAGGGCGGCAGCGGTGCTATCTCTCAGGATCCGTTGCCGCCGGGAACCGTGTATACGGGCGCCATGGACAACGAGGGGAAGGTGGCCCTTTATCGGCTCGAAGTTACGGTCACGGCCGGGACCGGTAGGCTTCGCACACCAGCCGGGTTGGAGCAGACAGTGAAAGAGTCCCTCAACCGTGCCTGGACCTACCTGCTGGCCACAAAGAACCGAGCCGGTCTGGCTCCACTGTTGGCACAGAAGGACGTGGTCGCAGAGGCTATCGACCTGTCCGGCGGTCGAATCGAGTGCCCCTGCGGCGTTGCATTCCTGGCCGCGATGCAGTCGGCCGTCATGCAAAGGCGGGTGCAGGCCGGCACCATCGTGCTCGGCGATCTTACTATTCAAGGCAACGTTAGGGCGTTGCCTTCTATCACCGAGGTTCTGCAGCTTGCCCGAGACAATGGCGCGATACGCGCGCTGCTCCCCACCGGCAACAAAGCTCAGTTCTCGAGTCTGTCGGAGGATGTGGTAGAGAAGCTGGACATTGTCTTTTATAGCGATGTGGAGCGCGCCGTCGCTCGAACTCTCGAAGTGTAAAGTACGCTTCGGTATTTCTATGGCAATTACCGCGGCCCGGCTGCTGTGAGAATGTATCTTCGTGGATGGCCAGGCGGCACTGGCCACCGATAAAACAGGAGGACCTCACATGCAGCGAATCTTCATCACGGGCGCGGGGCGCGGCATCGGGCTGGAGCTGACGCGCCAGTACCTGCAGCGCGGCGACCGCGTCCTGGCCGGTTGCCGTTCGCCCGAGCGTGCGCCGGCTTTGAGCGCATTACTGGAACAGCATGGGGGCCGTCTGAGCGTGATTCCCCTTGAAGTCACCGACACCAATTCGATTGTTGAGGCGGTCCGTCACGCAAGCAGGGAGGTTGATGGCCTGGACGTGCTGATCAACAATGCGGCGATCAATCCTGGTGACGGCCACACGATGGGACCGGACGGCCAACCACTCCTCGACGCTTCCCGTACCGGCGAGATTCTACACGTGAACTCCGTAGCGCCGGTCGTCGTTGCGCAGTCCTTTCTGGCCTTGCTGCGTGCCGGCGCCAATCCGCGCGTCGTCAACATCTCGTCGGGAGCCGGCTCCTTGACCGGCAAGACGGGGGGCGGCGACTACAGCTACGCGGCGAGTAAGACTGCCCTGAACATGTTCACGCGGGTGTTGGCCGGCAACCTGCGGGGCGAGGGTGTAACGGCAGTCATGATTGGTCCTGGCTGGGTCAAGACTGATATGGGTGGTCCGAACGCCGACCTGGAGCCCTCGGAATCGGCGCGTGGCCTGCTGGCCGTGATCGACCGGTTGACGCTCAGTGATAGCGGTCGCTTCCTGCGCTACGACGGTTCGGAGGCGCCGTGGTAGGGCGGGCAGGCACCATCTCGCGGCGCACTCGCCGGAAAAGAACTTGAGCGTGACTTCCATACGTTAGCCGCTGTCGGGCAGCCGATGGCGGCGTTTGATGGAGGTATCCATGCGCCAACGTCATACTCGTGCTGCAATTCGCGCAGCGCGGCAGCGATACATCCGGCGGCGCGTTGCCTTGTTCAGCAATCTATACGAAGATGGTTGGGCGCATCCGAAGCGCGGTGTCTACAGCAAGTGGAATGGCGTCTGCTCCTGCGGTCTCTGTCGTGCAGAGAAGTTTCGTGACGGCCGCCAGGCAACGTACCGCCGGATGGAGCGTCTCGCTGCTTCGGCCTGGTAGCCTGCGAGGCTCCAAGAAGACTGTCAGCGATTGTCCTTATCGCCCGAATGCAACGCGCAGCGTCATGCCTGTGAGGACGGACCGAGTTCCCCGTCGATGACGGCCTTGAGCGCTGGAATGTAGACTTCAACGGTGCGCCAAATGCGTCCGAGGTCAAGTTCGAGGTAGCCATGCGGGACCACGTTGCGGAAGCCGGTGCGGAGCAGATCCTCGTCGCGTGCATCGCTACTCACAATGGCAATGCCTCCCGCTCGATTCGTTGCGCCATTGGCGAAGGTCGCGTGATCTCGATGACGTCGACGCTGTGCCCCAGCGCGTCCTCCAGATCGAGGATGAGACCGCTCAAATCGAAAAGCGTGCGTTCCGCTTCGAGGTTCACCAGGAAGTCAATATCACTCCCCGGGCCTGCTTCGCTACGGGCGATGGAGCCGAAGACGCGGACATCATGCGCGCCGTACACTGCGGCAATCCGCAGGATGTCGTCGCGCCGAGCACGGAGTGCCGCCAGAGTCAGGGTGTCGGCGTCGCCAGCCATGATTGCTCCTGCTCGTACGGCTCGGCCGTTCGCTGACATCATACCAAAGTCCCTGTTTCTCGCCGCTATGCGCCACGAGAGGTGTCCGAATTATGTATGCACCTCGCCAGTGGCAGCTCTTGACTTCCCAGAAGTTGGTGTAGGGTGCCGGACGTTCGATGCGCTTTCCGCTGTGATCATGAAGCGCTCTTTGGCGAATGCAGCGCGGCGCTGCGCGGCAAATAGCCCTCTCATACGAAGCCACTTCCCGGCACAGGCATTGAGCGCCATTCCGAATATGACGATCTGTTAGCGCGCCGGCGTATTCGCCAGCACCGCGTCGAGCTTCTGGGCAATGCGCTGGGTGGCCGCCTCGACCGTCTCCGAACCGCCCCAGACCGCCTGCATCTCGGAGTCAATGGCGTTATTCAGTTCATTCGAGTAGGGCGTCTCTGGGACCGGATGGGCGTTGGCCTGCTCGTCGGCGAACGCCTTCATGTTGAGGGTGGGGATGGACTTCACGAAGTCGTTCACCGCCGGCAGATAGGCGGGGAAGACGGCGCCGCCCTTGGCCAGGAAGATCTCGCCTTCCTTACCGAGCCAGCGGATGAAGGTCCAGGCAGCGTCCTTGTTCTTACTGCCGCTCCACAGGCCGTAGGCCAGGCTGTTGGTCTCGCTGATGCGCCCTTTGGGACCTGTCGGCAGCGGCGCCACGTCCCACTTGAAGCGGCTGCCGATCTGTTTCTGGTAGTTGTGGATCACCCAGTCGCCGTTGGTAATCATGGCGGCGTGACCGGTCCAGAACGTCTGGTCGGCCGACTGTCCCGTCAGGTCCTTGACAGTGGGCGAAACGTGGTACTTGTTGGACAGGTCGGCACACCACTGGATGGCCGCCATAGCCTCCGGTGTGCCGAGCGTCACCTTTTTGCCCCAGGGACCGTCCAAGATGTCGCCACCATTCATCCAGACGAAGTTCCACCAGAATGTCTGCCCGGCGGTAGAGGCGATCACGCCGTACTGGCGGGTCGGGCCGCTGCCTTTGGTCAGCTTCTGGGCTGTGCTCAGCATGTCGTCACCGCCGCCGGCCGACCATTTCCAGGTGTCGGTGGGATAGGGGACGCTGGCCGCATCGAAGAGGTCCTTGTTGTAGAACAGGGCGACGGTATCCCAGTCTTTCGGGAAGCCCAGGAGCTTATTCTGGTAGGTGTAGTACTGCACATACGTCGGCCCGTAGTCGCTCATCGAGACTTTGTCCCGTGAGACCAACGGCGACAGGTCGACAAGCGTGCCGTTGGTCGCCATGGCCGGGAAGAAGGAGGTGCTGAGCCAGAACACATCGGGCGCGGCGCCTCCGGCCAGCTCCGTCTGGACCTTGGTCAGGTAGTCCGACACTGTATGCCGGACGGAAATCTTGACGTTTGGCGTGGCCTTCTGGAAGCCGTCGATCATCTGCTGCTCGACGTCGAAGTGATTGTTGTCCCAGAGCTCGAAGCTGACCTCGCTCTGCTGGCCGGCGGGCTGGGATGCCGCTGCCGGCTGGACCGACGATGCCTTCGCCGTCCCCGCCACGGCGGCGCTGGTCGTGCTGGCGACCGTTTGGGCCGTCCCCGAACCGCAGGCAGCGAGCACGTCAAGGGAGGCCAGCGCGGCTGCCAGGCCGAACACACGCAAGACCGCCCGCCGAGAGGTTCGCCGCATTGCTACCGACTGATCGCTAGACATGATGTTCTCCTTTCAACCACCATCATGCAAGAACCATCAGGGACTGTCAACTGGTCGAACCGACTCCTCAGTACGTCCAAGAACGAGAGCACGGTTGCTTGTTGGCCTGACTGCCTTTACAATGCATGGGCGAGCAGCGTGCCAGCGCGATTCCCTTCGGCGGCGAGCGGCGTCGCCGTGGGTCGGGCGTAGATGACCACGCATAGCCAGGGAAAGGATCGTGATGCTCAACGAGTCGATGCTGCAGCATTTCAAAGATGATGTGGTGATGGTGGAGCACCGCCTGGGCAATGACATCACCAAACTGGTACCGCACTGGAAGCACGCTCATCCGCCGGTGCGCAACGTCAACAAAGAGGTAGATCAGAGCTTCAGCGCGTTGGAGCGTCTTGCCCTGGTGGTGACACGGCGGGTGGGTACGCCCGGCTTCTTTCTGCTCATCGCCGCCTGGACGGTCATCTGGCTGCTCTGGAACACGATCGCGCCGCGCGGCGACCGTTTTGATCCGGCGCCTGCCTTTGTCCTCTGGCTGTTCATCTCTAACATGATCCAGATCTTCCTGATGCCGCTGATCATGGTGGGACAGAACCTCCTGAACCGGCACGCCGAGATGCAGGCCGAGGCGGACTTCCAGATCAACCAGACCGCCGAGCGGGAGATCGGGGCCATCCTCCTCCATCTGGAGCATCAGGCAGCGGTCCTGGAGCACCAGGGGGATCTTAGCCTGCAGATACTGCACCGCCTGGAGCCGGCGGGGGCAGCGGCAGCGGACGGGTAGGTGGCAGCGATGGCGCCAACCGCGCGACGTTACACGGTCGACGAATGGCTGGACTCGTCGGAGAACAGCATGCTGGCCGAACTGGTCGAAGGGGTACCGGTCGAGCGCATATCCAGGTGGGGTGGATGGTAGGGGCGAGACGGTGACGACAATAAGAGGGATCCTTTCGCCCGGCCAGCAGCCGATAACTGCCCGGCTGGCCGGGGCGGGGTCACTGCGGCAAGAGTTAGAGGCGGTGCTCACCGCTGCTCCGTGTGATGCCACGTCTGCTGCCTATCGCGCCCTGGTGCTGGACGGTAACGTCGCGGGGAAACCCTCCTACTCCGCGCGCCGGCACGTCTGGACCCATCTGAAGCTGCGCTACGTGCTCAACCCGGCTGTGGCGCCATTCCCCGCCTTCGCCGACGCGATGCGGAACAGCAGCATGCCCGAGGATCGTGGACTGCTCTGCCTGCTGATGCTGGCGCGAACCGATCGCCTGTTCCGGGAGGTAACGCTGGAGTGTGTGAGCGACTCGCTGCAGCGGGCCGGCGTCCTCGTTGATACCGCCGCCGTGCAGGAGAGCATCGACCGACGGGTGCGCGAGTCCGGCGCGGCCTGGGGCGACCAGACCCGGCGCACCGCCCGCGCCCATCTGCTTTCCGCCTTGAAGGACTTCGGCCTCCTGCGCGGTTCTGCCGCCAAACGCACGGCTACTCCGCGTCCGGGGGCGTCGGTCATCACCTTCGCGGCTCTGCTGGGCAAGGAGGAGGGACTGACCGATCGCCAGATTCTGGCCAGCCGCTGGTTCCGGCTCCTGGGCCTGCCGGCGGAACAGGTGGTGCAGCTCCTCTATGCGGCGGCCAGGAATGGCGCCGTGGCTTTCCGTATGCAAGCGGACGTCGTGGAGATTGATCTGCCGGAGCCTGCGGTTGCGGCCTCAGCCTGACGGTGTGCCCACTGCGCCCGGCGATGCCGGCTCCAGCGCCGGCCTTTTCGACGGTTGCGGTCCGGGCCTGGCAGTGTACCCGCTGCGCCCGGCGACTGAAGTCGCGGGCTAGATTTTGCGAAGTCCGCCTGCGCGGACT
>DHIZ01000248.1:0-2755 GCA_002404055.1 Chloroflexi bacterium UBA4733
ATTCGTCCAGCTGATGAAGAAGGCCGGCCAAAATCCGTCACGACAAGACGTTATCAACGCGCTGCAGAGTGGGCAGATTGACCAGGGTCCTGGCATCGTCCCGTTCGGCTATTCGTCCAGCAACCACCTCGGCTATCAGGGCGTGCAGATGGCGACCATCCAGAATGGCGCTGCCCAATTCATGGGTTCGATCTATACGGCCACCGTTGACGGCGCGGTCACGGCCTGCAGCGATTGCGCGTCCAAGCCTATGCCGGCTAACGGCATTCCCTAGTCGAGACCGACATCGAGCGGGCTCCGGTTCGCCGGGGCCCGCTAGTCCGACGGTTGAGGTAGGTCTGGGGGCTCGTCGGGTGCGCCCGGCGGGTTTTGCGGAGCCGGCCATTCGACGCTGCGCGGCGGTGCCGCCGGGGGTACGGGTGGGGGCGGCACAGGCGGCGGCCCGTATGGCGATGGTGTGTAGGTCGCAGGCGCAGGCGGTGGCTGGACGGGCGGCGCTGCGTACGGCGGCGTCGACTGGATGGGCGCATCCCAGGCCGAAGCCTGTGGTGCGGGCGGCGGTGCTACCGGAGTCGTGCCCGCAGTCGGGAATGGCGCCATGTAGTCAGGTCGCGTGGCACGATGCACGACGGTGGCCGCCGGCGCCGCCGACATCTGCCGGCGCCTGCTCAGCAACCAGTAGAGGAGCACGCCGAGGATCCCGATGATCGCGATGATCGGCAAGAAGACGAAGGGTGGCCTCGTGATGATGTCCAGGCCACTGATGCCGCCGCCGCCCAGCCGCACCCCAGATGCCTGCGGGGCAGTGGCCGCCGGTGTCGGCGACGAGGTGTCGGTTGGAGATGGTGGGATCGGTGAGGGTTTCGGCGCGGCGCGCAGGGTGAAGGTCGCACACGGTCTGGGCTGCACATTTGCGCAGAGCCTGTGCACCGCCGGCTTGGCCCCCGCATACATCTTGACCACCTTGGTGAAGGCGCCGGTGGCGTCGCTCACGACAGTGCCCGCAACGTGGGTCGAATAGTCCCAGTAAAGCGTCATGGCTTCGTTCTTGAGGAAGAGCTGGCCGGTGACGGTGATAGCGGTGTTGGGTATGCCCGCCGTCGGCTGCAGACCGATGGAGGCTCCGGCGGGAAGCGGTGCATAGACGGTGGCAGCCGCTCCCGTCAACGGCCTGTTGTTCGTGGCGCTCACCGTGAACGTGTAGGTGAGGTTGTCGGCCAGTCCGGAGTACGCGTACGTCAGCGTGGAGGCAGGAACCACGTTCCTCGTCCCGCCGGGGTTGATGGTGACGTTGTATTGCTGTATCGCGGCGGAGTTGTCGGTGTTGTTGGGCAATGAGCCATTGGTGGCCGGAGGCGTCCAGTCGAGCCTTATCTGGCCGGGTGCGGTCTGGGTCGCGCCCAGGTTGGTGGGCCGCCCGGGAGGAATCGCGCGGGGCTTGGCACTGGCTGCTAGTGATGGCGTGCTCGAGCCGACTGCATTGACCGCAGTAACTCTGAAGGTGAACGTCGTTCCGTTGGCCAGGTCCTGCCATTGGTATGACGTCGTGGCGGCACCAAGAACGTCGCGCGTGTCGGTACCGGGTGTTCGCGTGATCGTGTAGTGGTCAGGGGCCACCCCCGCCGGCGCCTTCCAGCTCAGGTTGACCATGGTGTCGCCCGCGCTTGCTTTGAGGTTGGTCGGCGTACCCGGGGCACCCGGAGTCGAGGCAGCGTTGCCCACGACGGTGGACGTCGCAAAAGCGACAACGGCGGCTGCGATGACGGCGCGTGACCAGAACTTCATCCGCAGCCCCGGAGGTTACCAGCCTGCTCAGACCGGCGGCCAGGGCACCGACCAGGCGGAGGTCGGCTCGGGGAACCGCCATGTGGGGTCGAGCACTCCGCGCAACCGCCGTTTGAGGACCCGAATCTCGCCCGGAAGCAATAGCTGTTCGAGCTCCCCGGCCAGGCTTCCCTTCTCGACCTCGATGAGCGCTCGCTCGAGGTCGTCGCAGAGGTCCGGGGGCAGGGGCTCGCCTGAAAAGTCCCAGATCACCGTCCTCAACTTGGGGTCGGTGTGGAAGGTCAGGCCATGGTCGATGACCCATACCTGGTCTTTGGCGTCGAACAGGCAGTGCCCGGATTTCCTGTCCGCATTGTTGGTGATCACGTCGAACAGCGCGATCCGCTGCCACGCGTCCCGCTGACGGGCCTGCTCTGAGAGGAAGTGGCGTCGATCCGCCTCGATATACAGCTGCATGGCGCCGACGCCGTGCGGAGCCTGGTCGCGCACCACCGTTGGAGGGATCCGCGGCCAGCCAAGGGCCTTGCTCAGGCGGTAAGCGGCCACCTCGCGCTGGTACAGAGTCCCCGCTTCGAAATCCCACAGTGGCGACTCGCCTCGGGCCGGCTTGTAAACCGCCATGAGACCGGCAGGCGCGTGCGGACCAAGCTGGGCAAGAAAGGTGTAGTTGGAAGCCCCCTGAAGGATGCCGAGCAGCTCCAGCTCCGGGAGCTCGAGCAGGAGGCGCTCGATCTCTTCGGCCTCCTTGGGGAGTTCGGGGGACCGGCCGCGGTCAGAAGATCGGCCGGGCACCGTTGAGAACCGGGCACGGATGGCCGGCGGGATCCATCGGCAGCCCGCAGCGCGGGCACAGTGGGCGGCCGGCGGTGAGGACGTTCTCTGCCTGCTTCGAGAAGGCAACGACCTGCTGGTGGCTCAGCCAGAAGCGGATGCTCGGGGCGTCCTCCGCAGCGGGGCTGTCCTCGCTGGC
>DHIZ01000248.1:2900-3437 GCA_002404055.1 Chloroflexi bacterium UBA4733
CTCGCTGGCAACCAGGACGAACATCTTGCGGGCTTCGTGATAGCCGAGACCCATCTCGCCGACCTGCCATTCGGGATCTCCCGGCGAGAGCGCACCGTCGCCCGCCGCCCGCTCAGCCACCTCGATCCCCTGCGCCTCGAGCATCTGGTGGACGCGAACTATCAGGGCCTGGATCTGCGCCTTCTCACAGGTCAGCGTCAGCGTCCGCCCCCTGCCCTTGGCGAGCAGGAAGAAGCGCCTCTGGCCGGGCTCCCCGACGGCAGCCACCGCGATGTCATCGACCGGATCGAGCTCGAAGATCGCCATTGGTTCAAGACTAAGAGTAGGGGCGGCGTCCAGCCAGCATCAAAACGAGGGGCGTCAGGGCGTTTTGATGCGGGGGCGGAGGGGAAAAGAATCAAAGTAAATATTCAAAGGCGCGTCACAACCGCGGCCTGGAGGACTAACTGATACATGCCAAAAACCGTAGGAATTGATCTGGGGACGACCAACTCAGTCATCGCCGTCATGGAGGGCGGCGAGCCCGTCGTCATCCCG
>DHIZ01000150.1 GCA_002404055.1 Chloroflexi bacterium UBA4733
CTTGCCCCCCGTGATCGGGTACCTCCTTTGAGCTAAACTTCGAGCATATATGGGAGCAGATCCCAATACTTCTCGGTTCCAGCGCCTTCGTCGCTCCGCCCGTTATCGGGCAATTTGCCAGGCTCAGAGTTACTACACCTACTGAACTCCAACTCATGCAATACTTGGATCCTGGCTATGCTCTATCGCACACAGAGCCACTCCGATGCGGCTTGGTCAGAGATCTTCTGTATCTCCAACTTCCGTGGTCTATCGAAACAGGTTATCCAGGGTTCTCCTACAAGGAGATACGAGATATACTTATCCGGCTTGATCTGTTCCACCTCATTGATAGCGTCTCACCCGAGAGTCTCGTGCGAGCAAGGTTGTCGCCGGAGTGGGCAGTACTAGCCTCGTCAATCTTGACTCCTGGCCCCAGCGACCGAGCGGCGCGCCTTCAGGAACCACTTAGTCACCTTCGAAGTCTCCTTCAGTCGACGCCACCGGACGCGCCCACACGGTTAGGTAGGACGCGAATGTCTCAAATTGGTATAGTGACCGCATTACCCGAGGAATGGCTCGCCATCACGACCGCCTTAAACGCGCATGAAGTAGGCAGCGTGAAGAACGATCCCAACCGCTACGCGACGGCTACGTTACCCAGCACCCGTGGATCATCGCTAGAGGCCGTTATCTCATTCCTCCCGCGCACGGGAACAGACAGCGCAGCTACGGTCACGACAAATCTGCTCCGCTCTTTTCCACGGGTCGACGACCTCATTTTCTCTGGCATAGCCTGCGGTTGCCCACGTCCCTCCGATCCAGACAAACACGTCCGCTTGGGCGATATTGTGGTCTCCGACGCTAGGGGCCTCGTCCAAACCGATCATCAGACCCTCCACGACAACGACCGGAATCTGAGGAGCGCCATGCCCATACCGTCTCGGCGACTGCTCAACTGCGTTCGCCTGCTTGAAGCCGACAGGTTGCAGCGCCGCTACGTCTGGGATGCGGTGCTCGACGACATAGTTGCGGCGAACAGCCTCTTCCGTCGCCCGAGTCCGAAAACTGACGTCTTACTCGATGGTGACGGGGTGCGTATCAAAAATCCCAAAGATACCGATCGCCGGGCCGGCTATCCCAAAGTTGTTCACGGCACTATCGGCTCGTCCAACACGCTGTTTCGGAATTCGCTGGAGCGTGACAAACTGGCAAGGGAGCACGGTCTTACAGCGTTTGAAATGGAAGGAGCTGGAACCGCGGAGGCGGTATGGCATTTCGGGAAGAACTACATAATCATCAGAGGAATATGTGATTACGGCGATGGTAGAACGAAAAATGACAAGTGGCATAACTATGCGGCTGCCGTGGCGGCAGCCTACACCACTGCCGTACTTAATCGGCTCCGTGATGATTGGATAGCAGTATGAGAGAAATAGAGGTTAAGGTTCGGACTAGAGATGCCGTAGGTGCTGCGCGCGCGCTCTAGGAACTCGGCGTCAAGCTTAGTGACGGCGTGCGACAAGCGGATTCTATCTTCGTTCCAAGGCCATTAAAACTGATAGAGACGGATGCTGCCATCTCTCCGATATTACGAGTGCGAGAGGAGAACGGCAAATGCACGCTGACACTCAAAAGGGACGCCACAGATCAGCTAGATAGTATTGAGTACGAAACTGAGATCGGCGACAGACGCGAAGTTGCCGGCATTCTCGACGAGTTAGGCTATCACGAGGTAGTCAAAGTAGTAAAGGTACGGCGCAAAGGAGTACTGGACACATTCCGTATTTGTGTCGACGAAGTCGAACAGTTAGGAATATTTATCGAATTGGAAGCACGTTTAGGTGATGATGCCGATGTGAATCGTGTCAGGAGCGATTGTTGGACGATCTTATCGAGATGCGGGTTTGTAGAAGGCGATCGGGTAACGACCGGGTACGATCGCCTAGTTGAAAGCGAGTCATAGCTACCGCGATGATGCCATGAAGAGAGGCGAGAGAGACATCGTTCCGCGCGCTGTCTTAGGTTCGGTGGAGTCTGTACACAGATCGTCGCCTGGTCGTCCTAGACTGTCTCTAGAACTATGCTATGAAGGGGGTGGTTAATTGGAAAGAGTAGAGACCGGAATTCAAACAATCCATGGCGTCTTTACGATGATCTGCTATGAAGATGGGAGCGGTCTTCCTGACTTCGCGCTGGTGCATGGAAACGTGTCAGGACAGTCAAGAGTGATCACGAGAGTCCAGTCGGAGTGCCTGACCGGTCACGTGTTCCACTCGCTGAGTTGCGACTGTTATGAACAGCTACACGATTCGCTTAAGGCAATTACGTGCGAAGCAAGAGGCGTCCTAATATACCTTCGGCAAGAGGGACGCGGGATAGGTCTCTCGGCCAAGATGCGCTCATATATCCTACAAAGACAGGGCCTCGATACCGTTGAGGCGAATGTCAGGTTGGGGTATGGGGCAGACGAGCGGACATACGACGCCGCTGCCAGAATCTTGCAGGACTTGGAGGTTCAATCGATTGTTCTCCTCACGAATAACCCTGAGAAAGACTCTGCGCTACGACAGCAAGGTGTATCAGTAGTTGAGGTCATTGGCGTACCACCGACCGTACGGGAGCAGAACAAGCGGTATCTAACGACGAAAGTGGTTAAAATGGGACACAGGTTCGTTATCCCGACTTGAGTGCTCGAAGCTAGCCCTGATAATGTCCGGTCTGCACACTAATTTTATGGATTGGGTGCGATTCACTGCTGTTGCGGCAGTTCGGTTGGTCGGAGTGGGAGTGTTTGGGGCGAGGTGACAAGCCGGGCGGGACTACGGCAAGATGAGCGTGATGAGAACCCGTCTTGCTGAGGGAACCGTTCCATGCCTGTTACCTCTGCCCCGAGTGTCCACGACCTGCGCGCCGAATTCGAGACGATCCTGGCGAACGGGTGTATCCCATGTGCCTCGGTCACTTGCATGTTCGGATCTTCCACGATATATTGCCACTATGAGTAGTGGCAGTGGTGAGGGGCGAGCGTGGCGGACAAGCGTCTGGAGCGCATGCGGCGCAATCCGAAGGCGGTGCGTCCGGAGGAATTGGGAGCGGCGCTCACATCCGCCGGCTTTGTCGCCAGCCAGCCGGGAACCAGCCACTGCACGTATCGTCGCGCGGATGGGGCACGGATCACTGTCCCCTATCGTAAGCCGCATCTCCTGGAGGTGTACGTACGCCAGGCGCTGCGCTATTTGGACGATGTTGCCGGCGAAAAGGAGTGAATGATGATCGCCGAACCAATGACTCGCACCGATGCAGCGTCGATTGCGCGCTACATGGCGCTGCCCTACCGGGTTGAGCTGATCCCGGATCCCGAAGGCTGGTTCGTGCATATCCCGGAGTTGCCGGGGTGCATGAGCCAGGGAGACACGGCCGAGGAGGCCATCGCCATGATTCGGGACGCCCAGCGCAGTTGGCTGGAATCGGCGCTCGCCAATGGCGATCCGGTGCCGGTGCCGAGCGCGCCGGTGCATAGCTTCACCGGCAAGTTCAATGTGCGGGTGCCTAAGGACCTGCATCGGAACCTGGTCGCGCGTGCCGAAGCGGAAGGGGTAAGCCTCAACCTCTTCGTCGCCACGGCGCTCGCGCGCGTGGTCTCCGGGCCGACGCAGCGGTAGGGAAGATCGGGAGGCGAAGCGGGTGTGTAGTAACGGCGTCAAGGCGCTGACGTTCGACGTATTCGGCACCGTCGTGGACTACCGCACGACGCTCATCCGCGAAGGGAAACAGATCAACCAGGCAAAAGGCCTGACGGTCGCCTGGGGCCGCCTGGCCGACGACTGGCGCGATGGCTACAGACCGATCCTTCAGCGTGTGGAGGGCGGCGAACTCCCGTGGCTCAAGCTGGACGTGCTGCATCGCATGCTGCTGGATGATCTGATCCCCCGATTCGGTCTCGACACGCTCAGCGAGGCGGAGCGCGCCGACTTGAATCGGGTCTGGCATCGGCTCCAACCCTGGCCCGACGCCGTCTCTGGGCTGGAACGCCTGCGCCGTCGCTACATCCTTGCGCCGCTGTCCAACGGCAACCTCGCACTGCTCACGAACATGGCAAAGCACGCCGGCCTGCCCTGGGACTGCGTTCTCTCGGCGGATCTCGCCCGTGCCTACAAGCCCAATCCGCAGGTCTACCGGATGGCCGCCGACCTACTCGACCTCCGGCCAGACGACATCATGATGGTGGCCGCCCACCAGGGAGACCTGCACGCTGCCTAGGCCGAAGGCTTCCGCACCGCCTTTGTGCCGCGTCCACTGGAACGCGGGCCAGATGGACGCCCCGACCTGACGCCTGATCCGTCGTTTGATGTCGTTGCCCAGGACTTTGGAGACCTGGCGCAGCAACTCGGGGCATAAGGCGTTCCCCGTCCCCGTGGTGCCGCTCGTATCAACTCGAACTTCTCGCGGCCCAATCCGCAGGCGCCACTCTCTACGCTGCATAGACAGCTTTCAGCAAAATGCGGTCGCGCAACTGGCGCTTGAGGCCGCCGGGCGTCGCCAGGTCGACGGGCCTGCCGAGCAGGTCACCAGGCGGCGCTCCAGCCTTATCAGCTCGAAGTAGCCGACGGGCATTGCGAACTGGAACAGCACGTCCACATCGCTGTCCGGCCGCGCCTCATTGCGCGCGACAGAGCCAAAGAGGGCGATAGACTTCACCCCGAAGCTTTCGAGATCCTGGCGATGAGCCGCCAGGATCGTCAGCGCCTCATCTCGCTGCATCGTCTCTCCTCCAGAGCACAAGGCGATCCGTCTACGTCGCCGCGTATTCCAGCGCCGCCGTGATGTCGCCTGATTCCAGGTACGGGTAGTCCGCCAGTATCTCCTCGTGACTTGCCCCCGCGGCGAGCAGGTCCAGGACATCCTTTACCCGAATGCGCATGCCACGGATGCACGGACGCCCCGCGCACTGCTCGGGACTCACGGTGATGCGGTGCAGCTCGCTCATAGTCATCTCCTCTGCAAGCATAGCAGCAGGCTGCAAAGGACTTCGGCCAACAGATCAGCCCCGTCCGCGTTTCCTCCTCATAGGCAGCCCATCACGACAAGCGACCTTGAGCGAGGTACGCCCTGAGCAGGCTCCGAAACAACGGGCTGTGGTTCGGTATTCTCAGATGTAGCAGTTCGTGGACGATCACCTCAGCGCGTGCCTTGCCTGGCTCCCGGAGCAGCCCCGTGTCGAAGGTTAGTCGCCCGTTCGACGAGCAACTGCCCCACTTGCGCTGCATTGGTCGGAGCGTTACCTGTTGTGGGCTGACGCCAAGGCGCTGTGCCCAGGCTGCCACTTCGGCTTTGAACTCCTCCGCCGTGATCGCCTCGCCTGGGGGCGATTCCGAAGGCAAGGCCGTCATGCGACGGGCCCCGCCCGCCGGACTGTCCGCAAGAGCTGGTCGGTGAAGACCGCCATCTGCTCTACCGGGTAATCCCCATCCACCAGCGTCTTGTATACCGCCCGGCGCAACGCTCGCTCTTGATCGCCGCCTTGCTTCCAGTAGGGGGAACGAGTGAACGCCTCCGCTATCGTTTGGGCGAGTTGCTCGGCGCCCTGGACCTGACTGCGCTGCAAGAGGAGCAAGGCGGCGAAGCCTTCGGCGGAGAGGTCGCTCTGCTGTCGGGTCTCCTCGGCGGTGCGATACTCGCGCACCAGTTGTTCGAGTTGCTGCAGCGCCTGTTGGGTCGTCAGTTGCCGTTCGCGGAAGGCCTCGGCGATCTGGTCGGCGCGCTCCCCGATGGGGATCAGGTAGGCCGCCATTGCTCCCTTCTCGGCCACCAGGTCCACCAGCGCTTTGATCAAATTGAACACCTTCACCGTGTCGGGGACATCCTCCTGGGCCAGGCGCTCCAACGCTTCCGGTCCCAGGTCGGTGAACTTGCGGATCGGTCCCAACGTGGTTGTGGTCGTATACTGCTGAACGAGCTCCGATGTCTTCCACCAGAAGCTCTTGTCGACCGCCAGGTAGGGCTCGTAGGCAGCGCGCACGGTCTGGTAGAGCGCTGTCAAGGCCGCGTAGTCGGGCAGGAAGCTTCGCAGGACGGCGTCTGGCGACAGGATCTCATACACTTCCTGGAGTTGGCGGAAGTACTGGTAGAACCGGCTGCGGGTGTCTTCATCCCGGAAGTGCTCCAGCACCGCCTCCACTGCCTTGTCACCGACGAAGCCGGCCTGGATCGGCAGGTACTGCGTCCTGCCGGTCTCCATCATCTCGGCAAACTCCTGTTGGAGGACATCCAGCCCTTCAATCACGCCCGCCACATCCTGGGAGTCGAAGGCCAGCGCTCGTTCCAGGTTGTCGAAGATGCCGACGAAGTCCAGCACGAAGCCGGCCGGCTTGGCTCGCCCAGCGCCGTCCTCATAGGGGCGGTTGACACGGGCGATGGCCTGCAAGAGCACATGGTCACGCATGGGCTTGTCGAGGTACATGCAGTAGAGCACTGGAGCGTCGTAGCCGGTCAGCAGCTTCTCGGTGACGATCAGAATCTTGGGCAGTTCGCCGGCCTTGCGGAAGGCGAGGCGAATGCGCTGCTCGTCGTCGTCGGTGAGCACGAAGTCGGCCAATTCGCCGCTGTCGTTGTGGGCGTGGCTGATGACGACCGCAGAGTAGTCGGACGGCAGGTGCTGGTCGAGCAGCCGCTTGTAGCGAACGCAGGCTTCGCGATCCACGCCGACCAGGAAGGCTTTGTAGCCGAGTGGCTCGACAGTCTGCCGGAAGTGGTCGGCAACGAAGGCAGCCACCATGGCCATGCGCTCGGGATTCTTCAGCAGGTTCTTGAGTTGCACCGCCCGGTCCAGCACACGGTTCAGCTCCTCGGGGTCACTCACCCCTTCCAGTTCGGCCAGGCTCAGGAACTCGCGCTCCAACGTCTCCCGATCCACCAGCAGGTCATTGGAGGCCAAGACGTAGTGCAAGGGGACAGTCGTGCCATCCTCAATGGACTGGCGAATGGAGTACTTGTCCAGGTAGCCCTGGGCATCGTCGGCGCCGAAGACCTTGAAGGTGCCCTTGCCGTAGGCGGTCTTGTCGATGGGCGTGCCGGTAAAGCCGATATAGGTGGCGTTGGGGAGCGCGCCCATCAAGTAGTTGCCGAGATCGCCGCCGGTGCTACGGTGCGCCTCGTCCACCAGCACGAAGATGGTCGCCCTGGCGTTGATCTGCTCCGGGATGCCGTCGAACTTGTGGATCATGGAGACGATCAGGCCGCGCTGGCCGCGGCGCATCAGCAGCTCCAGGTGGTGCTTGCTACGAGCCTTCGTCACCTCGCTGAAGCCGATGCTCTCCAGGTTGTCGAAGAGTTGGGATTGCAGTTCATTGCGGTCTACGAGCATGAGCACCGTCGGGTTCTGGAAGCGGGCGTCTTCGATCAGCTTCTTGGCCACGACCAGCATGGTGTAGGTCTTGCCGGAGCCCTGGGTGTGCCAGACCAGCGCCCGCCGCTTGACCGGATCAGCCGCGCGCTCGACCACGCGCTCCACCGCCCGCATCTGGTGGGGCCGCAGGACCACCTTGCTGAGTTCGTCGTCCTTGCGGGTGAAGAGGATGTAGTCGTTCAGGACCCGCAGCAGCCGCTCGGGCGCGACAAAACTCTTGACCAGGGTCTCGAAGTCACCGTCCTGTTCCTCCCGCCAGTTGAAGAGGTCCTTGCGTCCGGTCCGCCAGGTGGCGCCGTAGTAGAACTGCACGAGGTGGGTGACGGTGAAGAGCTGGAGCAAGGCCAGCAGTTCCGGCCCCTCCCGCTGGTAGCGCCGCACTTGCTCCAGCGCCTCGGCGATCCCTTCCAGGCGGGTGGCAGCCTTGGTCTCGACCAGGAGGACGGGGATGCCGTTGATCAGGAAGATGACGTCGGGCCGAATGCGCTGGACGCCGTTGCTGTAGACGAACTCCTCGCTGACGTGGAACGTGTTGGTACGGGGCTGCTCCGTATTCAGCCGTCGGACGTTGCGTTCCCGGCGCTCCGTCTCCACGTAGACAGTCTTCAGCCCCTTGAGGTACTCCCAGAGTTGTTACTGCTGGCGAACCTCGATTGTGAGGCGCAAGGGGGAGTGCAGGGTAGCGGCGGATGGGATAGGATGGCGTTTCTTCGCCGGTCGTCGTGACCTGGCGACACAGAAAGGTCCGGTTCCGATGTCCTTCCAGGCGCCGATCATCTACTGTATGCCGGAAGAGACGGCACGGGTGGCGCGAGAGTCGTTCCCGAAGGGCAATGCTTACCTGCGGCAGTACGACGCGCTGGGGCCGATCTACACGAACCCGCAGTTTGCTGGGCTCTTTCCCAAAGATGGGCAACCGGCGGCAGCCCCGGCGCAACTGGCGCTCGTGACGATCTTCCAGTATGCGGAAGGATTGTCTGACCGGCAGGCGGCGGAGGCGGTGCGGGACCGCATCAGTTGGAAGTACGCGCTGTGCTTGCCGCTGACGGCCACGGGCTTCGATGCCTCCGTTTTGAGCGAGTTCCGGACGCGGCTGGTGGCTGGGGGGGCGGAGTATCAGTTGCTGGATCTCTTGCTGGCGTGCTGCAAGACGGAGGGGTAGGGCCCGCAAGCGGGCGCCCCGGCGCGCGGCAAAGCGCGCACGGATTCCACCCATGTACTGGCGGCCACCCGAGCGTTGAACCGGCTGGAGACGGTGGGCGAAACCATGCGCCACGCGCTCAACACGCTGGCCAGCGTGGCGCCGGACTGGCTGCATCCCCGCATCGACCCGGACTGGCTGGAGCGCTATGGACCGCGCGTGGACGAGTACCGCTTTCCGAAGGGGACCGAGCAACGTCAGGCGCGCCGACGCCCGCAGGGCGGCCGTGCGCAGATTGGGGCCGATGGGGTGCGCCTGTACCGGGCGGCGACCGCCGACAGCGCGCCGGTGTGGCTGCGGGAGGTACCGGCGGTGGAGACCTTGCGCGCGGTTTGGCTGCAGCAGTTTTACGCCCCGGACGAGCAGGGCGTCGTGCGCTGGCGCAGCGGGGAGGACGCTCCGCCATCCGCCCAGTTGATCAACTCGCCCTATGATGTCGAGATGCTCGTGACCAGTAAGGAAGCCCACGACGTAGAGGTGATCGGCCCGGCGCCCCAGGATACCCGTTGGCAAGCCCGCGCCGGGGAGGGCTTCGACGTGGCCTGCTTCACCCTGGACTGGGAGCAAGAGATGGCGACGTGCCCCCAGGGCGCCCAGAGTACCAAGTGGTCCGAGACCCACGACGACCACGCCAATCCCATCATCAATATCCGCTTCCCGACCGCCGCCTGCCGCGAGTGCTCCGTCCGGGCGCAGTGTACAACCTCCCAGACGGGACCGCGCGAGATCACCGTCCGACCAAAGGCCCAATATCTGGCGTTGCAGCAGGCCCGGCGGTACCAAAAGACCAAGGAGTTCAAAGCACGCTATGACGCGCGCGCCGGCATTGAGGCCACCATCAGCCAGGGCCTGCGCGTCACTGATCTGCGCCACGCCCGCTCTATCGGTCTCGCCAAAACATGACTCCAACACGTCCTCACCGCCGCTGCCCCGGGTACCCGCTTGCGGGTGCTCTGCCGACTGAGCGACTGGTTCGCCGAGCGCCCCCGCGCCTCCGTCCGCATCACGCCGTTCGTCAAACTCGCCACGGCCTCACCGTGATTCGCGCCGCCAGAGGAGGTTCGCCAGCGGTAACAACTCTGTGGCGCACCCCACAGCTTGCGTCTGTAGACCAGCGTTCCAGCGAATTGCGACTGGACAAGGGCATGCGACCAGCCGTTGTCACCCGGTGATTGAATGCCCTCACGTACCAACGCTGCGATTGCAGTCTGAAAGCATCTGAAAGCAGGTGTAGTAGCGGCAGTCCCGCTTCCCAACGCGGTCAGTCTTCGCCCCGCTCACGACTGTACCAGGCATTGAACAACTGCTGTGCCTTGTCGCGCGGAGTCGCCGCGATCGCGTCGTCCGGCAGGCGCCGATCTTCGCGCAAGTGGCGGGCGAGGAAGTCGGACAGCGGTCGCAGCGGCTCGGGCGCTGGCGGGACATCGTAGATGATCGGCGCGCCGTCGATCCCGCGCCAGAACTCGTCCTCTGTTCGCAAACGGAGTTGGCGCTTCCAAATGCGCGGCCAGAGCGACGACGGCACTGTCTCGGTTTCTGCAAGGCCGAGGGAGATTTTCGTCCCCGCCGTACTCCCATCGGGCAGCACCTTGTCATAGAAGTCGTGATCGGTCGTCGAGGGCCGGAACCCCTGCCGCACGCAGAAGCGCCGCACCTGCCCCCATGTCGGGCGCCGCTCGGGCACACTAGGCCCCTGCCGGATCGAAGAGGAGTTGTGCCAGCGCCACGTCGTCCCGCGCGACCGCGAGCCGGAGCACCTGAGGCACGAGGCGCGCCCGGTCCGGCCATGTAAGGTAGACGGGCAGCTCGCCAAGGAAGTTGGCGACGTAGGCGTGAACTTCGCCCAAAAGATTGCACCGCGCCTCGGCGATGTCCGCGCCATGGGCGCCGATCTCCAGGTCGTTCACCCACAGCCCCATGCCTTCCTCGTCAGGAAGATAATCCACCGTGACCCGGGCGGAGCGGACCGCGGCGTCGAGGAGCGCGCGGGGAAGGAGATACATCACCTCGTCCCTCCCGCGCTCGCGGCGCACAGCCGTCAGACGTTCGCGATGGACCACGTCGTCCATCACCGTCGAGAGGCGCGCCTTCGCCTGCGAGAACTGAAGTTCCTTCACCATCGTCATCCCGACCACCTTATCGCGTGAACCTATTAGACCAACTAGGTCTAATGATACGGCATCGAGAGCACCCCAGCCGCGTTGCTCAGCTCCGTGATTAAGCATCCAGAGCGCTGTCGGCTGCGGGACGCAGTCCATGCGCACCTGTCCGCTGAAAGGGACAAGCCGCCACTGCAAAACTTTGCGGTGCATCCCGCGAGCAGGATTAGCACTACACCAGCGGCAAGTCTAATTGTCGTTCATCACCTCCCCAGCGTCGGCTCAACCGGTCCCTCTGGCGACGCCGCCACCAGGCCCGCGCCAAAGACTGCCACTACCGCTGTCGCCTGCGCAATTCCCTCCCCTCACCGCTTCCTCCCTAATCTGAGGCTGTAGTATTAGCCCGACGATGAATGACTTTGTTGGCGAACCTCCGGGCTCCCGTCGCGGCGGTCGCCCGCCCGCCCGTAAACGAGCAGGCTACGAACACAAAGCCTGCTCAAGCAGGCTGGGCCTGCGCACCGGCTCGCTCCGCACCGTCTCCAAACCCGTTGGCGGGGCTTCCGGGTACCCGCATGCGGGTGCGTAACCTGCTGCTTTAGCGGCAGGCGAACGGCGACACAGCACCGGCTACTGAGTTCGCCAACATAGTCATGCATCGCCGGGTGGGCCCGCCGCGCCGGGGGCGCCAGATTACAGGACAGATTCAGAGAGGCTTTACACGCCGCGCTGCCATCCTGACTCAACCCTCTCCCCACCAGGTGTTGACAAGCAGTAGGCGTATCCTGCAATATGCTCAGCGAACGTAGCGAGCAACGCTGCTGGACGCATGGGAGCCCGGCGTACCTCATTACGGGCGGGAAACAGTCGTGCTACAACACATCAACCTGGGTGTGGCACTCGCTACTGTGGCGCCGTTGTTGCCGTCGCTACCGGCAAACGCTGCCACGGAAGTATCGCGCGATGACGGGCTCCAACTGCCGTCGCGTAACGTCCGGCGTCGGAGGTTGCTGCCATCACCGCTCTCCCTGATCATCTGTTGCTTCCTGTTGCTCGGCGTCTGGTACAGCGTGGCCACACCGATCCTGGAGGTCAGCGACGAGGATACGCAGGAGGCCGTCATCTGGCAGATTGGCACCGGGCACGGGCTGCCGGTGATGCAGCCCGCCGATCCGCGCCACCTGCTCGTGCCGGCACAGGAGGCCGGCCAGCCACCGCTCTCCTACCTCCTGGCGGCGGCGGCAACCTTCTGGATCCACCCGCCAGCGCCGGTGGACAGCATGGTATTCAATCCACAGGCAAATATCGGCAGTCCGGACTACAACGTGCGCAACCGTAACCTGTTCGCTCACAGTGCGGCGGAGGACTTCCCCTGGCACGGGCTGGCCCTGGCAGTACACATCCAGCGCTTGCTATCGCTCCTCTATGGCGCCTGTGCTATCGCCGGCGTCTACCGGCTGGGGTACCTGGCGGCGCCACGGTACGCTGCCGTTGCCACGCTTGCTGCCGCCATCTGTGCCTTCAACCCGATGGTACTGTTCATCGCCGCCTCCGCCGACAACGATATGCTGGCCGTCGCCCTCTGTACCTCCACGCTGGCGATGCTGGCGACGACCCTGCACCTTGGCCTGACCTGGCGACGCACGTTGCTCACGGCGATTCTGTTGGGGTTGACCTTGCTGAGCAAGTTGAACGCTGCGGCTGTGGGCATCCCTGTCCTCGGCGTGTATCTCTATCTGGGGATCACGTACCGGCCCACGAAGGACTGGCTGCGGCACCTGGCCGTCCTGGGTGGTATCGCCGGCCTCATCGGCGGTTGGTGGTATCTGCGCAACTGCCTGCTGTACCACGACCCCCTGGCGCTCAGCACCTTCGTCGGCATCACCGGCCCCCGACCTCAGGCGCTCAGTCTGGCGCAGGTGCTGCGCGAAGCGCCGTCGGTCTGGTACTCCTTCTGGGGCATCTTCGGCAACTTCAGCATCCTCTTGCCCTCGGGGTACTACCAGGGCTACCGCCTCTTCGCCATGCTGGCAGCGTCCGGACTGTTGATGGCGGGCCTCAACCGGCTACGTGCTACTCGCCGGTGTAACCCGGTCCTCGTCTTGCTGCTGGCCTGGCTCGGCATTGAGGTGATTTTGCTGGTCCACTGGACCGCTGTCACATCTGGTTCCACTGGACGGCTGCTGTTCCCGGCGCTCGGCAGCATCGCGGTGCTGCTGGCAATGGGCATCACCGCGGTCGTCGGGCTCGTGCCGTGGCGGGTGCCTGCAATGCCGGTGCTGGCGGCAGTGGGGGCCGCTGGCGCTGCGCTTGCCGTGCCACTGGCCATACTGCCGGCATACCCGCAGCCGCAGTATGTAGGTCTGACCCAGGTGCAGCCGGAGCGAACGCTCGACTACCGCTTCGGCAACCTCGACCTGATCGGCAGTACCATGCCGGCCGGCCCGCTCGCTCCCGGTCAGACGGTCCCCGTTACGCTCTATTGGCACGCCATCGGCCCGATACCGGCCAACGACGCCGAGGCGTTGGTACTCCGTGGCCCCGACGGGACGGTTCTCACCGCTGTTGACACCCTACCGGGCAACGCCGAGGTGCTCACTTCGCAGATGTCGTCGCAGCAGGTACTGGTAGACACCATCCCCCTCCAGATACCCAGCACCAGTCCCACCCCGATACTGAGCCTGTTGAGCGTCGACGTCTACCCTATTGGGCAGCCAGGCCGGCCAATCAAGGCCAGCGACGCCCACGGCCAGTCCATCGGCGCTCCTCTCCTGGCGCGCCTTGAGCTGCGGCAGCCGGATCGAGCAGCCTCCCCGATACCCGTCCCTCTCGGTATCTTCGGTGGCACCATGGCCCTGGTTGGCGCTTCCGCGCCGACAGCGGCGCCGGCAGGCGGCAGTCTGGCCGTGCAATTGCACTGGCAGGCCATTGGTGATACTGCCGTGGATGCGCACGAGGTGGTGCAGTTGGTGAACAGGCAGGGAACGACCGTGGCCCAGATGGCTCGGCGGCCGCATAGCGGCGGCCTGCCCACCGGCGATTGGATCACCGGCGAGCAGGTGACGGACACGCTCCCTCTGCCAATCGCGCCGGACGTCGTTCCCGGCGCGTACACACTGCGGCTGGAACTCCGTGACGCTGCCGGTCAGCTTATTCCCGCCGACATCGGTCAGTCAGGTATCACGATCGCGCAGATCAACGTGGAACCGGCGGTACCGGTCGTACCCCCCGGCGTCACCATCAACGAGTCATTTGGCAACCTGCAACTTGCCGGTGTGACCGTGCCCTCAGACCCCGTCGCGCCGGGAACGCCGGTTACGGTCACGCTCGTTTGGCGGGCGACCGGCCCGATCAGCGACGATGCAGTTGTCTCCGTGCAGTTGCGCGGGCCGGATGGTTTCCTGGTCGCTCAACACGATGGACGACCCTTGAATGGCGCGCTACTGACTACGGAGTGGCCCCTAGGCTGGGGTGTGACTGATCGCGTGACGCTGACGACAAACAGCGCCAGCCCGGCTCCGTCGCTGGCCCACCTCGTCGTGCAGGTGTACCCCGCAGGCCACCCCGACGAGCAGGTCGTCGCCCGTTCCAGTGGTGGCGCTGCCGTGGGCACGGCGCAGGTCGCCAGCATCATCCTGCGCAGCACCGGCCCTCCGGCGGCGATCACTCCCCTTCCGCAGGCAGTACACGCCATCTTGGGCAATCAAGTGGAACTGGTCGGAGCGGCGCTCCCGCAAGCCGCCGCCGCCGGCTCGCCGGTCTCCGTCAGGCTGCGCTGGCAGGCGCTTCAAGCGCTCCGTGGCGACTACACAGCATTCATCCACGGCACGGATGCCAGGGGGCGTCTGGTCTTCCAGGCAGACAGCCGCCCGCACGGCGGCAGGTTGCCAACGACGGACTGGGTGGCAGGGGAAATCGTCAATGACACGATGGTAGTACCCATTGGCGATCAGACGCCTTCGGGGAGTTATGCGTTAAGCGTAGGACTCTACGACCTTCACACCATGGGCCGGCTTCTACTCGCCAACGGCCAATCCGAAATCTCCCTGGGATCGCTGCAGGTGACCGGGAGTGAGTGAGCAGTTTCCGGTGACGTTTGAGTTAGAGGGCGGCCCATCTACCATCACCGTCGGAGCCGACGAATTCATCCTGGCAGCAGCGCGGCGCGCCGGCCTCGTCCTACCCAGCCTGTGTGAACAAGGCTGGTGCATCACCTGCGCCGTGTGGGTCCTGACAGGTGTCATCGATCAAACGGCGTCGCGTCGCTTCTACGAGCAGGACCGTCAGGCCGGCTTCGGCCTGATCTGCACGGGGCGGCCCCGTTCCACCCTCCACCTGCGGCCCGGCGCAACGGAGGCGATGCGTGTACACCGCATTGCCCAACGCTTGCCGGCGCCACGCGGCACCAGCAGCCGGATATTCCCCGGTCGCAGCAAGGAAGCGACGTGACCCTTGTCAGGCTCGGAGTCGCATGGTAGTCTTTTCGCTGCGGCGAACCGAGTATATTGCCACCAGCGGGCGATTGCTGAAATTGGCAGACAGGGTGGACTTAGGATCCATTGGGGCAACCCGTGAGAGTTCAAGTCTCTCATCGCCCACCATCACGTACAATGGGTTAGGGTGGAACCTGACTCGGCGTGTTGCAGAGAGTCCGGCGGAAGTGGCTCAGTGGTAGAGTATCTCCTTGCCAAGGAGAGGGTCGCGGGTTCGAATCCCGTCTTCCGCTCATTGACGACGATTCTTCTCAGAGGGCAAGCACGAGGGCCGCGACTGCGTGCCTGCTATTCCTGACCGGCCAGGCATCTCCACCGAGGTGGCGGAGGAGGCCTGGCCGTTTTGTGTGCCCCTTGGGGAATGTCGCACCGGTAGGGGCAGAAGCGACGACGGGGCCGTGCTATACTGAAGGGCCAACCCCCCGAGGCCGGAGGGAAACGTCTGGCCGTCCGAGGAGTCAAGTGTGAAAATAACCCAGGAGCGGCTGGAGGGCAGCCGCATCGCGCTGACCGTTGAAGTTGAGCCGGAACAAGTCAGTCGCGCCGCTGACCGCGCCTATCAACATCTCGGCGGCCAGTACGTGGTGCCCGGCTTTCGCAAGGGCAAGGCCCCGCGCCACATACTGCGCAGCTTCGTCGGTGAACAGCGCGTGCGCCAGGAGACGCTCGATCACCTGCTACCTGACGCTTACCGCGACGCCTTGAAAGACAGCGGCGTCCAACCAATCGCCGACCCCGAAGTCGAGTTGCTGACCATGGAGCCGGAGCAGCCGCTCAGCTTCAAGGCCACCGTTCCAGTCGCGCCGACGGTCGACCTAGGGGACTACCGCACGCTACACGTTGAGGCCCAACCGGTCGAAGTGGCCGAAGATCACATCGACGCGGTCGTCGAGGACCTGCGCAAGCAGTACGCCACCTGGGAAGACGTCACGGAGCGCGGCATCGAGAGCGGTGACCGCATCACCGCCGACGTGAACTGCCTCGCCGAAGGCCAAACGCTGATCGACGCCAAAGACCAGGAGTTGACCGTTGGCAGCAACGGCCTCCCCAAAGAGGTAGACGAAGGGCTGTTCGGCACCGGCGTCGGTGAGGAGCGTACAGTACTCGCCAACCTGCCGGATGACTATCCCCGCCCTGAGCTGGCCGGCAAAGAAGCGGTGTACACCATGGCCGTCAAGGCGATCAAGCAGCCGATCCTACCGCCGATCGACGACGACCTGGCGCAGAAGACGCCGGGTATCAGCGACGTTGCCGCCTTGCGCGCCGACATCCGGCAGCGCATGGAGACCTCCGCCCGCGCCGCGGAGACCGAGCGGCAACGCGCGTCCGTGGTCAACGACCTGATCGCCGCCTCCAAACTGGACTATCCTGCCTTCATTGTCGAGCGCCAACTGGATCGCTCCCTGGAGACGTTCGCCGGCAACGCGGCCCGCCAGGGCTTCGACCCGGAGCAATACTTCCGCATGCTGGGCATCTCGCCCAACGACCTGCGCGCCCGCTGGCGCGCCGACGCCGAAGAGACGGTGAAGCGCGATCTGGTCCTCTCGGAAGTGGCGACGGCGGAAGGCATCGAGCCGACCCAGGAACAGATCATGGAGGAACTGAGTCGGATGTTCGGCAACGTGCCGGACGAGCAAGTGCCCCAGTTGATCGCCGCCAATCCCCGCCTCCTTCCCGCGGTACGCAGCAGCGCCCGCGAACGCTTGGCGCTGGATCGTCTCGTAGAATTGGCACTGGCGAGCGCGCTACCGGACGCCGACTCCGAACCCGAGGAGGCCGGCCAGGAAGCCGCACCAGATGTCAGCCCGGCGCTCGCCTCGGAACCGGACGTGCAGACAGCGGCCGAAGCCCAATAGCAGGAGTTTTTCACCAATGATCTGGACCCCGCAAGACGTACACATGCTCGTGCCGATGGTCGTGGAGCAAACGAACCGCGGTGAGCGTGCCTACGACATCTTTTCCCGCCTGCTCAAAGAGCGCATCATCATGGTCCACTCGTCGGTCGAACCGAACATGGCCAGCCTGATCGTGGCCGAGTTGATTTACCTCTCCAGCGAGGACGCCGACCGCGACATTCACATGTACATCATGTCGCCGGGCGGTTCGATCCACGCCGGGCTGGCGATTTACGACACTATGCAGTACGTCAAACCAGACATCTGCACCTACGCTGTCGGCGTGACGGCCTCCATGGGGACCGTTCTGCTGGCAGGCGGCGCTGCCGGCAAGCGCTACGCGCTGCCCAGCGCTACCATCCACATACACCAGGCGGCCGGCGGTATGGAAGGTCCGGCGACAGACATGGAGATCATGGCGCGCGAGATCATTCGCCTCCAGAACCTCGTCCGCGGCATCCTCGCGAAGCACACCGGCCAGCCGATGGACCGGATCATCCACGACTCCGACCGCGACTTCTGGCTGGACGCGGCGCAAGCGAAGGACTATGGTCTGGTCGACGAGGTACTCATGAGGACCGACGTGGCGCCGGCTCTCCCTGGGAGGTAATCATGGCAAGCCCGAGAACCCCTCGGTCGCAGTATCGCTGCTCGTTTTGTGGCAAGAGCCAGGAACAGGTGCGTCGCCTCATCGCCGGTCCGCAGGTCTACATCTGCGACGAGTGCATCGAACTCTGCCGGGAGATGATCGCCGAGGAACAGGGTGGGACGACCCGCGCGAAACTGCCTGTCAACAAAATACCGGTGCCGCGCCGCATTGCCGACCTGCTGAGCCAGTACGTCATCGGCCAGGAGCACGCCAAAAAGGTGCTCTCCGTTGCCGTCTACAACCACTACA
>DHIZ01000178.1 GCA_002404055.1 Chloroflexi bacterium UBA4733
CTTGCCCCCCGTGATCGGGTACCTACCTGGGGCCGCTCATCTACATTAATGATCAGTCGCTTTACCCTGTGGCGTTGGGCTTGCAGTTGTTCCAGGCCAGCTTCGTGGAGAAACTGGCCTGGCCCTACCTGATGGCGGCCACGACGGTCACCATCATCCCCGTTGTCGTGCTCTTCTACGTCACGCAGAAAACGCTGGTGGAGGGCATCAGCATCACCGGCATCAAAGGATAGGGTCTAAGAGCATGTTCAGAATCAACCTAGTGGTACCTTCTCATGCACATCTGGCGAACCTTGTTCAATAATATATGATAGAAATCTGACCTAAAGGCCGAAGAACCCGCAACGAGCTTGCAAATTTGCTAACGAGAAGCCGCACTTGTCCGATTCTGAACATGCTCTAAACAATCCAGTAATAGCCTTTGTCTCTCCATGGTGGCGCTGGGCTACACCGGCCTGGGGGACCGGGCCGAGGCGCACTACACTGACGTGCTGGAGCTGGATCGGCGCCACCTGGGTGCAAGGTCGCACCCAGGTGGCGCCACGAGTTATAGGGAACCAGAGGCGAAGCAGCATGGATCTTTCCGGCGCCTGGGCGTTCGAGCTTGATCCCGATGGCCGCGGCCTGGCGAAGGCGAGGCGTGGCACACCCGTCCCTTGCGCGATAGCATGCAGCTACACGGCTCGCTCCAGGCGCAGGGCTTCGGTGAGGAGGTTTCGGTCGCTACCGAATGGACCAGTAGCATCTTCGACCGGTCGTGGTTCACCGAGCCGCGCTACGAACGCTATCGCCAGCCGGGCAATGTCAAAGTGCTGTTCTGGCTCCAGCCGGACCGGCACTACCAGGGTGCCGCGTGGTATCAGTACACCTTCGAGACCCCAGCCGATTGGCAAGGCCGGCGGGTGACGCTGACCCTGGAGCGCCCGCACTAGGAGACGCGCTTGTGGCTGGACGATCGGGAGATGGGCCGCCGGGATAGCCTCTCGACCCCGCACGTCTATGGTTGGCGTTCAGCCGGCTGAGGCCGCCGGCGGGGCAGCGCGACTCGGCTCGACTGCTGGCTATCTTCGACTATGGCTCCTTTGATTGCACGTTACGCGCCGCGCAGACCTTCACCGAGCACCACTGGGAGGAGCTGACCATCCACTTTGAGAACGGCTGGCTCCGGCTGCAGTTGCCGCCGCCGTTGGCGGAGAATTTGCCGGCCCGGCTGCAGGTCTATCGCAAGGGCGCCGGACTCCAGGAGGTAGCCCCCACCTGGGAATGGGCCTTCCGCCGGGAGACGGCCCACTTCGTCCAGTGCGCGCTCGGCCGGGCCCCCAACCTTTCGCCGGGTGACGACAGCGTCAAGGATCTGGAAATTCTGGAAGTGCTCTACCGTCGCCAGTACCTCGGTGAGCCGGAGGCACGTTGGTCGTTCTGAACTGGGAAGAAAGGCTAAGGCGATGACGTCGCCAATCTACTGGTCGCCGCACGGCGGTGACGCTGTCCGGGACTGGTCGGTGGAACAACTCGTCGCGGCGGTTGCGGCGGCGGTGCGGGTGTTCAACGACGTCGCCGATCTTTGCCGAGCGCGTGACGTCGTCCTGGCCGTGGAGTTCGAGAGCAAGGGCAACCCGCTGTGTGGGACGCCAGCGGAGACGTTGGAGCTCATTGCGCACACCGGCAATTTCGTCACGGCCTGCTGTGATACGATCTACCTCTACAATCGGCGGCTCGACCCGTACGCCAGTGTGCTGCCGCTGCGTGGGAAGGTCGGCTTGGTCCATCTCTCCGATAGCGATCGTCTGGTACCGGGCGATGGTGCGTTCGACTTTCCTCCATTCATACAAGCAATCCGGGAGATTCGTTATGCGGGTCCCATCTTCGTCCAGATCGATCCGCGCATGGCGGAGGATCTGGCGCACGCCTACCAGCGAGCGGTCGAGCTCACCGCGCCCCTGGGCTGGGCGATCACAAATACTTGAATACTGTAGGGGAGCATGCCATGAAGGCAGCATTCTGCCTAGGGTCGGGCAAGTTTGACGTGCATGAGACAGCGCGGCCGGATCTACGGCCGGGCGAGGCGCTCGTGCGGGTCGTGGCGGCTGGCATCTGCGGCAGCGACAAGTGGGACCTGTCCCGGCCGGGCATAGCCAGTCGGGTCGCCGGGCACGAGTTTGCCGGAGTGGTCGAGGCGGTCGCCGACGGGAAGACCGACCTGCTGCCCGGCGCGGCGGTCGCCGTTGAGCCCACCGTCGGCTGTGGCGACTGCGCCGCCTGCCGCGGCGGCAACTACACCGCCTGCCGGCGTGCCGTCAGCATCGGCTATGGCCGGCCGGGCGGCTTCGCCGAGTACGTGGCAGTGCCATTCGGCAACCTCTTTCCGAAGCCCGCGGCGCTCAGCTTCGTCGAGGTGTCGCTGGCTGAGCCTACTGCGGTGGCGCTCCACGCGGTGGGGCTGGCCGAGGTGGCTGATCGGATCTGCATCGTGTTCGGCGCGGGGGCGATCGGCTTGCTGGTGGCCCAGGCCCTTCAGGTGCGCGGGGCCGGCGCTGTCTGGGTTGTCGATGTCGACGCCGATCACCTCCGCGTGGCCGAACAGCTTGGCGGGATCAAGACCGTCAACAACGCAGCGGATCCGGATCTGCGGGTCCTCCAGAACGTGCCGGTGGACGTTTGCTTCGAGGCCGTTGGCCATTTCGACAGCGTGCTTCAGGCAGCCGTCAAGTTGGTGCGCCCCTTTGGTACGCTGGTGCTCCTCGGCTTCGGGCACCCTGGCGGGCTGCCGACCAGCCCAGTCGTCTTCAAGTCGCTGACCGTTCGAGGCTCCAACGGACGTACCCTTGGGGAGTTTCAGGAAGGTCTGCGCCTGCTGGCGAGCGGCCACATGCGGGTCGGGCCGCTCATCTCGGCGCGGTATCCCCTCGGGGCCATGGAGGCTGCTTTCGCTGAGGCCCGTGGCGCCCTCAAGGTCGTTGTCGAGCCCCAGACGATCCAATGATCGACCGTAGGAGACAGGCGTGATCAAGAAGCTAGCCATCGGCAGTTGGGCCTACACGTTCGGTCCCTATGAGGCGCAGCCGATACCCCTCGATACGGTGATCCGGCGCTTAGGAGCGCTGGGCTTTGATGGTATCGAGTTGAACGGCTTCGCTCCGCACGCCCACCCTGATCTCTACCCGACGAAGGCCAGCCGCAGCCGGCTCGTCGCCTTCCTGGCCGCCCACGGGCTGGTGGCGTGCGGCTACGCGCCCGACTTTGGCGCGGTCCCGCCCGCGCTCGCTTCCACCCAGGAGTATGAGCGGCTCTTTGTGCGCTACTTGGAGTTCTGCGTCGACTGCGGCATCCCGAAACTGCGGGTGGATACGGTGAGTGAGCCAGGCAGCGTCGAACTGGCTGGAGAAGAGGAGGTGATGGACCGGGTGGCCCGAATATGGCGCCGGTGTGCCCGGCTCGCGCAGGATGCCGGCGTGCTGCTCGTCTGGGAGTTTGAGCCGGGCTTCCTCTTCAACAAGCCCAGCCAGGTGCTGGGCCTCGAGAGCCGGATCGGCCACCCGAACCTTAAGATCCTCTTCGACAGTTGCCATGCGCACCTCTGCTCAACGCAGGCGTCTCGCCAGTCCGGGCACGTCGAGCGGCTTGCCGGTGGCGAAGTCGAGTTCGCCGCCCTGCTTCACGGGAAGATCGGCCACGTCCACCTCATCGACTCGGACAACACGCTGCACGACGGCGAGACCAGCACGCACGTGCCCTTCGGCCTGGGCATCCTGGACTTCCCTGCTATCGTGCGCGCGGTTCTGGCGGCGGGTTACGGTGATGCCTGGTGGGGGATCGACCTCTGCTTCTGGCCGGATGCCTGGGACGCCACCGCGTCTGCCCAGTCCTTCGTCTCGACTCTGCTCGGTTCGGTATAGCGGGGGGATCGAAACATGCGTGCCCAGGTTTTTGACGAGCCGCAACGGATGGAGTTGCGCGAGGTGCCGCGGCCGGAGCCGGCCGATGACGAAATCCTGGTCCGTGTCCGGGCTTGTGGCATCTGTGGATCGGACGTCGCCTACTACTGGGGGCATAGCCCGCTGGAAACGCCAACGGGTAAAGGACCGCTCATCCTGGGTCATGAACTGACCGGTGAGGTGGTCGAGATTGGGAGCACAGCGAGCAGGTTGGGGCTTTTTGCCGCGGGTGATCGGGTCGTCCTCAATCCTGTCCAGGCTTGCCTCGCCTGCGTCGCCTGCCAGCGCGGTCGGCCCAACCTCTGCCGGCAGAAGCGCGTGCTGGGCGTCTCCGTGGATGGCGGCTTTGCCGAGTACACGCGTGTCCGCTACACCAACGCCCTGGTGCTCCCGCCCAACGTGTCCTTAGAGCAGGGCGCGATGACCGAGCCGCTGGCCTGCGCGATGTACGCCGTGCAGAACCTGGAGGTACAGCCGGGAGACGTTTGTGTGGTGATCGGCCCCGGACCAATTGGCCTCATGATGATCCAGTTGATTCGTGCCCGCGGGGCTGGGAGCGTTATCCTGGTCGGCACCCGCGACTACCGTCTGGAGCGAGGGCGAGCGCTGGGCGCCGACGTGGTCGTCAACGTCCGGGAGCCGGGTTCGCCCCAGTTCGCGCTGGACTTGCGCGCGCGGATTGCTGATCTCACCGGCGGGCAGCTTGCCGACCGGGTCATCACGCCCACGGCTTCCCCAGAGAGCATGCAGGCGGCGCTAGACATTTCGGGGCCGGGTTCACGCATCGTCTATTTCGGGTTGCCTGGGCCGCGCGACCGGATTGCAGTGCCGGCGCTGGATACCATGGTTGCCGACAAGACGATCCGCTTCTCCTGGGTAGCGCCGTTCACCTGGCCATCCGCGCTCCAGGCGCTCGCAACGGGTCTCGTCAACGTGCAATCGCTGATCACGCACCGGGCCGAACTGGATACCCTCGTCGAAGCCCTCCATGCGGTACGTGACCGCAGGGACGGCGTGCTCAAGGCCATGGTGACGCTTTAGCACCGCCGTTTCAGGCGCGGCAGGCCTAACGTCCCACCCATGGACAGAGCAGGGTGCCGGAACGTGACACAGGGATGGGCACTGCTCCTCGAACTTGGAGAGCCGCACGTTCATCGAACAGGCGTGCGCTTCGCACTGCCGGCTTGACGATCGCCGATCTACCCTGCTGCCTGTACGGGCAGTTCGATGGCGAAGCAGGAGCCGGCGCCTGGGGTGCTGCGGACGGTGATCGTGCCCCCGTGCAACTCGATGAGCGACTTCGTGATGGCAAGGCCCAGACCAGTGCCCCCGACTTCGTTCGCCATGCGGTTTTTGGCGCGGAAGAAGTTGCTGAAGAGTTGCTGCTGCTCCTCCTCGCTCATGCCGATGCCGCTGTCCGTCACCGTGACGCGTACTCGACCGTTGCCGTCGCTGGCGCCAAGCGTGATGCGACCACCGGCCGGCGTGTATTTGTGGGCGTTGGAGAGCAGATTGGTGAAGACCTGGACCAGCCGGTTAGCGTCGCCCAGCACCTCCGGCAGGGTCGCCGGCAGGTCAGTGGTGAGCACCTGCCGCTTTGCTGCCAGTTGCGGGCGAAACAAGATGACAACGCCTGCCAGCAGCCGGCAAAGGTCGAGCGGAACGAGCGTCAGATCGAGCTTGCCGGCGCCGATGCTGGAGAGATCCAGCAGGTCGTTGACCAGGGTTACCTCCCGATCGGCGTTGCGCTTGATAATGTCCAGGAATTCCCGCTGTTGACGCGACAGCTTACCGACGTCGCCGGCCAGGAGAAGATCGGCGTACCCTTTGATCGAGGTTAGCGGGGTGCGCAACTCGTGGGAGACGTGGGCGACGAACTGATCTTTGAGGCGGATCAAAGCGCGATCTTGGGTCACGTCGCGGAACGCGAAGAGCCGGCCGAGCTGCGAGCCATCGGTAGCGGTGACCGGGCGGCAGGTGAGGGCGAGGTCGCGCTCGACCAGCCAGCGCTGGTGCAGGTCCCAGGGCGCGTCGCATTCTCCCCCAGACAGACAGGCCATCAGGTGTCCGGCGTCGCCAGGGCCGCTGAAAATCCGAGCGAGGTGGGCCTGCAGGTCGGTGACGTGCCGCCCGACCAGTTCCTGTTCGCCCATGGGGAAGAGGGCTGCCAGGCGCCGGTTGGCGCTCAGAATGTGGCCATCGGGGGCGACGAGCAGCATCGCTTCCTCGGTTGCATCGAGAATAGCCCGCGCCTCCCCGCGCGCCTGCTCCGCCTCCCGGTAGCGCTGGGCCAGCGCCTGTTCCGCTTCCTGGCGGGCGGTGATGTCGCGGATGATGCCGCTGAAGAACACCTTGTCGCTCATTTGCCAACTGGACAGTGACAGCTCCAGGGGGAACTCGCTGCCATCCTGGCGCAATCCCTGCACCGTCAACGGCTGGCCGGAGTGATGCAGGACGCCGCTGACCTGTGCCAGCGTTATGCCGGCGGTGTGAGCAGCCCGGAACCGTTCCGGCATCAACATGGAAATCGGCTGGCCCAGCACCGCCTCCTGCGGGTAGCCGAAGAGTTCCTCCACACGGCGATTGATCAGGATCATCCGGCCCTGATCGTCTGCCGTGATCACGGCGTCCGGCGCGGCGTCCACTAGCGCGTGGAAGCGGGCCTCTGCCTCCACCCTTGCGTGCAGTTGGGCGTGCTCGGCGGCGACCAGACGTACCCGCTCGATCACGGTGCCGGCCTGCGCCGCCAGCGCCGAGGCCACGGCGAGGTCCGTCGGTCCGTAGAAACCGGGGTGACGGTGGTTGACGTGGACACTGCCAATGCGCTGGCCGCTGGCGTCGATCGGCACGTTGACGGCAGAACGGAGTCCCTGGCTGCGCATAATCTCGGCGTAGGCGTAGCGGGCAGGATCGAAGGCCGTAAAGTCATCGACGATGGCGGCCGCACCGCCGGCCTGCAGCGCCGCCCCCACGGAGCCCGGCTCGAGCCGGTGGCGCTCGCGCACGCGGTCCATCGCTCCTTCCGGGCGCAGACGCAGCAGGAGCGTGCATTCTCCGGTCTGCGGGTCGAAGAGACGCCCCACACCGGCATCACCGCGCAACAACGCCATCGATCCTCGCACCAGCGCCTCCAGTGCCATCTCCGGTTCCGACGCCGCCCCTACCTCGGCCAGCGTCTTCGTCATCCCTTCCGCCAGTTCCCGCTGCCGGCGATGCGCCACTGCCTGCGCCTCAGCCAGCCAGGCCCGGGCGCAGGCGCCGCCCGCCTGCTCGGCAATCAGGCGCAGCATCGCCAGGTTGTCCTCGCTGGGACGGGCGTCGTGGTGCCAGGCGAGGTTGATCACGCCGATGACCGTGCCGGCGTGCCGAATCGGCGTCAACACCCGGTGCCAGGCGTGCAGGGCGAATTGCGCCTTCGTCGCCTGATGCAGGGGCGGGTGGTCGTCCTCGACGATGGTCTGTTCGCCGGTGCGCACGACGATGCTATAGATGTCCTCGTCAGGGTGCGGCGTGGTGTGAATCCGGCGCACCGACGCCTCGATCAGGCCGGGCGGTTGGCGGAAGCCGACGCGACCCCGCACGAATTGCCGCTCGGCATCCACGAGGGCCACCGTTCCCCGCCCCGCGCCAACCAGCAGCGCCGCTTCTTCCAGCACGCGCTGTAACATGCTGTCCAGGTCCCCGGCAGCATTCACGGCGGCAGAGACGCGTGCGGCAACTTCCAGGTGGCGCAGGCGCTCTGCCGCTTGCTCGCGCAGGCGCGCTTGCTCGATGGTCCCGGCCGCGTAATCGGCCAGCATCTGGAGTGGTCCGAGTTGCTGCGGCCGGAAAGCGTTTGGTCGCCGCGAGTCGGCGTGGACGGTGCCGATGGTGCGCCCGGCGGCGCGCAGCGGCACGATGAGGCTACTGCGTAGCCTGTCGCGGTCGTGGGCCGTACTGACCGCTTCCTCACCGTAGGCTACCTTGGCCAGTAGGTCGCGCACGTATTCGGCACGCCCGGTAGCGGCCACGCGAGCCGCGTTGCTCCCGGCCACCGTGGCGAGTTGCACCCAGGTGTAGTCGTCCCCCCCGCGCCAGAAGAGAAGCCGTGCCGGGCTGAGGGGCTGGCTGGGATCAAGGAGGAGGCGAACGCCGCCGCTGTCCGCGCCGGTGAGCGCCGCCATACCGCCGATCAAGGCGCGCAGCGCTCCCTCCAGGTCTGCCGCGGCCCCGATGGCGCCGACCGTCTCGATGAGGATTGCCTGGCGACGGCCGGGTGCAGGATTCATGGTGGATGCCTGCGGCTGGGGGACGGCGCTGTTGGACACGACCATCCTTCCGTCATCGCCTCGGGTGCCAGCACACCAGAATCGGCAGCCGATCACCCACCTTGGCGCCTACTGATAAGATGCTAGCAGCAGATGACGATGGGCGGTAGGTCCTAGCCGGTATGCCCGGTGCAGATCGTGCGGAGGGGGCCGGCGACTGAAGTCGCGCCTAAAGCTCGCGAAGTCCGCCGTCGCGGACTCGTTCTCAGCCCGCGAAGGCGGGCTTGGCTCTCAGTAGGCGCGACTTCAGTCGCCGGCCTTCTCCTCACGAACCGAACGCTACCCCGGCAGTTGCAGCGTGGCATGGTCGCTGCCGTTCGCCAGCAACAGGTGCTGGTTGGTGCGCCAGTCGTACCAGCCAACCTCCAGATGATAGTGGCTCCATTGTGCCGGCGGGGGCGCCTGCAATGTTTCGTCGGCGCGCAGTGGTAGGCTGGCGGTCCAGGTGAACGACGCTGGCGCGCCGGCAATTGGGGGGCCGTCCTGCTGGCTGTAGGTCCGCCCCTGGTTGTCGACGAGATGCACGAAGTAGTGATATTGGTCGCCGATGATCCGCTCCGCGCGCCAGATGAGCTGCAGGTCCAGCGTGCCGTTGTCGGCTTGCGCTGCATAGCCGAGGAGGCGAATGGTGTTGCCGAAGTCCGCGTTGGCGGTCACGGGCAGCGCACGGTAGCCCTGTTTGAGGACGACCACGTCATCCTGCTGCAACAGTATCTGGTAGTTGGCGTTGGCCAGCCAGACCGTAGCGCGTTGGCGAAGCTGTTGGTCGGTAATGGGATAGGCGTCGCGCAGGTCGAGGATGTAGTAGTCGACCGGGCTGCTCGGCGCTGCCCAGGGCAGGTAGGCGTGTGACCGCAGCGCAACGTGGGGGAAGATTTCGCTGGTGGCCACGACGCTCAGACGTGGGTCGGTTGGCACGAGCGCCACCGCCCGGTCGGGCCGAGAATCGTGGCGAGCACGTCCCCACTCGCCGGGCGCAGCAGTTGGTGCAGCGTGACGGATGGGTGCTGTACCAGGCAACCGGCCACCGCCGACCAGGTGCGACCGCAGTAGATGAACACGCCGATATCGGGATGCGGGTCGCTCTGGGCCAGGCTCGCCGGCCGCAGCACCGGCACGAGGATGAACAGGTAGGCGACGATCCAGGCGACCGCGCCGGCCGAGAGCAGGGCGCCCCACAGGCGGTCCCGTCCGCGCGCGACGATCACCAGTAGCAGGCCAAAAGGGACAACCCAGGCGACGGCGTCTTCCGTACACAACAGCGCCAGGGCCGCACAGCCGGCCGCGAGACCGAAACGCCGCCGCCACAGCAAGGCGGTGGCGAAGGTGAGGGCCGGCAAGGCCAGCGAGATCGGGTGGAACTCGTCCAGCGCAACCCATGCCGTCACAGGGGCCAGGTGGTAGGCCAGTTGGATGAGCAGGGCGGCCCGGTCGTCGTGGCTGCGCTGCCGCGTGGCCAGGAAGATGCCGACACCGGCGGCAGCGACGGCGACCGCCTGCAACAGCAGCAACGCTCGTGCATCGGGCCAGAGCAGGAAGAGCGGCGCGACCAGGGCCAGGGAGGACGCGAAATGGTCGGCCAGGTAACTGAAGGCCAGCAGCGTCGTGGCGAAGGGCTGGCCGTGCAGCGTGTTCCAGGCGACCTGAGCAAACAACCCCAGATCGTAGGCGTAGGTCTGGTACTGCGCCTCTTTCTGCCAGAGCGTCTAGCCGTAGGGGGGCGCGAAGGCGGCGGCCAGCACGAGAGAGAGGAAGACGGCGTGCCGACTATCCCATTCCGCAACGACTGCCGCGTCCGCCGTGCCTTGAACTTGCGGGTCATGCTCAGGCGGGGCCAACGTCGGAGCGGCTGCGCGCATCGTTGAAGTCTCCCCGCCCGCCTAACTGGTACACCGAACAGGGACCCTACGGGAGAACTATCAAGAAAAGATGTGAAACCTTAAAGAATTACAAAGTCGGCACGCGTCGGCACGCTCTGACGCCAGTTCGGTCGTAGCACAGCAGGCTGAACCGGCGTTGGGGCTGCTAGGATAAAGAGTGCAAGAAAAGGAGAGCCTGATGCTTCGTTCCCGCCGTTTCCTCTTTGGGTTCATGGCGCTGGTGGCCATGCTGGCCGGCCTGGGGCTGGCGGCGCCGGCCACGCTGGCCGACAATACGGTGAGCGGTACGTTGGCCGCCTCGCCCGGCGTTGGAGTTGGCGAGTCCGCCCTCTGGTCCTTTATCGGCCCCGCCGACGGCTCAACCGTGACGCTCACCCTCACCTATTCGCCCAGCGGTAATACTGTGGATGCCACCGGCCATACCTACGATACGCTGGTGGGCTTCAACATCTACGGCGACGACGGCACCCTGTTCCACCAATCCACGCTGACCGGCACCGGCGTTCAGACCCAGAGCTTCCAGTCGACCAGCACGCACCAGTACACCGTGCAGGTTGCCAGCTATATCGAGAATAGCCCCGTCAGCTATTCGTTGGCGATCCAGGGCGCCACGCTTTCCGGTCAGGCAACGCCGACGCCGACCCCGAACATCCTGACGCCGCAGCCCACAAGCACGCCTGTACCGACCGTGACACCGTTGCCGTCCGCCGCCAACTCCGGCAGTGTGCCGGAAACCGCCCCCATGTTGCCCGGCGTGTTGACGAATCCTGGCGACAGTGTGCAGGGCAGCCTGACCGGCGCGCTGATCAACACGTTACAGGATTACCGTGTGTCCGCCACACCCGACGGCAGCGCTATCACGCTGCGCCTCTCCGCCCAGCAGACCGGCGTCATCGCCGGCTCCCTGGCGGGCATCAACGTCTACCAGATGCAGGGTGGCGTCAAGGTGCTGATGGCCGTGGGACTGCCGGCCCCGGAGAATGCCGATGTCTCGGTTGCCGTCTTCCCCGGCGATAGCCACGGCTACGGCGACTTTATTGCTGAGGTCTACAACGGCGACCCCGGCGTCACGCTGAACTACACCCTGACGCGGCAGTAGCCCATCGCCGGTAGCCAGATTGGGAAGGTGGTGCGACCACTATGGCAATGACGAAGGTTTTCACGCTCGCCGACCTTTTCGAGATGCCGGTCGATGATCATTCCACGGACTACTATGAAATCCTGGGAGGGAGGCTTGTTGTGCTGTCGGCGCCGGATGAGCCGCACTCCTCGGTGGTGATTGAGTTGATCCTCTTCTTGGCGGAGGCACGAGCCGCCGGCTACGGCGAAGTGCGCACCGCGCCGCGGGCGGTGGCACTGGACTTTTTACAGCGCGGCATGCAGTCGGAAGATGTCCCACAGCCGGACATCTTCTTTGTACGCCAGGAACGGGTGGGCATCTTGAGCGAGCGGGCTGTCCATGGTGCGCCCGATCTGGTGATCGAGATCCTCTCCCGGACCACCCGGCGCAAAGACCGTCCCGGCGGCGAAAAGTGGGAAGCCTACGAGCGCAACGCTGTCCCCTACTACTGGATCGTTGACACCGGAGCGCACACGATCACGCAATACGAGTTCCGCGATGGGGCCTTGCGCGAGGTAGCGCGCTTGCAGCCTGGCGACGTGCTCGGTTGCCCCCTCTTTCCCGGCATCACCCGCGAAGTTGGCAGCCTGTTTACCGCCATCGAGGGGTGAGGGCCCGCCCTAGCCGAATGGCTAGGCGCTCGCCTGCCTGAATAGATGTGTACGGCACGGCCCGAACTTTGTACGCTCTGATAGGTGGCAATGGACGCCGCCGATAGACAAGAGAGCGTCAATCATGCAGAGTGTTGCCGAGCGGCCCGCCGGGGTGCTGGCCGCCTATTCCGAGCGTTTAGCGGATGCCGTCGAGCGGGCCGCCGCGGCCGTCGTTCAGATTAACGGCCGCCCGCGGCAGGCGGCCAGCGGTGTCGTCTGGAGCGCCGACGGTTTGATCGTGACGGCGGCCCACGTGCTGGAGCGCGCCGAAGGGTTGACGGTCGGTCTGCCCGATGGCCGGACCGTCGAGGCGACGCTGCTGGGCCGCGACGCCGGGACCGACCTGGCCCTGCTGCGGGCCAACGTGGGCGGACTGGCGCCGATCGCCCGCGCCGCCACGCCCCGCCTCGGTAACGTGGTGCTGGTCGTCGCCCGGCCCGATGGCAACCCGGCGACCAGCCGCGGTGTCGTGAGCAGCGTGGAAGGGGCCACCGCCTCACCGGCCGGCGGGCAGATCGACGGCATCATCCGAACCGACGCCACCTTTTACCCAGGCTTTTCCGGCGGCGCGGTGGTGGACATGCAGGGGGCAATGGTTGGCCTCGCCACCTCCCATTTTGGGCCGGCGGGGGTGGCGATCTCCACCGCCACTGTCGAGCGCGTCACGGCGGCACTGCTGACGCATGGCCGCGTCCGCAACGGCTTTCTCGGCATCCGCAGCCAGCCGGTGTTGCTGCCGGACAGTTTGCAGGCGAGCGCTGGGACTCACCAGGAAAGCGCCCTGCTGGTGATCGGTGTGGATCGGGATGGACCGGCGGCGAAGGCGGAAATACTCGTTGGTGACATCGTGACAGCGCTGGATGGTCAGCCGGTGCGCCGGGGTGAAGACCTGATGAGCCTCCTGAACGCGGCCCGTGTGGGACAGGCTGCGACGGTGTGGATCATCCGTGGCGGGGCAGCGCTGACCTTGACGGCGACGATCAGCGAGCGTGGCAACGAAGAATAGGCGAGACGAAGATGACAACAGATACGATCATCACCCCTGAGGCTGTGGAGCAGGCGCTGGAGGCAACGGCCACCCGCCTGCGCGCCAGTGTGGCGGAGGTGCGTTCTGGGGGGACGGGGGCCGGCACCGTCTGGCGGCGCGACGGGACGATTATCACCAATCACCACGTCGCCGGGCGCGACCAGGCGGAAGTGATCCTGGCCGACGGCCGGAACTTCCGCGCCACCATCATCGCCCGTGACCCGCAGAACGACCTGGCGGTGCTGCGGGTTCCAGCGCTGGACCTGACGCCGGTGACGGTTGGCGACGCCCGTACCTTGCGACCGGGCGAACTGGTGCTGGCGGTCGGCCACCCCTTCGGCGTGCGCGGCGCCCTCACCGTCGGCGTGGTCAGCAACGCCCACCGCAAGGCCAGTGGCGGCATGGCGCGCGAGTTGGTAGTGGCCGACGTGCGACTGGGCCCCGGCAACTCCGGCGGCCCGCTGGCCGACGCGCAGGGCCGGGTGGTCGGCATCAACGCGATGGTGGTGGGCGGCATGGCGCTGGCGGTACCCAGCCATCTGGTGGTGCGCTTGCTCGGCGCCGGTGAGGGCCGGCCGCGCCTCGGCATCGAGGTGCAGGACGTGGAGTTGGCCGCATTGCAAGCCGCGCGCGCCGGCGGGCAGTTCCAGCGCGGCGTGCTGGTGTCGGCGGTGCGCGCCGGCAGCCCGGCAGAGGCAGCCGGGCTTGCCGTGGGCGACATCCTGCTGGCCGTGGATCGCCAGCCAACCGCGGACGGCGCTGCCCTGGCCGACATCCTGGCCCAGCAGTCGGCAGGCACCCTGCACTTGCTGCTCATGCGCGGCAGCGTGCTGGAGGACCTCGTCGTGGCGCCGGTCACGGCGGCCCGCAAGGCCGCCTGAGGGGTTCGCAAACAGCGGCGATCATCGCCGCGCTGCTCTTGACGGCCCTAGAACGATGCAGGATTACCGCAACAATCGGGCCGCGCGCCAGGCAGGGAGGAGGTGGAAGACCGGGCAGTGGCGGGGTTGGATAGCCCTGAAGTGCTGGCGGTCCACCATACGGAGCGTGATAGCATTGCGGACGATGTATACTGCTCAGGCATGATGTATATGGGGGAGACACAATGGAACGGATGCAGCGCACCCAGATCTATCTGGAGCCGAACCTCAATGACGCGCTGAATAAGTTGGCCCGGCGCAAGGGCATTTCCAAGGCACACCTCCTTCGCCTGGCTGCCCGGCGCTTGCTTGAGGATGAGCAGCAGAGCACCGACGAGGATTCGATTGTCGGCATCATCGGCCTCGGGCACGGTGGCCCTGACAATGTCTCTGTGGACCATGACAGAGTCCTCGCTGAGCGGATCATTGACGGAACGCGGGCGTGATTCCCGCCGTCTTCGTTGACACGTCGGCCTGGTACGCCCTTGCCGATGCTGACGATGCGCATCACGCGCTGGCGGTTGCGCGGATGAAGCACCTTATCGAGCAGCGGCGTGCGCTTATCACCAGCAATCACGTCGCCGGAGAGACCTATACGCTATTGCGAGTGCGTCTCGGAGCGTCGGCGGCGCGAGAGTTTCTCAGACGCCTGCGCCGAAGCCGCGCCGTTCGACGGGTATTCATTTCCGAAGCCTGGGAAGAGGCCGCCGAGGACCTGCTCGCCAAGTATGACGATCAGGACTTCAGTTACGTGGATGCGACATCTTTCACTGCGATGCAACACCTTGGACTCCGTGAAGTATTCTCTTTTGACCACCACTTTCGTATCCTCGGCTTTCTGCTGACCGGCGATGTGTGACATGTAGGCGCCTCAGCGCCAATACACTGCCCCTATCGCTTCCGGCACGATTATTGACTCCTGGCTGCAACCAGACATGGGCCACGAACTACACTAGTTAGCTTGCTTGCGCCTGTTGGAGTAAGGCCGTCATCTGCTGGCAGGCTTTGACCATGCCGGTCTTGGCGTCCTCCTTGTTGGCCAGGATGTTGCCGCGTTCCGTGTAGTAGGGCTTCTTGACGGGGGTGTTGTTGGGCAGCACCTGCACGGGCTTGCCGTACTTCGTGGCGATCTCGTAGACCAGTTCAATATGAACAGGCGCCTTGTAGTCCTTCTTCTGCTGCGCCTGCCAGCCGCTCAGCGCGGTCAGGCGGCTGGGCAGATTGCCGGGCAACACGATCAGATCCGGCGTTTGATTCTTGATCCACCACGATAGGAAGGCCCAGGCCTGCTCCGGGTGGGGCGACTGCGTCGGCAAGGAGTGGCCGGGCGCCCCCTTGACGACGGCGATACGCCCCTGCGGCCCCTTCGGCGGCACAGCGATATCCCAGTCCAGCCCCTGGACGGAGCGATAGCGCTGAATCATGTAGGAGCCATCCATGACCATGCCCAGGCGCTTTGTGGAAAACGAGCCGAACTGGGCGCCCTTGGCGAAGTTAGCGGCTGGCGTCGGCGACACCTGGCTCTTGTACATCAGGTCCTGCCAGAACTGCATCCCGTCGATACTGCCGGTCTGATCGAGCAGGCAACGCGACAGGTCGGGACTCGTGAAGTCCCAGCCGTAGGAGTAGAGCAGCGTGCGCGTGAAGTAGTCGAGACTGAAGCCGTAGTTTCCCTCCGCCGGCGTGGCCCCCGGCTTCGTCATGGTCTGCGCGACCTCGACCAACTTGTCCCAGGTCCAGGTGTCATCAGGCGGCGACTGTCCCGCCGCCTGGAACAGCGCGGTGTTGTAGAAGAGCGGCGACGTAGCAAACATCGTGTACCAGGCATAGTACTTCCCGGTTTGCTGTGGCCAGCGGCCGAGTTCCAGCGCCACCTGCACGTAGTCACTGAAGGCGATCTTATCCTGGCTGATAGCGTATCGAGCGGCTTCAGCGCTGCCTTCTCACCGAGCGGCTGGCTCTCCTGCCAGTTCGTCTCCGCCAGGTCCGGGGCCGTACCGGCGGCGAGCAGCGCCGTCAGCTTCGAGGCGTAGTCGCCGGTGACGCGTTGCTGCGTCAGCTTGACGTCCGGTTGCACCTTGGCGTAGGTAGCGATCAGGTGATCGTAGGCTTGCGTCATCGGCTGATCGAGCAGCCAGGAGGTGACTTGCAGCGTGACGCCTTTGGCGGCCGGCGCCGCGCTGGAAGCCGTCGCGCTCGTTATCGCCTGTGTCGTCACGGCAACCGCGCTGCTGGCCGTTCGACTCGTGGTCGTCGAAAGCGCCGACGACGCCACGGCACTACTGGTCGCTGCCGTCTGGGCGCCGCCACAGGCCGTGAGGAGACTCGCACCGCTCAGCGCGAACAGTCTGCCGGCCAGCTTGAGCGCCGTCCGCCGGTTACATACGGAGGTGACGAACGATGCCATGATCCACCGCCTTTCTTGCCGTGCGAAGGTACCGGACCATTCCGGCTGCCAGATCATCAGAACGATTTGCCCAGGGGTTGGGAAGATAGTAGCAGGTTCGGCGTTGTACTACACTAGGAGGCTGTCTGAGTTGAAGC
>DHIZ01000356.1:0-6335 GCA_002404055.1 Chloroflexi bacterium UBA4733
TTATTCCGTGACGGCTCCTTAGCGGAGTAGACCTTGTCGCCGGTCATCTGGTACGCCAGGGCCAGCGGCAGTGTGGCGGCGTACCACCCTTCACCCTGGTAATCGTAAAAGATTGTGTTGTTTGGCTCCTCCGAGCGCCGGGCGTAGTTGTAGGGGAAGATGGCATAGGTGGTGAGCGTATCGGCCTGGGTCTTCAGCGCAAGCCAGGTGGAATCCCCGGCATCTTTCCTGGCCAGCAGGCGCGTCTTCACGTCGGGAGAGAGGAGAAGACGGGGATGTTCAGCGCGGACTCCGGACAGCGTGGTCACGCCGCCCGGCGCGACTCGCGTGCTGCTGCCGGCACTCGCCTGATTGGCGATACTGGTTGCTGCTGCAGCGCTCCTGTCGGTTGTGGCTACCAGCGTTGATATGGCCTGCGTTGATTCCGACGTCGCCGTGTCTGACGAGGCGAGGTCGGTACTGCCATTGCCAGCGGAACGGCAGGAAGTGAGCACGATGAGCAACGCGAGGACGACGGACAGTCGTTGCAGCATAGGAGGAGGCCGACCTTTCCCGCTCCAGCCTTTGCCTGGGCGGATAGAGGACATGATTAAGAGTGGACATCCACCCAGCGTCACTACACCAGGAAGCAGACACCAAGGGGGCACGAGCATCACCGAACCTCGTCAGCCCGAACGAGAGCGGACGGCGCAACCTACATTTGCCCGGCGGCTACCTCTCCCACGCTGCCTACGGCTACTTCGTCAGGCTGCACGTGACGATTACGGTTTCCAAACGCTGATGAAGTCGTGGCCGCTCGACAGGGCGACGCGCGTGCCGGCGGGGTTCCAGGCCAGGAGATAGACGCCCGTCAGGTAGTTTTGGCGGTTGCCCGCGAGCGACAACTGGAACGACTCCAGCGTCTTCCCCGTGGCGGCGTCCCACACCTGCACCGAGTTGTTGTCACTGGAGACGAGGCGGCGACCGTCCGCCGACCAACTGACCGCGTAGACGCGCTGGCGCGGGCTGAGGGCGGACGAAGAGTTGCGTCGACTGAAGAGGAGCCAGATCTTGTTGTCGGTGATGTGCCCGCTATAGGCGAGGACCGTCCGGTTCGCCCCGACGTCCCAGATTTGCACCAGATGGTCGTTGTAGCCGGTGATCGCCAGGCGCTGTCCGTCCGGTGACCACGCCATTGGCTGCCTGATGTCGGGGCGGATCGACTGCTGGTAACTAAAGATCTGGCGTTGGGTCGCAACGTCCCATACGACGACGATGCCGTCGAACTCGGCGGCGATTCGCTTGCCGTCGGGCGACCAGGCCAGCCGCGCACCCACGCTGGGCTGCGGCAGGATATATGTTGCCAGCTTGCGACCAGTCGCTGCGTCCCACAGTTGCACCGTTTTGTCCTGGGCCACCGAAGCGACGGTCTTAGAGTCAGGCGACCAGGCGACCGCTTCCACCGGAGCAGCGCCGTGGCCGTGGTAGGCCAGGAGCGTCTGCCCCGTTGTGGCGTTCCACACCTGTACCTCCGGCTGCGCGGGCGTTTGGCCAGAGGCGGCGACCGCACCCTGATCGGCCGACGCGATGCGGGTGCCGTCCGGCGACCACGCAAGACCCTTCACGATCGTCTTGTGACCGGCATAGAGGAGCACCGACTTGCCGGTCGCGGCGTCCCAGATATGGACAGTGCGATCGCCCATCGCGGCCGCCGCGATGCGGCTGCCGTCGGGGGACCACGCCATGGATTCGAACCCGCCAGGCATGCCAAAAAGGTTGACGGATGAAAAAGGGATGTACACCCACGGGTTGTAGTACACCAGATAGGGAAGGGCCAACGTTCGCGTCGCCAGGAGCGCGAGGGCGACGAGGAGCAGCGGAATAAGGATCGTCCCCAGGCAGCAACCGCAGCCCCGGCGAGCCGTACCGCCGGCGGCCTGCTGCATAGCGGCAACGCGCGCGGCCTGCACCCGCGGGTCGGCGTAGGGGCTACCCGGTGGCAAGTTAGCCATTGCTCGCACCGCCTTAATTCGTGGCGCCACCGGTACCCCGCCGCCGCCTCGCCGTTGCAAGTCGGTTTCTCGTGTTGCTCCGCGCGCCATCCCATTCATCATGAACCTGGTATGGCAACCATACGGTTCTCGGCTACTACCGAGAATTTTCGAGAATTATGGCTCCCCCCGCTCACTGTGCAGTCACAACCTGCACAACGTCCGGAGGCACCCCTGCTGGCGACGCCGCAACCTCCCTTCCGGTGACGCTTGTGACCGGCCGGTGAGCGAACGCTGGTTGACTGCCCGCGCATGGCCGATGTCTGCGGGCAGCACGCGGTGCCCGTTGTTGCGCTGCACGCCACCGGAGCGCCTGTCCAGTGGCGGGAACGCAGCACGATCAGCACTCGTTGACCCGGCGACGGCCGAGAGGAGCGCGACATGCCAGAATATCTGTCCCCCGGCGTCTATATCCAGGAGGTCGACAGCGGCCCGCGTCCGATTGAAGGCGTGGGCACTGCCTGTGCCGCCTTCGTCGGCCTGGCTCCCAGCGGCGCCATCAACACGCCGGCGTTGATTACCAACTGGACGCAGTACGTCGAGACGTTCGGCAGCCTGGACGAGAGTGGCCGGCGCAACCCGCATCTGCCGGGCGCCTACCTCTCCCACGCCGTCTACGGCTACTTCTTGAACGGCGGCGGCCGCTGTTATGTCACTCGCGTCGCGCCGCCGGTGGACAAAGACGCCAAGGCGGCGGCCGCTGGGGACGGGACGCTGGCGTTGCCCAGTCGCGCCTCCAAGGCGCGACCTTCGCTCACGGTTCGCCCCAAAGGCGGCGCTTCCCAGGACATTCAGGTGGAAGTCGCGCCGCCGACCGGTGAGAAGCCGCCGGAAGGAGACTTCACCCTGCGCGTGCGCATGGGGAAGGTCGAGGAGACCTACGAGAACATCAGCCTGGCCGACGGCAGCCTTCGGCCAGCGGTGCAGACTGTGAACGACGCCAGCCGCTTGATCGTCCTGGAAGTGGCGCCGGGCGGCGGACCTATCGCCGAGCGCACACCTGACGTCGGCACATACCTCGTGAAGTCGGCTCGCCCGGTGGCTGTGCTGCAGGTGCAGGCGAGCACCTTCACGGGCAGCGTCGCCGACCGCTCCGGTATGGAGGGGCTGGAGGTAGCCGACGACGTGACGATGGTCTGCTGTCCCGACCTGATGGCTGCCTACGAGAGCGGTGCGGTCGACCTGGATGGCGTCAAGGCTGTCCAACTCGCCATGATCGCCCACTGCGAGCGCCTGGGCGACCGCATGGCCATCCTGGATGCCGTTCCCTCTATGGCGCCGAAAGAGAATGGCCCGCTGTCTCCCCAGGAAGTGAAGCGCTGGCGCGAGGTCGTGACGAACTACGACTCCAAGTTTGCCGCCCTCTACTACCCCTGGATCAAGGTGGCCGGTCCCGATGGTAGGCCGCTGGCCGTGCCGCCCTGCGGGCACATTGCCGGCATCTATGCCCGCAACGACAACCAGCGGGGCGTCCACAAGGCCCCCGCTAACGAAGTCGTGACGGGCGCGCTGGAGGCCGTCACCACGATCACCAAAGGGGAGCAAGACACGCTCAACCCTATCGGCGTCAACTGCATCCGCTCGTTCACCGGCCGCGGCGTGCGGGTCTGGGGGGCGCGCACCCTGAGCAGCGACCCCGCCTGGCGCTATATCAACGTGCGCCGTCTCTTCAATTATGTCGAGAAATCGCTGGAGCGCGGCTTGCAATGGGTCGTCTTCGAACCGAACGACCCCGATCTGTGGGCGCGCGTGCGGCGCGATGTCGGCGCGTTCCTGACGGGCGCCTGGCGGGAGGGCATGCTCTTCGGGCTGTCGCCGGCGGAGGCTTTTTTCGTCAAGTGCGATGCGGAGTTGAACCCGCCGGATGTGCGCGACCGGGGCCAGTTGTTCGTCGATATTGGTCTGGCGCCGGTGAAACCGGCGGAGTTTGTCGTGTTCCGCTTCAGTCAGTGGGCGGGCGGCGGGGCCTGATCGCCGCCGGGACATAGCATGAGAGAGGGGTGAGGTGATGCCGGATGCGGTCAAGGATCCGCTGGTTTCTGCATGGTTCGGTATAGAGTTTCAGGGTCAGGTGGCCGGGGCCTTTCGCGAGTGTACCGGGCTCGGCAGCGAGAACGAGATCGTCGAGTACAAGGGGACCGTCGCCGGCAAGCCGACGATCAGCAAGCAACCGGGCCGGCTGAAGTGGAACAATATCGTCCTCAAGCGCGGCATCACCGACTCGCTGGATATGTGGAAATGGCGCCAGACCGTCGAGCAGGGCGACATGGCCAGCGCGCGCAAGAATGGCACCATTACCATGTTTAGTCCGAAGGGTGAGGCGGTCGCCAAGTGGGACTTCGTCAATGCCTGGCCCAGCAAGATCACCGGCCCGACGGCCAATGCCGCCAACAATGAGGTCGGCATTGAGGAGATGGAAATCACGCACGAGGGCTACGCACGGACACAATAGGAGCTGAGAGCGAGGGAGCAGGATCGTGGCGGCGCCAATGCTGCAAACCGAGTTCCCTTTCACACTGCCTCTCGGCTATGTGGATGAGCGGGGCACGCTGCACCGGGAGGGCGTGATGCGCCTGGCCCTGGCCCTGGACGAAGTGGAGCCGCTGGGCGACCCGCGCGTCCAGGCCAATCAGGCCTACCTGAGCATCGTGCTGCTCGCGCGCGTCGTGACCCGCCTGGGCGACCTGAGCCCGGTGCCTCCGACGGCCATCGGGCGCCTGTTCTCCCCCGACTTCGCCTTCTTACAAGAACTCTACGTGCGCGTCAACGAGGTGGGCTCCAGCGTCGTGGAAACGCAGTGCCCGGCGTGCGGCGCCCGCTTTCAGCTCGACGTGGCCGGCGACAGCGCCGCAGTTGGCGCGGCCTGATGGACCGATTGTCAGGCGGCAATTCGGTGGAGGGCGAGCGACAGCAGGCCACACCTGAGACCCGGCAAGCGGGTGCGCCGGGGGCGAACGGCGCTGTGGACATGGCGCTCCTGGCGGACAGGGTCTACCGTTTGCTGCTCGCTGACCTGCGCTTAACCCAGAGGCGGGGTGCGGTACACGCCCGCCAGAACGGCTAAGGAGGGAGCGCATGGTTGACGACGCTCACCCCAACTACCGTTTCTACGTCGAAATCGACGGCATCAAAGAAGCAGTGTTCAGTGAGGTAGCGGGACTACAGGTGGAAATGGACGTCTTCGAGTACCAGGAAGGCGGGACCAACGACTTCGTCTACCGGCTGCCAGGGCGCACCAGGGTCAGCAACATCACGCTGAAGCGCGGCCTGACGAGCAGCAACCAGTTCTTTCACTGGTGCATGGATGTGGCAGCCGGACAGATCGCTCGGCGCAACCTGTCGGTCGTGATGTTCGACGTGGGCGGCAAGGAAGTGCTCCGCTGGAATTTTATCGGGGCCTATCCGGTGAAGTGGATTGGCCCGCAATTTCAGGCCTCCGGCAACACGCCCGCCATCGAGACGCTGGAGTTGGCGCACAATGGCCTGCAGCGTAGCCGATAGGGTAGCGGAGATGACGATAAAGGCGATGCCGTCCCACGAAGCGATGGTTACTATGCCTGGTGGTTGCGCGGCGCCCGTCAACCTGCAGCAGGTTTAGAGACGAAGCGGGACGCGAAACATGCGATCACTCTGGCAACGTATCACCCTGCCGCCGCCGGTTCGCCGCTTGACACGGCCGTCGCCGCTGGTTCGTACTACTTCGCGGTCGCTGCTGCTGGTCAAGGCGCTGGACCTGGCGACGCCGGCCAGGGCGCCCCGCTCGCCCAATGTCGCGCCCGGCCGGCTACGAGTGCTGCACATGCCGCCGGACGCCCTGCAAGAGGCTACGGTACCGTTGCCACCGCACATTGCGCCGTCGCCGGTTGGCGCCGAACCGACCGGCGACGCCCGGCCGCGCTTCGCCACGGAACCAGCAATACCGGTCATTCGCCCAATGCAGCGCAGGAGCGATCCGCCGACCAGCCCGACGACGCCCGATCCCGTCTCCAGCGCGGACGCCACTCCGACATTTGCTCAGGTGGCCCAGACCTGGTTACAACAGGTGCGAGACAACCAGCGGCTTGCGCGGGCGGATGTAGCGGTAGTCGGCCAGGGCAACCAGCCGGCGCCGAGAAGGGGGGCGGGGACGCCGTCGCCGGACGGTGAGCAGGCGAAACTTCTGCCGGCGTCGGCGGTATCGCCTTTGCCGACAACCTCAGGGCCAATTGAGCTGGCCGGAGCGCCGGCCCGCCAGCGCCGATCGCCGGCGCCGCCAGCGACGAGAGAGCCATCCGCAGCCCCGTTGTCGCCGCGCTCGCCGGAACC
>DHIZ01000356.1:6416-6851 GCA_002404055.1 Chloroflexi bacterium UBA4733
TGTCGCCGCGCTCGCCGGAACCGTCACCACAGAGCGCGATGCCGCTTCTGGACGAGGCGCCTAGCGACAGCGCGCAAGTGGAAGACCTGTTCCTCGAAGCTGGGGCAACGGCTTCGCTTCTGTCTCCTCCAGATAGCGTAACGCTACCGGACGACGAAGCACCAGACGGCAGCCAGATCGAGGGCGCACTGTTGTCCGCTGCCGCGCTCACGCCAGAACCAGCGCCGGAGCCGGACGCAGCGTTCCGACGCAGGGGCGACCTCCCATCGCCGCCCGACCTGTTGCCACCGGGTACGCCAATGGAGGCGCCCGGTCCAGTGGAGCTGCCCAGCCCAATAGAGGCGCCCCGGCGCGCTGACGCGTTGCAGCAACCGGTGGCCCTGGAGCGCCGGTCCAGTTCTGATGCTCCTGACGATTGGACGGACGGCCCGGTCA
>DHIZ01000223.1:0-25679 GCA_002404055.1 Chloroflexi bacterium UBA4733
CGTGGTGAACTCACCGTGCGGCTCGATGGCGACGGAGACGCCGTAGCGTTCAGCGACCGGCAGCACCCGCGCCAGGGTGTAGCGCATGAGCTGAAAGGCCCAGTCCACGTCCATCCAGGCCGGGCGCCACATCTCGTCGGTGTTGACCACCGGCGCACCCAGATCAGAGGCCCAGCGGATGCCCTGGATGAGATAATCGACCGCGACCTCCGGGCGCATCAACGGCGAATGCGCCGAGAGGGCGGAGACCCGCAGGCCCACATCCTCAATGAGTTGGCGATACTCGCGAGGATCGTCCTGCATGCTGCGGAAGTGGTAGTAGTTCGCCTCCGACAACAGGTCTCGCCCGTTCAGCACGCAGGGCTCGACGTAGCGGTAGCCGATCTCCGCCGCTGTGCGCACGCCGTACTCGAAGCTGCGATCCTCGTGCCGCACGTATTCCATGTTGATGCCAACATCAATGCTCGACATCCTACGCCTCTCTCTTTCCTTGCCTGAACTCCTGTCCAATGTCCGATCACACGGCCGGCTGATGCTGCCCAAAGAGCGCTCCTTCACCCAGAGGATTGATTAGTCAAATAGCGGCAGTGTTGCGGTCGAGGATGGCCTGCACCTTCTCATTTTTCACTGGAGCGACAACTCAGGCACGATCCTGAGGCCAGCGGCGTAATTGCCGGCGATCCACCTGGACATCCCACTGCTCCAACAGCTCCAGATGGCGACGATGGAGCCGTTCCGCTTGCTCCTGACCTTCCACCGTAGTCGCCAGATCACGCTCGCACGCCGGGTCCGAGCGGCGGTCGTAGAGCCGTGGCTGCACCCCCTCCGCACGGAAGGCGCCGGGATCCAGGAGGAGCCAGTTCTCCTCTACCACCGTGGTCCACACCAGCCAGTCGTCGCCCTCCGGTAGCTTCGGCGAGCTCATGGTGAGGTTGCGGATGTGGTCGCTCTCGCCGCGCAACAGCGGGGACGCCGATACCCCGTGCAGCTTCGGGGACTGCGCCGACCGCTCCACGCCCAGCAGGTCCAGCAGGGTCCTATGCACGTCCACGGCCTGAATGAGCGCCGAGGAACGCCCGGGTGTGAGGCCAGGCACACGGATGAAGAGCGGCACTCGGGCGATCTCCGCGTACAGCGGCCAGCCGCGGCGCGGCGCGTGGACCGTATGTTTACCGGTGTAACCATGATCCCCGAGGTAGTAGCCGTGATCGGAGATGAAGACGACGATCGTCCGCTCGGTCAGATCGAGGTCATCGAGATGATCCAGCAAACGGCCCAGCCAGCGATCCACCATGGTGACCTCGGCGGCGTAGAGTGCGCGGACGTGGCGCAACTCCGCTTCCGTGAGATAGTCGATTCGGTCGAGGTAACGCGGTTGGATCACGGCTTCACCGCTGTAGCCGGGGTCGTACCGTTCGATGTACCAGGCGGGCGGGTCCCAGGGCTCATGCACGTCAAAAGAGTCGACCCAGAGGAAGAATGGTCGATCCCGATTGGCTTCGAGCCACTGCATGGCGCGAGTCGCTACCTGCGCTGGGAAGTAGTCAGTCTCGTAGCGCCGCCCGGCCACGTTGCGCAGGTACTGGCGCACCTCGTCCGGGCTGCGCAGCTTCTCCTCCGCGCAAGGCAACGTCACCTGGGCCGGCGCCGTGGCGTACTGGTCACTGACTTGTCCACGGATGATGTCCCAGCCCGCGAAGCCGAGGTGCAGGTTCATACCGGGCTTGAGGTAGTGGGGATTGTCGCTGATGAGCTGGGTGAGGTAGCCGACGCGACCAAGGCAGGTTGCCAGCGTCTCTCGCTGCCCTTCCGGGAGCGGCGCCCAGCCCCAGAAAGGAAAGACGTGGCGCCCAGTCAGGAGGTCCTGCCGCAGCGGAATCGTGGGGAAGGAGCCGATCCAGTGCTCGTCGAAGACGACACTGCCGGCGGCCAGCCGATCCAGCGCCGGGGTACTGATAAAGGGGTTGCCGTAGGCGCCAAGGTAGTCCTGCCGCAGGGTGTCGCAGATAATAACCAGGACATTCCAAGATGGTGTGGCTGCCAACCGTGTCCCTCCAAATCACTGTATCCGGTTCGGCGCCCCTGACTGTCACACACATGCGGTCCAGCCCAGGGCGCGGCGCCTACCGCCGCTCGATAGCGACTGGTCGGTTCTGCCAAGCAGACTCATATCATCGTTTCCCCCGCGGACACTGCGCAGGGCTCATTCCACTCTGCTACCAATCCGCTCGAGCAATCGCGGCTGGGCCGCAAACCAGCTGAGCAGCTGCTCTGCGTGCTCGGGACTCCCTGCTCCTTCGTGAACCGCAACGAGGTACGCCATCCGCCAAGATTGACCTGCCCCTAACTCCTTGGGCTGGTGAAACGTCGGCGCTGCCGCGAAGAAGGCCATGTCGCGCGTGATGGTATGAAACGGGACGGGGTGAGGTTGGTTGGCTGGGTGATTCACAATCGTCACCCCAGCCACGCCCCCGCCGTCGTCGAGCATACCGGTATAGTCACACCAGGTCGCGGGAACGCCGCGGGTTGCTTCTTCCCCCTCCTGGCCGTTGGCATTCACCAGCGTGGGCCGGACGTTGAGCGAGCGGGCGAGGCGGATGCCCAAGCCATTGTACGTGGGAGGAGTATGAAAGACGACGCCCTTCTCAGTCGCGCCCAAGCTGGTGTCGATTACCAGTAACCACTCGTCAGGTCGGTCCGACACTCTCGCCGAGAAGGCCAGCAGCTGCTCCACCACCGGAGCGCCACCAGGGTCTCGCCAGATCAGACGGGCGGCTACCTCGCTCTCCTCCGCGCTCGAGCGCTTCTCCAGCCATTCGGCCAACGTGATACGTCCGGTCTGCTCCGGTCCTCGCTGCTCCTCCCAGAAGTTCATCCCATTGACATTCGACCAGGTGAGCATGAGCCCACGGTGGTGCAGGTGGTCGAAAGGAGCGTGGAGGCTGATCAGGTGTCCAGAGGTGGTGTAGAGATGCGTCCAGCTCGGCTTGGGCAGCCGCTGGTCATAACTATAGCGCAGCAATGGCCTTGCGTCATTGAGGATGTACAACGCCTCGCCAATCTTATCGTTCATCCGCATGATCGTCTCTCCTTCGCTTCTCTATTGACCCCGATCCCGATAGTACCCACGCTAACCCTCCGCTTCCTGTTCCGCCCTAGCCCCTTACTTTTCTTTCTTACCGTCCGCATTACCGGCAAAGGTTCGTTCAGTAACCAGCTTCTCGAGCGTAAAGCCGGTCTCCCGGAGCGGTAACTCCACTCGCTGGCGGCGATAGGCGGACTCATAGGCGGCCATGATCACCTCCATCACCCGTCGTGCGGCCGGCGCACTGTTGGGCGGCTCCGTGCCGTGTTGCACCCCATCCGCGAGGAGACGCAACGATTCGGCGAATGCTCGGCGGTGATCCTGCGGTAGGTTGGGAGCCACCCATCCTGCCTGGTCTCGCCCCCAGACACGCAGGGGAGGCTGGTCGGGGACATGCACTTCGATCATGCCCTCGCTGCCGGAGAGCCGATTGAAGAACCCCGGCGGTGCACCATCGCCCAGGTGCAGGAGGGCGCGGATACCTGAGGCATAGCGCCACTCGACCAGGCCATCGTTCTCTACCAGGTGCCCGTAGCGCTCCAGCCGGCGGCTGGTGTCCATCTGGGCGAACACCCAATCCACCGGGGCGTCGTCGGCATAAAAGTTGGCGATGTCGATCCAGTGCGTACCCCAGGACAGGATGTCCCACTCTGGACAACTCAACTCCACACGCTCGAGGTTGCCGATAGCACCGCTGGCGACGAGCGCTTTCGCTTTGCGCCAGGGATCCCCGTAGCGGCGTTGGTGATTGACGCAGAGCAATGTGCCATGCTCCTTACACTCGGCCAGCATGTGGTCGGCTGCGGCGAGGGAGAGCGTCATGGGCTTCTCGCACATGGTGCCCCGCACACCGGCCTGCGCTCCAGCGACCACCATCTCCTCGTGCAGCGGCGGCCATACGGCCACGCTCAACAGGTCCAGGTGCTCCTTCTGGAGCATCGCCCGGTAGTCGCGGTAGGTCGCCCCCACGCCGTACTCCTGGGCGAACTGGCGCAGGTTCCCCTCATCAATGTCCGCCGCAGCGACCAACTCCACCCCTTCAATCTGCTGGTAAGCCTGGGCGTGGGCACGCCCGATGGAGTGGCCGCCTCCACTGCCCGGCCCCGAGCGACCACAACCAATAATCCCGGCTCGTAACACTATCGTTGCTGTCTCCTTTGTTGAATCATCCCTCGGGTCCGAGGGAGCTCGCGCACCGTCCTCAGGTCTGGAACGCCACGCCGACCTCGTTGGCCACCTGCCGGATGTAGGCGCAGGCGGCTTCCACCTCCTCCATCGTCCGCAGATGCTCGATAAAGAGCGGCGTCCGTTCCGGCAACTCCGCCAGTCGACGGAGCAGGGTACGGTAATCGAGGACGCCCAGCCCCGGTCTGGCTTCGCTCAGGTAGTAGGTGAACTTGGATGCATCCAGCAGCGTATCCTTCGCGTGGACGAGCCAGATGTTGTCGCCGAGGCGGTCGAAGCAGTCGTTAATCACGTCGCCGTTGCAGAAGTAGGTCTGCAAGTCCATCAGGTTCACCGGATCCAGGAGAATGCGTAATCCTGGATGGTTGACCCGCCGGACCAGTTCTTCCAGCTTGGCGGGCGAGTTCAGCGTGTGGATCGACCATGGCTCAAGGCAAAGCTTGACGGCGGTGCCTTCCGTGGCCGGCACGATGGCCTCGCAGCTCGCCACGAGCCGGTCCATGGCCTGCGTGGTCCAGTTATCCGGATGGGCGGCGTAAACTTGCTCAACCAGGCCGGGGTGCATGTGGCCGGGTCCGGTCACCACCGCCTCGACGCCAAGCTCGGCTGCACTCGCGATAGCCATGCGCAGTCGCTCCCGATTGCCGGCTAGCAGGCGCTCATCCAGGCATTCCAGGTTGGCGTAGCAGCCAAGTTGGACCATCGCCACCCCGGCAGCGCGGAACGTCTCGGTTACCCTCACCCGTTCTTCAACTGGCGCATCGGGAGGCAGCCCCACCCCCGTCGCGGAGACATTCAGTCGTTTGAGCATTGCGAAGCGTTCTGACCACGAGGCGCCCGGAACGCTTGCCGCAAGACGTACCACGCTCTGTCCTCCGTCGCTATTTCGACGCCGGTACCTCAGCCCAGGCCTGACCCACCGCCGCCTGTACGGCGGCCTTGGCCGCCTGCGAGCGCCAACAGGCTCGCGACGAACCTGCGACGCGGGAGCAGCGCGCGCGAGATCTCCGGCTTGCAAAGTCGAACGAGGTTATCCACGCGTAACCTCCCTCTCTGCAAGTGGCCCTCATGGTCGCCGTTACGGTCACGTCGAGGGCAACTCCGTGCCTTTCACGGCTCAGGATAGGACGGATCGTCTGTTCCGTCTTGCACGTTGTGCCAGTGGTAAATCGTACAAGTTTGGTGGTGTACCATTTCACATATAAGGATCGTGTCACCGATCCTCGCATGGAAACTTCGGCGTGTCTCCTATTGCGCGATGGTTGGGGGAGGGCAGGCATATGGCAGCTCCGCAGCTTCAGGTACCCGCGTTCCAGTTGGCGAGCCAGGTGTACTACGCCGATACCTGCGAGCCACTCAAGCAGGCGGTGGAACGTGGCGAGGTGCGCCTGGTGGCACGCGCACGCGGCCAGTATCCGGGGTTACCGTTGCCGCCGAACGTGTTGACCGAAGTGCGCGCTGTCGGCTTTTGGGATGCTGACCACCCTCAGAGTTGGGGCCTCGACTGGCACCGCAACGAGGGCATTGAGCTCACCTACGTCTCGCGGGGCAAGGTGCGCTTCGCCGTTGATGACGAGGACTTCCTGCTCAAGCAGGGTGATATGACGATCACACGGCCCTGGCAGGCGCACCGCGTTGGCGACCCAAACATTGGCGCTTGCCGCCTGCACTGGCTCATTCTGGATGTCGGGGTTCGCCGTCCCAATCAAACGTGGTGCTGGCCGCGTTGGCTGTCGCTAGCTGAGGCGGACGTGCAGGAGCTCACCACCTTGTTGAGCCATAACGAGCATCCGGTCTGGCCGGCCAATAGCGAGATTGAGCACTACTTTGAGCGCCTAGTCGAGGCCGCCATGCAGCCGAACGAGAGCCGGCTCCGGCTGTACATCAGCGGTTTGTTTGTCGCTGTGACGGAACTGCTCCGACTCCATGAGCCATCGTTGGATAAATCGCTCTCCTCGGCCCAGCGCACCGTCGAGCTCTTCCTGGCCCGCTTGCCGGAAACGCTCGACCAACCCTGGGATCTTCCCTTGATGGCCGATGCCTGCGGTCTCGGGCGTACCCGTTTTGCTCATTACTGCAAGCAACTGACGAATATGTCGCCGATCGAATATCTGACCTTCTGCCGGGTCGAAGGGGCGGCGCGGCGACTGTGGCAGCAGCGCAAACTCAGCATCACCGACGTGGCTCTGCGCTGCGGCTTTGAATCGAGTCAATACTTTGCCCGTATCTTCCATCAGTACAAGGGTTGCTCTCCCCGCGAGTTCCGCCGGGATTCGGCAGGCGACGTCGCGCCTGCTGTTCCACAGCGCCTCAATGCAGCGGCAACGGGCCCGCGAGCGCTTGATGCAGCACGGCGAGCGATCACATCACCATCGGTCGGCCGGCCCTGATGTGAACTCTTGCTGCGTTCCCTGGTGCTGGTGTAATTGTCGCGCATCAGAAGATCTTGAGCAGCAGAGCGAAACCGAGCCGCGCGGGGTGAGCGTCCAGTGCTCGCAGAGTCCCTCGGCGGCCAGCCGGTCGAGGTGCGGCGTCACGAGCGCCGGCTCAACCGTGCCGATGGCGTCGGCGCGATGCTGATCGGTCAGGATCAGCACGACATTGTCGCAGCCGGTACTCGCCATCCGATGCTCCTTCACGCTCTGCCCGGTCAGCGTCTCGCCGAAGCCAGAATCGGCTGACCTGCCTGGTCAATCTTGGCGGCGACTGTCTGGGCGTTCGCCTTGCCGTTCCACAAGTCTGCCAGGTTTGGCTCGACAGCCTGGCTATCCAGTTGGGTGTAGGCAGAGGTTTTGGGAATGGGCTTGGACTGGGTGAGGGCGTCCAGGATCACCTGCTTGTGGGGCGGCGAGTAGGGCGCCTTGAGCCAGGCGTCGGCGTTGGCGACCGAGCGCAGGATGGGGATAGCCAGTTGGTGGGTGACGTAAGAGGCTTGCCCAGCCGGACTGGTGATGTATTTCAGCAGCTCCCAGCCCAGATCGTGCTGTTTGGCCGCCGTGACGATGCCGAAGTCGGCGCCGCCATAGAAGTTCCACATCCCGGCCGAGCCGGAGGGCAGCGGCGCACAGTCCCAGGAAAACCCTTTGATCGAACTGTGCATCCCTTCGATGTCGAGCTGGGCAATGTACATGCCAACGCGGCCGGTATAGAACAGTTGCCCGCCATTGCTGGAGACCAGGCTGGCCGGCTGCGGTTCCACGCCGTACTTGCTGCCCAGATCGCCCAGCCATTGCAGGGCGTTGACGGACTTGGGGTTCGCAAAGGTCAACTTCGTCGGCTGCTGTTCATTGTCGAAGAGCGAGCCGCCGGCCATCCAGACCCAGGGCAGGAGATAGTTGACGGCGCCGTTGAGGATGTAGAGGCCGAACTGTTTCGTCGGCCCGGTGCCCGAGGTGAGCTTCTGCGCCGTCTGTAACGCAGTATCCCAGGTCCACTGCTGCTTCGCCGCGAGGTCGTTGGGCGTTGGCAGTCCCGCCTTCTGAAACAGGTCGACGTTGTACCAGAGGATCAGGTTGTTGACAATATCGGGAAGGTTGAGCAGCTTGCCGTTCCAGGAGTACTCCTCCTTGAGTTGCGGCCAGTAGTCGGCGAATGAGTAGTTGTCGCGGGCGACATACGGGTCCAGCGGCTCGTAGACGCCAAGGCCGGCGAAGGAGTAGAAGTCCACCGGGTCCGCACGGAAGAGGTCCGGCGGCACACCGCCAGCGATCATCGTCTCCACTTGCTGCTTCCAGTTGCCCGTGACGTAGTTGAGTTGCAGGTCGACGTTCGGGTGGACCTGCAGGAACCCGGTGCCGACCGCATGCATCACGGTGTCGTAGGTGCGGGCCCCGTAGTAGTTGATGGTGACCTGGGTCCGCGCGCCGGTGGCCTTGCCTTGCAGCACCGACTGCTGCGTACCGGCGGTCGGGGCAGCCTTCGCCGCACTGGCACTGTTGCGAGAGAGCGCTGCGGCGCTGGTGTGGCTTGTCGGCACCGTCGTTGCGGTGCTCGCGGTGCTGCTCCCGCAGGCACTCAAGAGTCCGGCTCCGGTGGACAACGCGCCGAGGGTGGCGAGCAGGAGCGTTCGGCGGGGAAGCACAGCCAGGCTCGAACGCTGGGGGCTAGACGTCCGATCCGGTGGATACGCTAGCGGCATTGGGCAACTCCTTCCTGATGGGCGGCAGTGATCGGTGCTCTTGCTCCATCTGCTCTCGCTATTTCTTCTGGTAGGTGTTGTAGGTCTTGCTGAGCACGGCATCCACCGGTCCCTTCGCCGCCGTCAGCGCGCTCTGCGCAGTGGCCTTGCCCAGCCAGAGGGCGCTCGTCGACTGGGTCAGCGTATTGGCGATTTCCGTCCAGTTCGCAAAGAGGTGGTTGACATTCTCTACCGAGTTCTTGTTGGAGTCGACGATCACCGTCTTGATGTCGGCGGGCTTCATGCCGGTCGGACCTTCAAAGAGTTGGAGCCAGGGAGCGACGGCGGTTTGCAGCGGCGCCACGAACCCGGTGGACGTGCTCATGACCGTCGCCGCCGTGTCGCTGACCAGGTACTTGAGGAACTCCCAGGAGGCGTCGACGTGTTTGCTCTCCTGCTCGATGAACCAGCAGCCGTTAAAGACGGCGTGCTTGTTGCTGACCTGCTTTGGTAGCGGCGCAATGCCCCATTTGAAGGGCGCCGACTTGTAGTTGCCATAGGCCTGGGTTGGCAGGCCCATCGTCATGCCGATCTTGCCGGTGGCGAAGATATTGCCCAACTGGGAGAGCGCCTGGGCATCCGCTGCCGAGGGGGAGACGCGCTGCTTGTAGTAGCCGTCGGCGACCGCCTGCACGGAGGCGACGACCGGAGCCGCCGTCAGGTTGCTGGAGGGCGCGAGACCGGTGGTGTACTGCTCCGGCAGCCAGGGATCACCACCCCAGAGGTAGGCCGACATGTAGACGTTCTGGAGCTGGCCGAGATCAAGGCCGTACTGGGCGTTCGCCCCTTGTCCGACGTTTTTGGTGAGCTTGGCTGCCGCCGCCATCATGGCATCCCAGGTCCAACTGGCGTCGTCCCAGGAGGCTGGCGGGTAACTGACGCCGGCGGCGTCGAAGAGTTGCTTGTTGTAGAACAGCATGACGCCGAAGTTGGTGACCTGCGGCATGTGGTAGTACTTACCGCCGCGTTGATAGAGTTCCGGGATACCGGGCAGGAAGCGACCCATGTCGAAATGGTCGCGGTTGATGAGCGGCGTGAGCTCGCGCAGGATGCCGCGCAGATAGTAGTCACCGAAGCCGGCCTGACCGAACTCGGAGAAGATATCGGGCGGCGTACCGCTGGCGATCATGGTGGTGAGTTTCGGGTCGACCTGGTTAGCGGGCGTCACGATGAGTTGCACTTTGATGCCGGGTTGCACCGTCGCGAAGCCGGGGATGACCTGTTTCTCTTCCCAGGGGTTCTCGACGGGGCTGCTGCGCATCAACCACGAGATCGTCTGCGCTCCCAGCGCCGGTGCGCTGGCGGCCGCTCCTGCTTTTGCGGACGTAGTCGCCGCAACGGTACCGGTCCCGCTGGACGCCTTGCTCGTGTTCGCCCCGGCGGCAGTAACGGCTGCCGTGCTGCCGGTCGTCGTGGCGTTTCCCGAACTGCCGCCACAGGCGGCCAGGGTGAGGCCGCTGAGCGACGTAGCGAGCACGCCCAGCAGCCGCCGCCGGCTCAGTTGGGACAGGGAATCATGCAGTGCCTGGTCAGTCATGCTGCGCTCCTTTGCTGTGGACCCATTACCCGGCGTGGCACCCACGCCGGAGTTGTCGCTTACCCTTTGACACCCGTGATCACGACCCCCTGAATGAAGTAGCGCTGCGCCAGGAAGAAGAGGCCGATGCAGGGCAGCAGCGCCATCAGCGAGGCCGCCATCAAGAGGTTCCAGGGCGTCATCCCGTAGTCGGCGGTGAAGTTCTGCAAGGCCAGGGCCACGGTGTAGTGTCCCTGCGTGTTCAGGTAGATCAGCGGCTTCAGGAAGTCGTTCCAGTTACCCAGGAAGGTGAAAATCGCCACCACGCCCAGCGCCGGCCGGGAGAGCGGCAGCAGGATGCGCCAGTAAAGACCGAAGTAGCCGCAGCCGTCCATGCGCGCGGCGTCGTCCATCTCGGAAGGAATGGAGAGAAAAAACTGCCGCAGTAGAAAGACGTTGAAGGGACCGGCGAAGAAGGTCGGCACGATCAGCGGCAGCAGCGTATCGATCCAGCCGAGGTGCTTGAAGAGGATGAACTGCGGAATCAGCAGCACCTGCTGCGGCAGCATGAGCGTTGCCAGCACCAGCATAAAGAGGACGGAGCGACCGGGCGTGCGCAGCCGGGCGAAAGCAAAGGCCACCAGCGACGCGCTCAGTATCTCACCCAGCACGGCACTGAGCGAGACGATGGCGGAGTTGCGGTAGACGACCGTCCAGTGCATGGAGTCCAGCGCCTGGGGGTAGTTCTGCCATTGGGGAGTGGCCGGCACCCACTGCGGCGGCTGCAACAAGACCTGGCCGGCGGCCTTGAGCGAGGTGCTCAGCATCCAGAGCAGCGGAAACACCACGGCGACCGCGCCGGCAGCGATGATCAGCGTGGCGACGCTGCGCCAGAGCAGTTCCGATGTGCGCACGCCGAGCCGTGGCCTGGTCGGCGAGGCCAGCATCGTGGCCGGGCTGCCGGTTTCGCTGCGCGTGGCCATCTAGCGTCTCTCCTCTTTGGAGTCGTAGTAGACGAGAGACGAACTGAAGCGGAAGGCCAGCGCGGTCAGCGCCATCACGATGACGAAGAGAATCCAGGCCAGCGCAGAGGCGTAGCCGAAGTGAAAGTACTGGAAGGCTTCCTGATAGAGGTAGAGCACGTAGAAGTAGGTGGCGTAGCTGGGTCCGCCCTGGGTGATGATGAAGGCGCCGGTGAAGACCTGGAAGGAGCCGATCATCAGCATAATCAGGTTGAAGAAGATGACCGGACTGATCATCGGCAGGGTGATACGGATGTACTGCTGGAAGCGGCCGGCGCCGTCCAGTTCCGCTGCTTCGTAGAGTGGCGTCGGCACGCCTTGCATGCCGGCCAGGTAGATCAGCATGGGGCCGCCGACGCCCCAGATGCTCATGATGATGAAGGCGGGCAAGGCCCAGGTCGGACTGAAGAACCACTGGGGACCCTGGATGTGGAAGACGTTGTAGAGGATGGTGTTCACCACCCCGAAGTCCGGCTGGAAGATCCAGGACCAGAGCAGGGCCACGGCCACGCCGGAGGTGACGACCGGCAAGTAGTAGAGAGTTCGCCAGAGCGAGAGGGCCGGCACCTTCTGGTTGAGCAGGGTGGCCAGTAGGAGGGCGCCGATCACGCCCAGCGGCACGGCGCCCAGGGTATAGAAGGCAGTGACCTTGAGGGACTGCCAGAAGAGCTGCGTCTGGAAGATCGTCTGGTAGTTTTGCAGGCCGAGGAAGGAGAGCGGATGAATGGCATCATAATCGGAGAAGCTGAAGAGCAGCGAGGCGATGATCGGTCCTAACGTCAGCCCGACAAAGCCGATCAGCCAGGGGGAGAGGAAGGCGTAGAAGGCGAGTGACTCGCGGCGTGCCGGGGTGAGCCGGCGCCGAGAACGCCGCGCTGGTAACGCCGCGGTGCTCGCGCTCATGGATGCTCCTTTGGGGCTGCTGCGACGGAGCCGCGTGGCGCCAGACTGCAAGGCAGCAGCGCCTGCGCCGCCCGGTTGGGCGCATAGTTCATCCGAGCGGCAGCGCGTTGAATCCGCTCGCGGGTAGCCGCCGCGATCGCCGGATGATCACGCAGGGCCAGGGACACGGTCGATGAGTCCACGCCCAGTTCCCTCGCGATGTCTTTGATGGTGGCCATGGCGTCCCGTCGCCGAGCCGAATTCAATCGTCGTAATCAATCGTGTGAATACTAGCGCTGAGAGTCTGGACTGTCAAGGCTCTGCTGTCGCCCACACGAGCGATCCCCCTGGTGCAGGGGCTACGGTTGCTCCTTCACGTCCGGCGGATTTGGCCGACCCGGCCCGATTGCAGCGCTCAGTTGGGATAATGGCAGGTACGACACGTCGTCGTGTTCCGTTACCTTTCTTACCTACTTTGGTGCGCAGCAAGATAGGCATCGACCAATTGGACGGTCTTCGTAGTGATGGTCTCGACGGTGCTGCTGCCATCCCACAGGTAAGCAAACTGCTTGGTGAAGATGGCGTTGATCTCGGCAAAGTTCGGGGTGGCGCGGAAGGCGCGAGCCAGTTTTTGTCCATCAATGCCGACTTGACGGTGGGTGGGCGGCAGCGTGGGGTCAAGCGTAGCAATCTTTTGCAGCACCGATTCGCGTGCCGGAAAGTACGTATTGGCCAGCACTAGCTCGGATTGCGGAGAGGCAAGGTAGCTGAGCAGCTTCCATGCCGCCGGTAGTTGCGGCGTGTGGGCGTTGGCGCACCAGTAGACCCCTGCGGCGGCGGTGGTGACTCGCGGACCGGCGCCCTTGGGCGTGATGGCGAAGTCCCACTTGAATTTCGCCGGACGGTAGGTGGCGACTGAAGCAACTGGGGCGAACAGCATCGCCAAGCGGCCGCTCAGAAAGAGCGAGAGCGGGTTCTCCGTCGACAGCGTCGCCGGCGTCGGCGCAACCTTGTTTTTGACGATCAAGTCTTGCATGAACTGCAGCGCCTGCACCGCCGCCGGCTGGTTCACCAAGCAGTGCGTAAACTGATCGTCAAAGACGTGGGCGTCGTTGGCGTAGAGCCACTGCCCCCAGCCGCCGACGAAGTCGGTGCCCACGGTAAAACCGTACTGTGCTCCGCCGCCGCTTCCTGTCGTCAACTTCTGAGCGGTGTCCAGAAAGCCAGCAAAGTCCCAGCCTGCAGCGTCCCAGCTCTGCGGCGGATGAGCCACACCCATCTTGTCGAAAAGGTCCACGTTCCAATAGATGCACTGGTTGGAGAAGCCGCGCGGCAACGCCACGGTCGCTCCTTTCCAGACCATACGCTGGCGTGGCAGCGGCACATAGTCGGAGAGGTCGTAATGGTCCTGCTGGAGCAGCGCGTCCAGGGTCGCCGGGACGCCGCTGTTAGCCAGGCGGGGTAGGTCGTTGCCGGAGAGCGCGAAGACATCTGTCAAAGCGCCACCCGCCGCCATGGTCTCCAGTTTCGTGCTGTACTGTGTCCCAGCGACGCCCTGAAGACTGGCGGGCGCCTGCGGGTTGGCCTGATTCCACTGATCAATGACTTTCGTCAGCAAGGGCAACCCCTGAGCATCAATGTCGCTGATGACCGTGAGGCCCTGCTTGCCGCTGGTCTGCGCGGTACTCGGTTTCGCTGCGGTTGAAGGTATCGTCGTTGCAGCGGTTGTCGTGACTCCGACGCTCGGCAATGCCGTCGGGCTGCTGGTGCTGGCGGAAGCGCAAGCCGAAAGCAGCGCGATGCCTGGGAACGCATGACCCAATGCGCCGAGAAGGCCCCGACGGGACAGCACGAGCCCGGCATGTTGTCTGGTCCGCTTCAACGTGTCACTCCTACTGGCGGCAGCTCAATCTGATCGGAACGCAGGTGTTCATTGTATACGACGGTAGGCGCGGCTAACTATCCCGCCAGGGCAATCCATGCGAGAGCCGCTGCACCGCGACGTTGGCGTTCCGCTCAGGGTCGTACCAGGCGACGAGCTGGCGTCTCAGCGCCTCCTGCTCTTGGCGATACCGTGGATCAGCGATCAGGTTGACGCGCTCTTCTGGGTCCTCCACCTCGTCGTAGAGCTCGTCCGTTGCCCCCTGGTTGTAGATGTACTTGTACTGGTGCGTGCGAATCATAAAGGAGGCGACCGGCGACCGTAGATGGTACTCGCTAAACGCCGCTGGCGGCCCAGGGAGCGACGGGTCCCGTGCGATTGCAGCGAAGCTGGCGGCATCAAGGTGCTCCGGGGCAGTGGGGGTATCGACAATCGTCGTGCGTTGAGGAGCGTCCAGACCGGCGAGCTCGCTGAGGGTGGGATAGAGTCCAATTATTTCCGTCAGGGCCGGGGCAACGGCGCCCTGCGGGAGCTGGGGCGGGTGGCTGAGGATCAAGGGCACGCGGACGGATGGCTCAAACAGGCAGAACTTTCCCCGCAAGCCGTGCTCGCCCAGGAGGTGCCCGTGGTCGGACGTGTAGGCAACGACGGTACTGTCCTGCAGCTTGAGCTCCTGCAACGCGGTCAACACCTGGCCGACGCAGGTGTCCACGAAGGCCAGGTTGCCGAGGTACCCGGCGTTGCTGGCGCGCTGGCGCCGCGGCGCGAGCTGTCGTGACGCGCGCATTCGCTGCTGGAGATGGTGCGGGTACTGTTCAATCTCCTCCTCGCTGACGGGCGGAAGGACGATACTCTCGATTGGGTAGCGCGCCGCCCATTCCGCTGGCGGATACAGCGGGGCATGCGGTTTCAAGAAGCTGACGACAAGGAAGAAGGGCTGGTCGCAGTAACGCGTCAAGAACTTTGCCGCTTCGCGGGCGATGAGGGAATCGAGGTGATCGGAAGCGTCGAGGTGCGAGGCCATCGTTTCGAACGTATACCGCTGCACCTTTCCCGCCCACGGGCTCGCACCATCCCAGAGGTCCGTGACATCTGGGAAGCAGGCGCCATGATCATCGACGCTCTGGAAGAAGTTGTCACTCTCGGGGGCGTTGGCGATCTCGTTGGCGTAATGCTGGACTTTGGGACCGAGGTACATCAGCCAGTCGTTGATGGTAAGGGTGTACGCGAAACCATGGTGATTTCCATCACGAAAGTGCATCTTGCCGAGCAGGGCAGTGAGATACCCTTGCTCAGCGAAATGATGTGCCACGGTGCGGTAGCGCCAGTCCAGGCGGTCGGTATTATCGATCGCCCCGGTCGTGTGGGCATAGAGACCGGTCAACAGGGACATGCGCGAGGCGACGCACACGGGGTACGGGCAGTACGCCTGGCTGAAGCGCACCCCGCGCGCTGCGAGACTGTCGATGTGCGGCGTCGGGACGAGATCGTTTCCGGCGCAGGTCATGAGGTCGGCGCGATGCTGATCAGTCATGACGAGCAAGACATTGAAACGTTCTCTCTGTCGGGCCACGGGCTTCCCTGCTTTCTTTCAAGATCAATGGCTGAGCCGGAGGTCCTGAAGTGTACAGGATGGTGATTGGTCGGGAATGATGCAACAACCCGGGTAGAAGGGCATATCGGGGGTGACGCAAAGTAATGCACAGCAAGTGCGTAGCAAAACGGAGGCGCCGTTACAACTCGCAAGGCAAGGCCACATCTGCGGGCGGTGGCCAAGTGACGTGTCGACCGTGATCGCTGGGGTCGTCCTCGGCACCGCCGTGTCCCCAATACTCGGCATTCATCCAAAGTCGCGGGTCTGCAAATTCTAGTACGTCGAGATACTCGCTTGCTGTGCCCGCCTTTACAATTCAGCCTCCACCCCCTCTGGTAGACTACCGAAACCGTTATGGTGGGTCATGTCTGGCGTGAACCATGTCTTAGCGGGGAGAAACGTTGACCAGTACGTGGTACCTGTGTAAGATTCCCGCGGTCCGTTCGACCGTCGCCTCCGCGACGGGACGCTCTGGCTGTTGATAGTCGCGAGGAGCCGCGTTATGGACCTACAGCGAAATACAATCTTTGCTTGGCTCATGGCTCTCGAACAGGACCTGCGGAGGCTGGCGTCTGAGCAAACCCACGGTACCGGGCCAACACTCACCGAAGACGAAACGGAGAGGGCGCGGAGAATTTATCGCTCTGCGACGAACAATACACAGCAAGCAGCTGGATGGCAAGATCTTCTAGACTATGTGGATCTGTCAACCCTCCTCGACATCATTGCCCGTCGCGAAGGAGAAATCGCCCAGTTCCTTGGTCAGGACGTCGTCGTGGTCCGGCGTCTGCTTGAACTCGCGCGCCCTCTGATCCATGTTCGCAACCGGGTGTGCCATGCCCGACCCTTGGAGCCCGACGATCTTGCATGTACCTACGATACTCTAGTAGCCATCCGAAGTATTCAGATGAACTATGCCTTTCAGAATGTTAGCGAAGTTGACAAGACTCTCAGTAGTAACAACATGTACCCCCTTACACTCAGCATTCCAAGCTATTGGAAGCCTGATGATGATGCCATTCCCAATAATTTGCCTAGTCCAGATTTTGATGACACCGGCTTCATTGGACGATCGTCGGATCGTGAGAGTCTTAGCACTCTCCTGCTCGGATCCCACCCTCTCATTAATGTCACAGGAGAAGGCGGCGTTGGCAAGACAGCTCTCACCTTACGGTGTCTGTACGATCTACTTGATAGGCATCCTCCCTATGATATGATCTTGTGGACATCGCTTAAGACCACGCGCCTGACTTCATCTGGTGTACGTCACATTGCAGGGGCAATGACTAGCGAACTTGAGCTCTTACAGGGTATTGCTACCGCGTTGGGTGAGAACCTGGAATCTAAGCCTATCGTCGACCTATTTATTTTAGTGCATGACATCCTAAGTACACTCAGGATACTTCTAGTTATCGACAATCTTGAGACAATAGATATCGATACTATTCGCCCTCTATTTCTTGACATTCCACGTCAGTCGAAAATCGTACTCACGTCCAAAGTAGGCATCGGGGAATTAGAGCAGAGATTCAATCTTAGGTCAATGGAGACGAAGGATGCCATCGCGTTATATAGACGGATTTCGCACGTCTATAGTGTTCCCGAGCTTCATCGGCGTCCCGACTCGATAATTCAGAAAGACTGTGAAAAGCTGTTCTATAACCCGCTTGCCATCAAGTGGTTCATTCAGTCCTATACAAATGGAAGGGTATCTCGTGCCCTAACCGACCCAAAGAAAGATCTCGGGGAAGTTTTAGAGTTTTGCTTTTTAAATCTTTACAACGCCTTAACTAACCGACAGCGTCGATATCTTCGAATATTCGTAGCAATGTCCCGGCCACTCGGGGAGGTTCAGCTTTGTCTCCTGTCAGAAGAGGACGAAATTGAAGCGGTTAGGATAGACGTTCGTTATCTCTTTCATTCAAATCTCATTCGGCGAACAAGGGACGAGTCGGCAGAATTCGACACGGATCTCTGGACTACTACTGAATTCGCCAGGCGCTTTATTCTCTCCAGAGACTCGGAAGTAGCCGTCGAGAGGCCCAGACTCCAGCAAACGTACCGCGCACTTATGGGAGCCCGAGATGAGGCGAGAAACCGGGCAGCAGGGAATCCGTTTCAAAGAGGAGCCATCCTGTTCCGGTCCATTGACGAGGCAATGGTTGTTCGGCATCTTGATCGCGCGTTATCCGATCTTCATGATCGAGACTTCCGGAGCGCTCTTCAGGCTCTCGAAATTGCCAAGCGTTTGTGTCCAGGATTCTACGAAGTCTGGCGTATTTCTGCGCAGGTGAGAGCCGCGTCAGGCGATTCTATAGGAGCCGAGGAGGACTACGAGCGTGCCTTGGATCACGCAGACGGAAAGAGCGAACCTCTTATTGTCTTTTATGCACAATTTTTGTCAGAGCAGGATGAGTTTGAACGCGCAGTAGAAGTCCTTGCGACTACGGCAAACAAGAAGGCGGCGCAGCCTCAGACAGTCGCCTGTTATGGACGGATGCTTGCCCTTGCCGGTCGGATACTAGAGGGTATTGCAGCGTTTTCAAGGGCTAAGACTCGCATTTTAGAATTGGGTGGCGATCAGCGCGCCTATTTGTTGACTCAGTATGCCGATTGCTTACGCCGTGCCGCAGAATTTCAACGTGATCGGCATCTACCGTTGGATGCTTTCGACCTTATTTGCCAGTCCTTAGACACCGTTTGCGAAGCGATCTCCGTTACAGTCCCCGATCAGAAGGTAATTAATACGGCGCGTAAGTGTGTGCGTACTGCATTCGCAGTACTTGGTATTCAGAGCACCTTGAGCGATTGGCAGGCGATAGGTAGTAGAATTCTTCGTCTTTCGGAAAAATTTGATCTAGGTCCGGAGTGTTACAATTCATTGCGATGGCTAGGTAACTGCAACCCAATTATCGCTAATGATCCCATACTGCTCCAAATTGCGGCAAAATCCAATGAGTCTCCTGTAACATACGGTCGGGTAGCGATGAAGCACCCGGACAGGGATTTTGTTTTTGTTATTGGTGATAACGGCCAGAAGTATTTCGCTCACCGGAATGAGCTTATGGATCGCAGTCGGTGGTTAGAGATACTTAACGGGGATCATGTGCGAGTTAGATTTCAGCCCGGCCGTGCCCGAGATGACGGAAAGCCGACGCCAGCACATTTGGTCGAGATTGTTTGATACCCTTCGCTAAGGGCCTACGTGTCTGCTCAATAACTCGTGGTGTCAAGCAGCGGCAGCCGAGTCGCTCCTGGGGCAGGACTCGGCGGCGTGTTGGGCGATGAGATCGGCCAACGCGGGCAGTGGGTGGGGGCCGGAGAGGCGGTCCTGAGGATAGTGCAGCCCGTTGACGCCCATCAAGGTGCGGTGCAACCGGGAATGCCGGGTGTCCCCCATAGTTTTGCGCCGGATGCTTGGGGCCTCCCGGCGACTGAAGTCGCGGGCTATTCGAAGCGAAGTCCGCCTACGCGGACTACCGGAGCCGCCGAAGGCGGGTACCCACCGCAGTGGGTGGTTGCTTACTGTAGCCCGCGACTTCAGTCGCCGGGCGCGGCGGAGACGCCGTTAGCAAGCAGGACGCGCAATACTATGGGGTACACTCGGGAATGCCAGCGCGCTTGACAGCGTAACGCGATAGTGTATACCCTCTCCACCATTGCTCATTCAGCGATTGACTCATGGGTCTCCACTGGAGGTACCAACAATGGACATGTTGAAAGCAGTGAACCGGCGCCGCTGCCTACAGCAGTTGCTGGCGGTCTCCGCTGTGTCCCTTTGCTCCGGCGTCCTGGCCGCCTGCGGCGGAGCTGTGACGTCATCGGTCAGTGGAGGGACAACCGCCACAGGCACAATCTCCCTCAGCAGCACCACGGCACTCCGTTCCACTGCAGCGCCGACGCCTTCCGCCGCGTCGACGACGGCCAGCGTCAGCGCGCCACCTGCCGCCACGAGCAGCGTCAAGGCTGCGGCCCAGTTGGTCACCTACATGAACTGGTTCACAGCGCAGCTACCTGGCGGTCTGGCTCAGAAGCCCCTGCTGGCCCAGCTTGCCAAGGACGAACCGAATATACAGGTGAACAATCAGCCAACCCCGGGTGGCAATGCCTACTACCAGAAGTTGCTGACCATGATGGCGGGCGATGTCGCGCCCGATGTATTCACGGTGGCGCTGGTCGAAATGGCGCCCTTGCAGGCCAAGCAGGTACTGGCGCCACTGGACAAGTTCGCCAGCCAGGCGGGGAACGGCGGTCTGGACAAGCAGGACATCGTGCCAGGCGTCCTGGAAGCGGCGTCATTGGGGGGCAGTCTCTACGGTTTGCCGATGAATCTGGATACGCAGGGTCTGTACTACAACAAGGATCTCTTTGCCAAGGCGGGGGTCGGGACGCCGACCGCCGATTGGACCTGGGATGGCGAGTGGCTACAGGCTGCCCAGAAGCTGACCAGCGGCACGGGAGCGACGAAGCAGTTCGGCACCTTCCTGCCTCCCTGGCAGGTGCGGATCTGGGCCGACGGTGGCGACATCCTCTCCAAGGACAACAAGCACTGTACGCTCGACCAGGCAGTCGCTACCCAGGCAATTCAAGACCTTGCCGATGTGCGTTTCAAGTATAGTGCAGCTCCCACCACCGCAGACCTGTCGACGATGAACAACAACGACCTCTTCAACACCGGCCGGCTGGCCATGAACTACAGCCAGTCCTCCCAGATCGGACGGTTGGTGGAGACCTGGAAGACGAAGGTGCCGTGGGATGTCGCTCCTTTGCCCAAGGGAAGGGCCGGACCGGCCAACTGGATGACCTTCACCGCCCTCGGCATCACCCGGACAACCAAGGCGCCCGACGCCGCCTGGACCATGGCTCGCTACCTGATCGCACCGGAGAGCGTCAAGACGTGGGTGCAACTGGTGAGCTGGGTGTTCATGTACAAGTCCACGGTGAACATCCTCTCTCCACTCTTCAAGCCGGGCCAGGCGCAACTCTTCCTGGATGCCGCCACCGTTGCGCACACCGAACCGCGCATCCCGACCTACAGCCAGGTACTCGACACTATCACCAAAGAGCTCGACGTCGTGCTGAACGAAGGCAAGGAGACTGCCCAGACAGCAGGCGTCAGGATCACCAGCGCCGTCAACCCCTTGCTCTAGCCATTCATCCTCAGCCTATCGCCCCGGCCAAAATCTGGTTGATCTGGGGCGTGAGTTGGCTGAAGGTCTGCTGGACACTCTGGTTCTGGCCGAAGATCGCCTGCAGCGCACTGTCGGCCTTGTTCTCCATGTCCGGCCAGAAGGGGTTGAGCGGCAGCAGCTTGGCGTAGTTCTGCGCCAGCGGCTCCAGAAAGTACAGGTCGACGTCCTTCGTGTCGGCGGCGTTGGGCGCCACTTGGTACTTGTTCATCAGGTCCTGCTGAAAGCTGACCGCCTGGACCGCCTTCGGCTGGTCCAGGAGCGATTTGGTGCGATCTTGACTCAGGATGTCTCCGCCGTTGGCCAGGATCCAGGGCGCGAGCCCCCACATCACCGTGTCGGCCAAATAGCCGAACTGCGTGGTTCGTCCGTTCGTGTCGACTATCGTCATTTTCTGCGCGGTCTGCGGGAAGGTGTCCCAGGTCCAATCGCCGGTCTTCCAGTGATCCGCCGGCGCGGGCAGGCCGGCCTTCGCGAACATGTCGGCTCCCGTCATGGAGCCACAGGCACCCAACAGGCGTTCCAGGTGGCCACGCCAGGCGGTCAACTCCGCCGACGCCGGGAGTTCCGGCAGCACCGACGCTGACCACTCCAACTGCGCCTCTTCTTCGGCCAGGGCAAAGCGCAGCAGGCGAGCCGTCGGGAAATCGACGAGCGGGTTGGTGGCGCTGATGTGCCAACGATAGGCGGCAACGAGCGCCGGTTTGACGACGACGTAGACGCCAACGATCAACTCCGCGGTGTTCGCCCACCACAGCAGTTCATCGACCAGGGTGGCCAGCGCGCCGTCCGGCGCTGCATCGAGCGACGTGCGACTGGTGCGCAACTGACCGATCCGCTCGATCAGCCAGGAGGCGTGCTCGGCGTCTTCCCAGAGATGACGGCCGATCCCCTGCTTGATCGCCATCTCCGGTATGGATGGCAGGTGGCCGGCCAACAGCAGGCAGAAGCGTCGCTCGGCGTAGAGGTAATGACGCAGCAGCCCGACGTTCTCCTCCACACCGAGACCGGGCCGGGCGGCGTCTCCGACGCGGGCGATGGGATAGACCATGACGGCTCCTATCGAGCGTGCCAGCGCGTTGGGGAGCGCGGCAGTGACCGTTGGATGATCGCGATATTCAACTATGCCGCCGCGGTCGGCGCAATAGCTCGATCATATCATCGGCTTCCACGCTGGCCGTTTTAGGCGGTTCGGTGGCGGTCTGCCGGAGGATGGAGGTCAGACGGTACGGGGCGGTGAGACGGAAAGGAGCGATCTCCTCCCGCCGTTCCAGCGCTCGCCTGGCTGCAGCACGGATCACTGCACGGGCCTGTGTCGGATGCAAATGGATCGCCGCGCCGTTGAAGAGCTCGTTCTGGCGGCTGTCGAGGCCGCTCGCTGAGCCACGAGCGATGCCCCACTTGACGGTGGCTGTTTCGATAGCCGGGACCACAGCGCGCGCCTCGGCGGCGGCCGCGGCATCGCCGGTGTGGAGGATGTAGGGGACGCCGAAATAGGCCGCTGTCAGCATATTGCAGCCCAACTCACCAACGCTTCGCCCGTTGATGGAGAGGTCTTCAATGGCGAAAGAGCCGGTATGGGCCAGGTGACCGCCATCGGTGTTCGCCTTGGCATGCTGGCCGATCATAAAGGCGGCGGTGAAGCTCTCGTCGATGCCGAACGGATAGCCCAGCGGCCGGCCAGTGAGCAAGCGCGCCGCCGGGTGAAGCAGCAGCGGGTTGATCGCGCCCTGGCCGTGACCATCAACGACCAGGAACTCGGTGGCGCCTCCCTCCAGCGCTCCCTCGATGGCAGCGTTTACCTCGCCGGTCACCAACTCTCGCGCCACCTCGTAGTAGCGCGCTCCCGGCGCCAGGTAGTCGTCGCCGTTGACCACACCGGCGACACCCTCCATATCGGTCATAAGGTAGATCTTCATGGGCATCGTTCACACCCACGCCAGAAGTGGAACGTCCGTCCTGCGCCTTTCTGCGGGGCAACCATCGGCGTCTCCTTTCAAGCTGCGACCGCGAGTGTTCACGCCTCCTTCAGGATGTTGTCGTTGACGATTTGGGCTGCCTGCCGACCGTAGTCCTCCGACGACGTCTGCCCAGCATCGACCTTGGCATAGAGCGGCGTCAATTCTTTGCCGATGTTCGGCCAGTTGGAGTACTTGAGGATGCCGGTACCGGAGGGCAGCAGCGTGTAGGAATCGAGCAGGAACGCCGTTGGGTCGACGCCCCACTGCGCTTTGCGCGTCTTTTGGGCCAGGTCTGAGCCACCGTTGAGCAGCGGCGACACCGCGTGGCCGGTGATGATCGGGTAGCGCCCGCCGTTCGCCGGCTTGGTCAACCACTGGAAGAGGGTCCAGACCTGCTCGGTGTTCTTCGTGGTGCCGTCCATGTGCAGGCCGTGCGGATACATGCGGCCGGAGATGTTGTTGCCTTTGCCGGAATAGGGCATGGTGGCCAGGGCCCACTTGGAGGCCATCTGGGTGGGCTTCCAGTTGATGGCATAGACGACGTTCATGCCGATCTTGCCGGAGGCAAAGATGTCCGGCAGTGTTCCTTTCAGCGTCTTGATGGTGTCGCCAACCGGCTGTGCCTGGTACTTGTCCCGTAGGTCCAGCCAGTAGTGGCTACCGGTGGCCCACTCCGGCGCGTCGTAACGCGACTTCTGGGCCTGATCGTCCCAGCCCGGCATGCCGAAGTAGGTGCCGTTGGTGATGCCGGCGGTATTGTAGCCATTGGCGCTGCCGCCGAAGCCAAACTGCTCTTTGCCTTTGGTGAGCTTCTGGGCGATCTCCAGGAAGCGCTCCATCGTCCAGGACGTGTCCTTGGGATCAACCGGCGGATGGGGAAGACCGTTGGCGTCGAACAGGTCGACGTTGTAGGCCACGGCGTCCACCGACATACTGACCGGCAGTCCGTAAGTCTTGCTCTGGATGGTGTAGTTGGTCACCGCCTCCGGTACGAAGATGGCCATGTCGATCTTAGCAGTGGCGAAATACGGCGTGAGTTCGGCGATGGCCTTCTTGTTGGCGAGGCCGCTCCAGGTACCCCAGTCGTTCTCGACAAAGTCCAGCGGCGTGCCGCCGGCCTGCCGGGTAATCAGTGTCTGCTGCGGGTCGACGCCGGGCGTGACCTCCACCTTGGTCGTCGGGTGCTCCTTGGTAAAGTCTGCGTAGAGCGCTTCCTCGGCCTTGAGGGCATCCGACCCGCCCACGAACCGCGCAGCATTCTGCAACGTCACCACTTTCGCCCCCGGCGCGGAGGACGCCGATGCCACCGCGGCGCGGCTTATGGTCGTCGCTGCCGCGCTGGCGGTTATGGCGGCGCTGGTCGCGCTGGCCTGGGCGACAGTCGTGGCCGGCGCTGCGGCGCTCGTGGCGACTGAGGCCGCCGCGGCGGTGCTCGACGCAACTGTCGTGGCAGCCGACCCACCAGTGGTAGCGCCGCAGGCGACGAGCAAGCTGGCCGCTCCAGAACCAGCAACGATGCGCCCAGCGACTGCGAGAAGACCTCGCCGGGACAGGTACTGCCTTGCCATCAAAAACCTCCAATACAATCAGGAGTCACCCGAATGACGACGCTCGACATCCCGAGTCACCTTGGCCGATTCGGGCAAGCGTAACCCGCGGTTCCGAAGCTGTCAACACGCCGACAACTTTGCAACTTTGGATTGGCGCGCCACAGTTGGCGTCGCCGGTCCACTATTCGCAGTCGCGAGTTCACCCGCTCGTAAACGGGCGGGCTACGATAACAAAGGACGCTGAAGCGCCCTGACAGATCCCCGACAGCGCCCTTCAGGGTGCTGTCGGGTACCCGCGTGCGGGTGCGTAGCCCTACGCTTATGAGGTTTGACGAATAAAAATGGGGATTGTAGGCGCCTCGCGTAGGGGCAGGCCCCCGTGCCTGCCCTGGTCCGGTTGAACAAAGTGATCGGTGGTTGTGCCCGAGCGAGGGCAGGCACAGGGGCCTGCCCCTACAGCTATATCCGAGTCCCCGATTTATTTGTCAAACTTCATGAGCGTAGAGTGAATCGGCCTAACACATGACGACAACGCCCGCAATGAAGGCCGAATACTGTCATCTTCGCACGGCGACAAGCAGGTTACGCGCCACCACGCTACTGGCCCTTGCCTTCGTGACGCTGCTGCTGACCAGCCGCATAAATCGCCGCCACGGCAGCCGGGTTCTCCAGTGCCGACAGGTCACCCGGCGGTAGGCCCAAATAGGCGCTGCGGACGACGCGGCGCAGGATCTTGGCGCTGCGGGTGCGGGGAAGATCTGCCACGAATACCACTCTGGCCGGGCGCAACGGCTTGCCCAGCCACGACGCTACATGGTCGCTGACGGCCACGGCGAGTTCCGGCGAGGCCTGATACGCTGGGTTCAGCACCGCCATCAGCACCACATCCTCGCCCTTGACGGCGTCGGGCACACCGATGGCCGCCGCCTCCACCACCGCCGGGTGCGCCACGGCCGCCGACTCCACCTCGGCAGGACCGACACGCTTGCCGGCCACCTTGAGCGTGTCGTCGGAGCGACCAAGCAGATACCAGCTGCCATCAGGATCGGCCCGTGCCCAGTCCCCTTGCACCCAGACTCCCGGCCAGCGCGACCAGTAGGTGGCCAGGTAGCGCTCCGGGTCCTGCCAGAAGCCGGCGGTCATCCCCGGCCAGGGCGCCCGTACCACGAGCTCGCCCACCTGGCCAGTGCCGAGCAGCGATGTGCCGGCATCATCCACAATGTCGGCGGCCATGCCGGGACAGGGGCCGGCGAAGCTGCACGGTTTGAGCGGGCTGATCAGGTTACCGCTGACAATGCCGCCGGAGACCTCGGTGCCCCCGCTGTAGTTCACGATTGGCAACCTGGCAGCGCCCACCTCCCGGAAATACCACCACCAGGGGTCCGGGTTCCAGGGCTCACCACTGGAGCCGAGCACGCGCAGACTGGACAGGTCGTGTCCGTGCAGCGGCGCCGTACCGTAGCGCATCAGCGATCGCACAAGGGTGGGCGCCAACCCCAGTATGCTGACGCGATGCCGTGTGACCAGCGACCAGAGCCGGTCGGGCGTAGGATAGTCGGGCGCTCCCTCGTAGAGCACGACGGTCGCTCCGTGCAACAACGCGCCGCAGATCGCCCAGGGGCCCATCATCCAGCCG